>ONDL01000072.1 GCA_900316555.1 uncultured Eubacteriales bacterium | reverse complement strand
GATAGCTACGATCGGAATATTGAGCTTCTTTGCCTCAGATACGGCGATTCTCTCTTTTCTGGGGTCTACGATGAAGAGTGCGCCGGGCATCTCGGTCATATCCTTGATGCCGCCGAGGAACTTCTCGAGCTTGTCGATCTCAAGGTTGAGCTTGATAACTTCCTTCTTGGGAAGGATATCAAATGTGCCGTCCTCCTGCATAGCGCGGAGCTGCTTGAGACGAGCGATTCTTCTGCGGATTGTAGCGAAGTTGGTGAGCATGCCGCCCAGCCATCTTGCGTTTACATAGTAAGCGCCTGCACGCTCTGCCTCTTCCTTAACGGAATCCTGAGCCTGCTTCTTTGTACCTACGAAAAGAATGTTCTTGCCCTCTGCGGAAAGCTCACGAACGAAGTTGTAAGCCTCCTCGAGCTTCTTGACGCTCTTCTGAAGGTCGATGATGTAGATACCGTTTCTCTCTGTGAAGATGTACTCCGCCATCTTGGGGTTCCATCTTCTGGTCTGGTGACCGAAGTGTACGCCGGCCTCCAGGAGCTGTTTCATAGAAACTACTGCCATTTTAATTTCCTCCTTAGGTTAAAACCTCCGCCGCGCTCTGAATTTTGTCACTGAAAACAGCGCCTTTTGGCGCTGTCACCTTTGCGACAAGCGTCGGCGTGCGAAATGCTTATATATTATACCATAAAAATAGAAAAAAATCAAGAGTTTTCTTGCAAAAACTCTTGATTTTAATTTGTGTATTTGAGTTTGGGTTAAGCGTTCAGGTCAAAGAAACGAACGCCGCCAACCTGTGTGATAAAGGTCTGGGTCTCGTGCCATGAGCTGTAGCCGATGTAGAAGCAGATTACTCTGTGCTGTACAGCCGCGCCGTTGTTATCGAAGATGTAGGATACAGCGCTCTTTACGTCGGAGTTGGGCTCAATGGATGTTGAACCGAAGTACTGATACTGCGAAATGATCTGATCGATCGAGCTTGTGTTTGAACGGTTCATGGCGTCTCTGATGGACTGTGCGACAAGCGCGCATCCGAGATAACCCATAGAACCTGCCTCGCCCATTACGAGTCTCTCGAGCTTTGCTCTGTCGTAGCTTGACAGGCTTACTCTTGAGGGGCTGTAGCTGTAATCGGGATTTGCAATATCAATCAGGTAGCTGCCCGAATAGTCCGAATAGGAGTTATCCGCGGCGTATACCGAATCGTTATCATCGTCATCGTCGTAGGAAGCTACCTCAGCGTAGGAATCATCGGAATAACCTGACGCGTAGCTCTCAGCCTTGGCTGACTTGACTGAACCTGAGCTCTTTGAAGATGACTCGGAAGATGAAGAGGAAGATGAGGACTTCTCCTCAGACTTTGTCTCTTCTTTCTTATCGGAAGCTGAGCTCTCGGACTTTTTCTCGTCCTTGGAAGCGGAAGCCTCCTTGATTGCCTTTGTGGTTTCCTGTGCGGCAGTGACCGCCTCAGTGTTGGGAGCGGTAGTTACTTCCTCGCAGTTGTTGGTGATGACAGCCGAAAACTGATCAAGACCGCCGATTGAGAAGGAAGCAGCTCTGCTGTCCTCATATGCGTCAACGTTGGGAGCAAGAGTTGTTGTCGGGATAACCAGCGCTGCGCATGCGATCAGGCTTGCGCATACCGCTGAGGCAATCTTGACGCCCTTGTGACTCTTTACGGTTTTCTCTGCCTTCTTGGCAGGCTGTGCATATCTGCGGGTTTCACTTCCATAGTGTTTATTATTTGTAGCTCTCAAAAATTTTTCCTCCTTTGGAGTTGAGCGCCAAGCTCACGCGTATATATAAATAAATATGTATATGCGGGCGGGCTTTACAGACGGCGCTACGTCTTTAGTCGTTAAATTTTATCAAACACACAATTTCTAAGTGTATTAAAACACAAATAAAATTAAATTGCAAGTCTACCCCCGCCAAAAGGGCTGTAATCGTTATTACAGCCCTGTAATAACTCGGGTTTTTAATTTCTTAAGAAAAATATTCCTTGTTAATTTTCAACAAAATTATTGGCGTTTTGTAGTAGAATGCGCCGAATCTTTAGAAAGTAAAAAATTTCAATTTTTCCCGAAAAATAGCCGTTTTTTCGGCCTTTTCTCGGGTTTCGGCGTCTTGCAGGAAATTATGATCGTGTCTTCGCCGATAAGCTTAATTTTCTCCCACGGAATAATATAATCTTCGCTTTTTCCGAATATTCCAAAGAAGAATATTCGTGCAAATATTACAAAAGCTACAACCGCTGATGATTTTGTATCCACAATTATGTCATCTACGTAACCAAGCCTTGTACCGTCGATTTCACTGATTACTTCCTTGTGCCGAAGGTCGGATAATCTGCAGTCCATAGCCACCCCTCCTGCCCTATATATATGCCGATAGGGTTGCAGATATTCATTGACATTTGACCGTTCATTTGATAGAATAGAGGAAGAAATATACAAGGAGGTCAAGTTATGAAGTATGTTTTTATGACCGACGTTTCCTGCGACCTTACACAAAAGCAGGTTGATGAAGTCGGTGTAGCCGTAATTCCCATGGAATTTCAGATTGGGGACAAGTGCTACATGCATTACCCCGACTGCCGCATGATGAAGCTCGACGAGTTCTACGCCCTCATCGATGAGGGCGCTTATCCCAAAACAACTCAGATAAACATCGACGGCTTTAAGCGCTACTTTGAGCAATATCTCAAGGCGGGCAAGGACGTGCTCTACACGGGCATTCCCACGGGTCTTAGCGGCACCTTCAACACCTGCATGATCGCGGTCGAGGAGCTCAGAGAGAAGTATCCCAACAGAAAGCTAATCGCTATCGATTCATGCTGCGATTCCGCGGGACTTGGACTTCTTGTTTATATGGCAGGCAAAAAATATCAGGAAGGCGCAACTATCGAGGAGCTTGAGGATTACATCGAGAGCACCAAAAAGAACATTGCGCACTGGTTTGTCGTAGAGGACCTCGAGCATCTCAAGAGAGGCGGAAGAATTTCCTCTGTAGCCGCAACCTTCGGCAAGGCGCTCCAGATCAAGCCCTTTATCAGCTGCGACGAAACCGGCAAGCTCGCCAACGTCGGTAAAATCAGAGGCAAGAGCCATGTTATCGACACTCTTGTCAAGCACCTGAAGAGAGACGGCGAGAACCTCAAGAAATCCACCGTCTTTATCGGACACGCTAACAGCCCCGAGGTCGCCAAGGAGCTCAAAAAAGCGATCAAGGGCATCTGCAAGGAAGTTCAGCTCTGCGAAATCGGCCCTATCATCGGCTCACACGTCGGCTCCGGCATGATTGCCGTCGTTTTCCCCGGAAAGAGAAACCTGCAGGCTTAATATTTATAAGACACAAAAATACCCTCCCGTCAATTCCGGGAGGGTTTCGTTTTATCATACAGCTCCGCAAACGCGCGGGTCATGTGGGTATATGATTTTTTCAGCCGGGGCTTTTGCGTCAAATTGTCTATCCCCTTGAAATTTGCGTTAAAAAGCTCAATTTTGCCCGATTTGCCCGCACCTGTCCTTATACCGTCAAAGGTCGTAAAATCGATTTCTGAGCCCGTCAGAGGCGCTATACACGCTTTTGTGCGCGGGTTCTTGACTCCGAGCAGATACCAGGCAAGTCTGATTTCGAGCTGATTGTCCGCAAGGCAGAAGTCCGCGAGAGAATCAAAGTCCTCTGACGCAGGATTAGCGTTTCCGTAGCGCAACAATCCTGTCTCAACAGACTTAGGCGGAATTGTGACGTCCTCGTCGGGAAGATACATCTCATTCGAGACAAGCATTTGAATCGGGCGGTATTCGCCGCTGTTTTTCTCAAAAGGTTTCTTCTCGTCCTCGCCGAATATGCCGCGCAGAACAGCATATTTATAGTGGAAAACATCACGGTACGCGTCACACAGCAGACGCGTATTTTCTTTTCCGTTGATTTCGAGCAGGTAATCGACGGGTTCGGTAAACTCAAGATCCTTGTCCTTCGCCGATTTGCTGCCCTCGGCGGTTATCTGAATGGGCACGTAATAGGTATCGTTGTCAAAGTCAAAGTCCTTCGGCAGCGATACGAGAAGATGCAAATAATCAGCGTCGTACTGAACGCAGACGCGGCTCTCTCCCACTCCGATGCTCTGAGTCCATTCCGAAGCGTCGCCGTCCGGATAGATATCGCTCGTATCAAAGCCAAGCAAGCCGTAGCCCTGTTCGGCGGACGAGAGGTCGTGCGTGCGCATTGCAGGGTCGTCGGGGTAGTACATGTCAATGTTCCATGTGCGTTTGAACCACTCGTCCTGCCACGAGAAAAGAAGTCCTCCGCAGCAGCCAGCCTCGCGGATATCGGCGGTCATTCGCGCGTTGAGCCAGCCCTGTTCGTCCTCGTTCAAGCCGCCCTGCTGATAGTTGTTTATGCCGATATGCGCCACTCCGCGCGAGGTGGACAAGCCGTACTCCGCGATAAGAAGCGGCCGTTTATACTGCGTTTTCAAGTCCTTCGGATTCATCACCGTGAAAACGCGGACGGTGCTTGCGTTCATTGCCGCAATCTGACGGAACCATTCCATGAAGGTGTCATATGTGGTGTCGGGACTCTTGAGGTCGGTCTGCGGCTCAGTAAGACCCATATTCACGCCCTTGATGTAGACCTTCTCTCCGCTGCCGTCCGAGGTGCGCCGGTAGAAATATCCGTTGTCTGACGCAAAGAACGGCATTCGGATATCGCCCGTATCAGGCAGGTCAAGCCGCGCCGGTGCGGCGCTGAACGCCGATTGTTCAAAGCAACCCGCGAGCGTCAGCGCGATCATCGCCGCCGCCAGTATCAGAGCGGTTATTCGCTTCATCGGTAAGCTCCTTTCGCGTTCATTTGGTCGGTTCTGCCTTGCTGCTCTCTCTGTACTGCCTGATATATTCCTGGAGTTCGAAATATGAAGGTTTCAGACGCTCATGCCAGGTCGGAGTATTCCAGCCGGTATAGGTGTAGCTGCCTCCGAAGGAAATGGATTTTTTGCTCTTGTCGGTGCAGACGCCCATGCCAAAGCTGAAAGAATCATAGTCCTGCGGCGCAAACACCTGCTCCTGCCAAAAATCGCTCATCTGCTGTTTTGACGACGGATCCATGACGTTGAGGAGCTGCCACGGAATACGCGGTGTAGGTATCCACCTTGCCGTTTTCGTCTGTCTTTTTCAGGTAGTCCTCCTGATAATTCAGGCTGTCGGGATAGTAGGGATAGATGTGGTATGACGCGAACATACCCGCGCCGAAATTGCGGAACTTTACGTTCTCGGTGTTGACGGTCGCCTTGTCCTCGTCGTAATGCGGCTCGTTTGGGTGACTGAGCGGGTCGGTGGTGATCCAGTTTGTGAACGCGAGCGGAGCCTGGAACTTGTATTCGTCGGTTTCGTGCTCTATCATCGCGTCGCCCACACGGCAGAGAAACGCCTCGAATGGGGTCGCGGACTGGGTGTAGAGATATTTGCCGTCGTAGTCGCTCATATCGGGGTGCTGCTCGTTTGTGTTCAGAACAAGATTCGGATCCCACTCTATGCCGATGATCCAGCCGGCGAGCCAACGCGAAACGTCCGTGCGGTAGGTGCCGGAAGCCTTGCCTGCCGACTCAGGGATAAGTGCGTTGCCGTGGATAACGTCAACAAGTGAGATCGCGTCGGTCTTGAACCCGCTGAGAATCTTCTCGTTCTCGGCGTAAACATCGCCTAAGCGCTCGATATCGTCCTCGTTGACCCAGATACCCTGATATAGATAAACAGGCTTTTCGGCTTTTTCATTAAAGTCCCTGAGCGCGAGATAGAACTGCGGACGCATTGTGGTATATACGCGGACGCAGTTGCAGTTCATTTCGCTGATGTATTCGAACCAACGAAGATATGTGTCATAGCTGATGGTCAGGTCGCCCGGGAAAAGCGCGGGCTCGGAAGCGCCGATATTGACGCCCGTCATAAGCTCCTCCTGCCAGCCGCCGTTTTTGTAGACATAGAAGGATTTTCCTTCGGTTTTGAATTTGTAGCTCAGGTCGTTGACAGTATCGGTAAACTCCTCGTTTTGCTGCTGCGGCGCGTCCTTGTCGCCGTTTTCCCGAGTAAAGGAAAGCTGCTTTATACCGAACGGCGCCAGCAAGCCAGTCTGAGCCAGCAGAAACAGAGTAGCGATTGTTGCGACGACCGCGATAACGTACTTTTTCATTGCTCAAACTCCTTGCGCTTGATTTTGCCCCAGGTTTTTCTGAGCTTTCTGTATTTGAGGATACCCTCCAGACGGAAAACGGAAATCATCTGGCGGTACCCGAAGTTTTCGAGAATCGCGTAGATCGAAATGGAAATGCTCTGCTTGGCAGTCATTGCCGCGCGGTGGGTGTACTGTTCCAGCACAAGACTGCCCTCGGACAGAATGACGCCCAGAATTACCGCCAACAGAAAATACATGACGAAGAAGAACATATTCAGCTCGCCCATGATAAGAGAGATCGAAAATCCAGTTGTAGGGCATTGAGAATAATCCGACCATGCCGTAGCGCGGATTAAATGTCATGCTCCAGTGCGAGACAAGGGTGTCCATCAGTCCGATTTGCCAGCGTCTGCGCTGACTGCGGATATCTCCGATCGACATAGGACCCTGTGTCCAGCATATAGCCAGCTCGTTGAATCCCTGTCCTTTGCCGCCATCTGCAGGATCTGTTCGTCTTCCTCATAGCCGAATTCGGCAAGAGCCTTGATACAGGCGATTTTATGCTGCTGGTTGTTGCCCGTCGCGCCCGAGAGATACATCTGACGGAACGCGTCGAGCCTGAAGTGAGCAATCGCCTTGATGATAGTATTTTTCATATAAGGGTTGCAGGTTTCGAACAGCCTTGAGGCAAGCTCAACCCTGTCGCCCGAGAAAACGTCGAAAAACTCGTTGACAATGCGCGCGAAATACATTCTGTCATCCTGGATTGAAAGCAGGTATTCCGCAACGACGTCGGTATCGCCGAACTTCGCGAGTCCCATCGCCGCGTTGTAGGCGAGGTCGCGGTTCTTGTTGTCCACATACTTGCGAAGCTCGTCGCGGTACTGCGAGGCTCCCAGATCAGACAGTCTGCGGCAGGCGTAGCTCTTGCGGTAAACATCTCCGTTTTCGAGCATTTCCGCGTAGATTTCCACAGGCTTTGCCTGCTCGTTGACCTCGTCGATTATCACGTCTACGCCCTCGTCGCCGCTCTGGTCGCGGTACTGACGCATAGCTTCGATCGATAATTCATACACCTCAAAATCCCCGTTGACGGATCCGCAACATTGAGCCAGTTCCACGGCAGACGAATCTGCTGCATAATATAGACCTTGGAATTACCTTCCTTCTTGTTGAAGCGGCTGACTGCGGTATAAAACTCCGGCGGCAGCAGATCCTTGGCTACTATGCAGTTCGCGCCGAGCTCTGACGCGTTTTCAATAAGCTTTTCATAGAAGGTAAAGTCGCGGGTGTACATTGTTTTTCCCGGCTCGCAGGCGTTAATAGCAACCGCCTTAAGGCTGATTGACTTCCACTTGCCGTCCTCGAGAACCTGGAACTTGCCGTTGTTTACGCGCGAAACCTCTTCGTGGTGCTTTGTCTCCTCCGTATAGCGCGTAGAAGCGGTATCGCTCAGGATCTTGCGCATGAGAGGATTGTAGAAATTCCAGTAGAAGTTTGAAATATAGCCCTGCCTGTCGTATGAAAACAGCTGGAAAAACTGGCTGGCGAACAGGAACTTGCCGTAGCGTCCGCCCGAAACGTAATCGCCCCCTGCCCCTTTCAAGTAGACATTTTTTGAAAGAAATATCCAGTCACATCGCAGCCGCCGAAAAATTACGTGTCCTTTTCAGGTTCTATAACACAGTTGAGCAGTGGTCAGAAAGCACGTCATTCACGTGCGCAAACAAGCTATTCTGCACGCGATATCCCTGATAATGAAATGTAATTGACGTGCGTCGCGCACGCGGAGAACAGTGTGTTTATTCAAATTGGCGTTTTTGTGTTGAAAAACGCTTGACAAAACCGCGTGTCTGTGGTATCATATTTCCTGCAGGTGAGCGAGGCTCACCACGCAGCATTTTTTATTTAGGGGTATAGCTCAGTTGGTAGAGCAGCGGTCTCCAAACGTCAACCGCGACTTAATTCCCCGCATAATTACTGGATTTCTCAGGCTTGAAACGTCGGTTTCAAGCCTTTTTTCGTGTTTTGATTTTTGCAAGTCGTTAAAGTGATTTATGCAAATTCGAGTCCAAAACCGACAAAAGATTTCGGAACAGCATCAAAAGACCAGCAATTTTTCATTAGGTCGAAAAAGAATGTTTTTCGTGTCTGAGAACGACTGAATGATGCTTTTTCGAGTTAGCCAAACTCAAATTTCATGGCTGTCTCGCCCATCGAAAAACAATTTGCTTTACCCCTCATCATAAATCTAAATCCCGTCCCGATAAAGTTAAAAACGCCGCGCTCAACAGGTAATGTCAAGCGCGGCGTTTACTATTCAATTTTAAATTTGTCGGAATTCCTATCAGCATTTTCAGCAATGGCAGAAATAGCTTTTCTTTGTTTATGCGTCGCAAATTTTGACAGTTCTCCTGCGACACTTAAGGCAACCTTTCCGGTATGGTTTTAATATCTCACGCTGCTGATGTACCGAAAAACTACCACTAATTCGTATATATTTATTGCATAAGGAAAAGCCATATGCTACAATGGTATCAGAGGTGAGAGTGATGTATGCCAAGCCGCCCAAAAAGCTATTGATTATGAATATTCTGGATATTCTCCGCAAATACACTGACGAAAACCACAGACTCAGT
>ONDL01000071.1 GCA_900316555.1 uncultured Eubacteriales bacterium | reverse complement strand
CCGCGAACATTGCCTCGGCTGTCGCCAACAGCGACTACAGCGCCCATCTCGCCGTCGCCGAGGACACGGAGATTGATAAATGCGTCCTTCTGCTTGAGCATATTGCCCATCATCGAGGTAGCGCAGAGAAGTCTGCCTAGTGCCGCCGTCGCGCTGCGGCTGAGATTGTGCAGCTTCTTTGCGGTAAAAACAATATCCGACGCGTCGATAGCCGAAGCCATTATCGCGCCGTCGCTTGTTATACAGCGTATAATTTTATCCATAAATTAACCTTTCTTTCTCGCGATATAGACCGCGCGCTGTTCATCATCCGCGGGCGGTTCGTATGTGAAATCACCGTAGACTGCAAGAAGCTCGAAGCCTGCCTTCTCGAGCGCGTTTGTCAGCTCCACGGCCGAATAAGCCCGCTCACAAAACTGCTCGCTGAAGCGCTGATATGAGCCGTCATCCTGTTCCTCAAAGAAATCCAGAAGAATCTCGGTGAGAACGCCGTCCTCGGTAACGTTCTGCCACGCGCAGAAAACTGTGTCGTTCTCGATTGTAAAGGCGTTGTTGCCGAGAACCTCGCGGTGCTTGTAAGGGGTGTTGACGTCAAATATAAAAAGTCCGCCGCCGTTCATGTACCTTCCGACACGAAAAAGCGTTTCCTCAACGTCAGACAGCTCGGTCAGGTGGTTGAGGCTGTCGAGAGTACAGAAGCAGGTGTCGATGCTCTCCGCAAGCTCGAGCTCACGCATATCCTGATAGATGTACAGTATACCGTCGCCGCGCATCGCTTCGCAAAGCATATCCTCGCTTCCGTCAACACCGAAAACATCCACTCCCCGCGATTGCAGCTCACGCGTCAGCGAACCTGTGCCGCAGGCGAGGTCAAGACAAAGACCTGTTTCGTGATTGAACCGCGCACAAAGACTGAGCAGGTAATCCGCGCGTTCGGGATAGCGCGCGTCCTCCATGAGGGATTCGTAAAACCTCGCGAAATCGCTGTAGCTGTCCATCATGACTTGCCGTTCATCTTGTCGAGGACGAGAGAATAGCCGTATGTATCGTTGTCAAAAAGCGAGCGCTTGACGCGGCTGATTGTCGCGGTGGAAGCGCCTGTTTCCTTGACGATTTCGGTGTATACCTTCTTTTCGGTGAGCATTTTCGCTACTACAAGACGCTGTGACATCGCCTTGAGCTCAGCGCTTGTGCATAAATCCTCAAAAAACCGATAGCAGTCCTCCTTGGTTTCGAGGGAAAGTATCGCGTCAAACAAAAAATCCGTAGCGTCGTTTTTCAGCTTGGAATTCATAGTTGCCTCCTTGGAGTATTCCAAATATTTTCATACTCTAAAATTTTACCATATAAAAGCGTAAAAGTCAAAGCATTTTCAAAATATTTATCCCAAATATCAAACAAAAAAAGAACGGCCGGAAAAATCCAACCGTTCGAGAATTTTAACTTATGTTGATAACCTTGACCTCGCAGTTGACAGACTTGCCGTTGTGTGTGGTCGCCGTGATGATCGCGCCGCCCGTTGACTTAGCGGTCAGCTCGCCTGTTTCGCTGTTGACTTTGCAGACATTAGGGTCGCTTGACTTGTAGGTCACAGTCGACATACCGTCCTCGAGGACTGCCTCAAGCCGAGCTTTCTCGCCTGTCTTGAGAGTAACACTTGTCTTATTGAGCGATATCGACTTTGGCGGCGGGCCTACTGTGATCTCGCAGGTCGCCTTGAATCCGTTGAAGGTCGAGGCAGTTACTGTCGCCTTACCCATTGTTACAGCGAAAATATTGCCCTTCTGATCAACTCTTATAACGCTCTCATCGCTCGACGAGAAGGTGATCGCCGAAGCGGAACCCTCGGTGATTGTCGCCTTTAGCGTGAGTCTTTCGCCTGAGCCGATATTGAGCTTTTCCTTGTCGAGCTTTATCGACTTAGGCGCTTTCTTTACGATGATATTGCAGCTTGCGGGCTTTTCATTGTAGGTCTTAGCTACAACCGTAGCGGTACCGACCTTTTTGGCGGTAACCAATCCGCCGATCTTCTCCACAGACACGCTGTCGGAATTATTTGTGTAATAGTAAACCTTCTGAGCAGCCGTGCCCTCGGGAAGTGAGCTGTTCAAATCAAACTGCTCTCCCTCGCCGAGCGTGAGCATATTCTTGTTGAGCGAAATGCTGTCCGGCGCATCAAAAACCCGTACATAGCTCGACGCCGAAACTCCGTTGCCCGAAGTGACGGTGACCTCGCATGAGCCCTTGCCTACGGCGCGAATCCTGCCGTCGTACTCAACCTGAGCGACGCTCGGGTCACTTGTTGTCCACATGAAGCAGGTCTTTGCCTCGGCAGGCGACGAGGTGATTGAATATACGTAGCTCTCACCTATGCCCATGGTTATCTTGTTCCAGTTGAGGGAAATCGACTCAAGCTCTGCCTCAGCGCTGTAGTTTTTGCCTGAGGTGGCTTTGGCGTCCTTCGCCTCATAGACCGCCTTGTATTTGTACTCGCGGATCGTGTTTCCGCTGACGTTTGAAATCTTTGACTTGCTCATCGCGGCAACTCCGCAGTCTTTTGTGCCGCTGATATAGTTGTTCTTGACCGCCTGCGCGGAGCTTGAATTGTTGAGCTGGATCGCGTCGGCTCCCGAATTTGCCACACGACAGTCGGAAATCGTACCTATCCACGAATCGTCGGCATAGATGCCGCTGTTGAGACTGCCCTCGATATCGCAGCCGCTGATTGTCTTGACAACGCTGTCGTCGGTCATCGCGATGCCGTGGTACTTGACCTTGTCAAACTCGTTCGCTGAACAGCGGATAAGGTTGTTGCCCATATCGACGCAGCTTGCGTCGCTGAGCTGGATACCATAGCCGCGGCAATCGATTGTATTGCCGAAAATCCTGATTCCCGTCAGGTAGTAGTCGCCTTTCGGCAGCGCGCCGCTTCCGTCCTCAAAAGCGGAATACTTCTTTGAAACGACCTTGCCGATTACCGAAATGCCGGCGTACTGGTAAGGCGCGTATATGTCCTTTACGGTGCCGCAGTTCTTGATAGTGTTGTCGGAAATCAGAATATTGCTGTCGGTCGGTCGGATATAGTCCTCGGAAATACCGGTCGAGGTGCTGCCCTCCTCCGCGAGAACGCTCGCGGGATACATTCCCTGACCGCCGTCAAACATTGAGTAAATCGCGATTCCTCTGGGAGTTCCGTCGATAACGTTGCCGGAAATCTCGACATTCTTCCAGTTCATGCCCTGAATAGCGGCGCTGGTCATATCGGTAAAGGTGTTGTTGCGGATCTTCACTCCGTCAAACGGCGCGTTCAGAATCGCGGTGTGGGTGCCGATTCCTCTCGGACAGTTTGTAAAATCGCAGTTCTCGATGCGGATATTCTTCATCGTCAGCGCCTCCGAACGGCACTGGACGATGTGTCCGCTCTTGAGGATATCGAGCTGGATCGCCTCATAACCGACCTCGTCAGCGTCCATATACTGGTCGCGGAAGGTGCATTCGAGGACATTGAACCCGTCGACGCCCGCGATTTCCATCATATGGCCGTTATGCTCATTCTGGAAGGTCACGCCCTTCATGGTGAAGTCCTTGGCGTGTGCGACCTTGATCATCGTGTTCGATGTGCCGCCGCCGTCAAAAATACCGCCCTCGATGAGGATATTGGTATGGGCATCGTACCCTGTCGCACCCGAATTCTCGCTATCGTAATCGCCCGTGCGAAGCATATTTGCAGTCGCCTCGGGGTTGCGGTTAAGGGTTACCCCTCCGAGCGAAAGAATTGTATTGCTGTATATGTGAAGCGCCCTTGTGAGGTCGTAGCTGCCCGGCTCTACCGTGACGCGGTAGATATTGTTCTCGCTCGCGCCGCATCGCGCGGTATCTAGCGCCGACTGAATGGCGCTGTAGGTGCCGTAGTCGCTGATCTGCGAGGCGCGGACAAAAAGCTCGGTTGTCTCATCTGAATCCGTGCTTGCCGACTGGGCGTTGGCGACGCCGCAGAAGCCGATTGTTACGGCGAGAGAAAGCATGACAGCCGCGGTTTTTTTGATAAAACCTCTCAAAAGCTCACCTCCAAAATTCTAAATTAAAATTCTCCAAAAGAAAGTTCCATTTTATTTTAACCGATTCGATTACAAAAGTCAACCATTTTTGTCATTTTTTCACAGAGAATTCACAGAATTTTTTTGATGATTTTTGTAGTTTCAGTTTGGTTTTCAGAAAAATTTATGTGTAATTAGTAAATCACGCTCTAAATATATTGCAATCCTGTAACAATTATCATATAAAAAAGAAAGGCACATAAATGCTGTGCCTTTCGTCGCTTTTCATGATAATGTTAATTATGCTGATTTACTGCTCCATACGCGCCTGCAGTTCCCTGACCGTCACCTCGTAACCCTTGACCGCGAGAGGATTTGGTTCCGCGTCCTTGCCCGTAATAAGCTTGTTGATATAGGTCAGAAATTCCGGATTCTTCATTAGAACCGGACCTGTGAGGTGGGTACAGAAAAGATTATTCATTCTCACGCCCTCGCCTGTGCTGTCGCTGCAGTTGCCCAGACCGAGCTTTACGGTAAACATAGGCTTGTCGATGCCCTTGATCTCGCTGCACTTGTTGATAAAACCAACAAGAGGTTGGCTGAGAAAGTCAGCTGTGAATACCGCGTCGGCGGTATTGCGGGTCTTGTTCTGCTCTGTTACGGTAAAGTCGAAAAGGCTCAGTCCCTCAAAAACATTACCGTCGCAGTCGGTTATGGTCTTTCCGAGCATCTCAAAGGCGTTGCCTGTGAGAAGCGCTGCTTTGCCGCTGTCGACATACGCCTTGAACGCGTCGCGCTTGGGCAGGAAATCCGCGAGAACAGACTTCTGACCTCGCTCGGTGCCCGAACCGATATACACAAAGTCATATTCATCAAAATTCACGTCGTCGCCATAGCTCTTTTTCACTACCTCGCAGGACTCGCCGCTCTTGATGATCATGTCGCGAACCGCGAGGACGTTGGCGTACTCGCCATAGAGATTCATGACGTCGTGGTACATATGTAAAATTTTCATATCATTCACCCTTAACACGCGCGAGGAACTTGCCCTTGTCAGAGAAGCAGGTAATCGCGTAGATATATTCCTTCCTGTCGCTGTCGAGGTAGTTCACAGCCTCGTTGATATCCTCAAAGCAGCGGATTTTTTCCGCGGGAATATCCGTGTACTCAAATCTGAGCGCGAGGTCGTTCACGTACTTGCCCGCAAGGACGATTTCACCGACATTCTCGCTCTTGAGCATATCAAAATCAATATCCCACAGCCACGAAACGTCGCTTGTGAAGTACTTTCTGCTGACCGCGTCGACGATAATCATAACGTCGCAGCCCTCCTTGTACGCCGAAGCAACTCTTAGGCTCTGGTCGTAGGAAATGCTGTTCTCGTGCTTTGAGGTGAGCAGTGTACCGCGGCGGCGGCCGAGCTCAAAGGTGATGACTCTGCCGTTCTTGAGCACATAGTCGTTCATATCCGAGGCAATCTCAGCGCCGTCAATGCCGACAATCCGCGCGACTGTGTAAGCGGAGAGAATGTTATAGATATTGTACAGGGATTTAAGCGCAAGAGTTATGCGGTACTTGCCGTCAATCATCATTTCTCCGCCGTCGAGGTCAACCGAGGTGATGGTATAATCGGTATCGTGGCGCTTATAGCCGCAGGAGGTACAGTTATAGTGACCGATGTGATTGTAATGATAGGTCGAATATGTCATCGGCTTGCGGCAGGCAGGACAATACGCGCCGTCGTTGTACGCGCTCTCGAGCGTCTCGGTATCAGATGAAAGCTTGTCCGCGCCGAACCAGATAACGTCCTCTTTGTCCTTTCCAAAAAGCGATACAAGAGGATCGTCGGCGTTGAGGATAAGCTGGGTGCCGTCGCAGATACTGTCCTTGAGCGCGTCGAACACCCACTCGGGATGGCCGTTTCGGGTCAGCTGGTCGCGGTAGAGATTAGTGATAACATAATGTGTGGGCTTGATGTACTTGAAAGTGTAGCGCGCAAAACGCTCGTCGCTCTCAATCAAGAGTATATCGCTCTTCACCTTGCCGCCCATGGTCGCGTTGCTGAGCACAAGAGTGGTAACGCCCTCGATCTGGTTGGAGCCTTCGCGGTTCCACGAGACGGATTTTCCGTTCTTGCTCAGGATATGGGCGATCATCTCAACGGTAGACGTCTTGCCGTTTGAACCCGTTACTGCGATGATGTACTCGGGAAGTGTGACCCTGCTGAGAATATCGGGACACAGCTTGAGCGCAATCTGTCCCGGGAAGCTGCTGCCCTTGCCGATGAGCTTGCCGACAAAACGAAGCAGCTTACAAACCAAAATCGTAATAAAAACCTTCATACGCGCCTCCAAATCAAAAACTAATACTTATTATAAGCCATTCACCTTGTTTTTTCAAGGGTTTTTGCGACACCTTTCATTTATTGGCGCAAATCGCCCTGACAATGACAATTCGGACAATGGCGAAATAATCATTGACAAAAACAATCAAGATTTCTATAATAAATATATATATTTTAACAACAAGGGAGATGGAGCAAATGGCGAAAAACTGCAAATTCTGCGGAACGCCTCTTGAGGACTGGATGGTATTCTGCGACA
>ONDL01000070.1 GCA_900316555.1 uncultured Eubacteriales bacterium | reverse complement strand
ACGTTGAGGTTCTGCTCCTTACTGTAGGCGAGCAGGTCGAGCAGGTTTTTCTCGAGCTTGGGGTCGAGGTCAAGCTCGCCCTTTTCCTGCGTGATCTTCTCGTTGAAGCTCGGGGTGTCGGATTTGAACACCTTCGCGGTGGTGCGGAAGCCCTTGAGGACGTTGTAGCCGCGGACATCAAGCGAGAAGTTACTCTGCATCATATTCACGCGGTCGGGCAGTTCATTCCACAGTCCGTGGTATTTGATGAGTGGGAAGAAATACTCCCATTTCTGGTCAACGGGGACTTTTTTATTGATATAGTTGAGCTTGTTGATGCTGAACGGCAGATTGTCAAAGAACTTATGGACATGCGCCTCATTCGTTTCGTTGTCGCTGTCGCCGTACAGGAAAGCGTTCGCCTCAATGACAATGAGGCTGGGATGCTGTGTGCGGACGACCTCCTTGACGGCGGTGATTACGCCCTCGGAGGTAATGGATTCCGAAGCCAGAAGGTAGCTCGTAAAGCCATGCTGCTCATATGCTCTGCCGGGCATGAAGCTGGTGTAGATATCGCTCGCGCCGATAAATACAACGTCGAGCGAGTCGCGCTCCTCCTGATAGAAGCCCTCAACGCGCAGGCTGTTGTGGTCTACATTGCGCAGTAAATACTGCTGCAGCAAAAGACAGGATACCATGATCGTCAGGAAGAAGCAGGCAGTTTTTACGGTGCGTGTAACGTAATGTTGAAATTTCATCTTGTTTCCGACCTCCCCTTAAAACTGCATGTATACAAAGTCCGCGGCGTTGTAGCCCGAGCCGTAGATGCCGAAAATCACGACTGTCATGACGCCGAGATAGAGCAGCAAAAAGCGCAGCGCGACCGGCTTGCGGTCAAGCATTGTGCGGATATCTGTATCGAGATGTCTTTCCTGGATAATGCTGGCGATCAGTATGATTATCGCACCGATAAGCAGGATTATGTAATCCGACGCAACAAGTCCGAGCTTGCTGATTTCTTCTATACCCGCGGAGAAATTTTGTCCCGTAAAGAACAGCTGCAGCGTGCGCATGCCTTCCCCGAACGAGGGCGCTACGTCGAACACATAGCCTACGAGCACAACGAGCAGGGTGCGGAAAACCTGGAAGCCGATAAAGAACGGATTCTTGCGGCTGATACGCAGCTTATCCACCGCGCCGTCAAAGAGCGGCTGCATGATTATGCTTACCATGATGATAACGCCGTTCCATACGCCGAACGCGACGTATTTCCAGTCCGCGCCGTGCCAGACGCCGACTACGAGGAATACGATAAGCGATGCAACACTGGTGGGAAGTACCTTTGCGATATGAGAGCCCGCAGCGGTTTTGCCAAAGCGAGTACCCTTCATCTTCTTGCCCGCGTTGATGAATACATTGGACATCGCGATGGGATAGAACAGGTAATTCTTAAGCCATGCGCCGAGAGAAATATGCCATCTGCGCCAGTACTCGTTGATGGATCTTGAGAAGTACGGACGCTTGAAGTTGTCAATCATGTCGATTCCGAAAATCTGCGCCACACCGCGTGAGATATCGATACCGCCCGAGAAGTCGGCGTAAAGCTGCAGAGCGTAGAGCAGGATCGTGAATGTCAGAGTGGTGCCGCCGAACTGGGCGTAGTCCTTCTCGACCGCGCCGATAAGTATGTACGCTCTGTCCGCGATAACGAGCTTTTTGAAGAAGCCCCAGAGGATAAGCTCCATGCCGTGCTTCATGCGGGTGAAGTCAAATTCATGCGGCTCAAAGAGCTGAGCGGCAAGCTGGTCGTAGATGCTGATAGGACCCTGGATGATCTGCGGGAAGAAGGACACGAACAGCAGCAGCTTGAAGGGATTGCGCTGAGCGTCGGTTTTCTCGCGGTAAACGTCCACGATGTAGCCCATTGACTGGAAGGTGTAGAACGAAATACCCAGCGGCAAAAAGAGCTTGAGCGTCGGTATCGAGAACGAAACTCCGAAGCTGCCGAGCATATCGTTGAGGCTGCCCGCGAAGAAGCCGTAATACTTCAGAAACGCGAGAATGCCGAAGTTGATAACCAGCGCCAGAGTCATAATCAGGCGCTTTTGTATCTTGATCTTATTTTTGTACTTTTTCTTCTGGTCTTTGTCCCATTCCTTCTTCTTTTCCTTCAAGAGCTTTTTGGAATGCGCGGAAACATGCGATATCCATAGCGCTATCAGGTAAGTGCTCAGGGTTGTGAACAGGATAAAGAATGCATACTTGTAACCCGCCACGGCGTAGAAAAACATACTCGCCGCCAGCAGCACGGTCCACTTATATTTCTTTGCAGGAAATAAAAAGTACACCAGCATGGTTACAAACACAAAGCAGATAAAATTGAGCGTTGTGTAAGAGATGTTGAACAGCAAAATAACAGCCTCCGTTCAGATAAAATATTCTCATTTATTATATCATAAACATTGGCGCAATCCTACTGTTTTTATGGAATTTTTGATTACAATTTAGCAATTTTTGTACCTTTGGTTTAGTCATAAGACGGCTAAATGTCTAAACCGTCGATGAGGTTCCAGCCGATTTCGGAAATATCGATGTTGGGATTGGTATCGTCGTTGGTGACGGCGAAAACATTGAAGCCTGTTTCGGGGGCGGTGTAAATCATCGTCAGGTAGGTCGAGAAATAACCCGAGTGGAACAGTCCGTCTCCGCAGGGACGGATTCCGAAGCCGTAGTTTTCCTCTTCCTCATCGTCGTCATCGTCCTCGTTTGTATAGTCGGTGGTCATCATGTCAACGCTTTCCTCGTCCAACAGCTCGTGAGTTTTCAGCGAGGTCAGCCAGCGGTCGATATCGCGCGCGTTTGAGATCATGTCGCCAAGTCCCATGGTTACGCCGACGTACACCGTCTGAGGCGTCACGGTAGGCTGCGCCATATCAGGCTGACCGAACAGATCTACGTCGTCGATGAACGTGGTATGAGTCATTCCGAGCGGCTTGAAGATGCGCTCGCGCAGAAACTCGTTGTAGCTCTGACCCGAAACGATCTCGACGATGCGCGCCAGCAGGAAATAATTTGAGTTGGAATACTCAAACGCCGTATCAGGCTCGAATTCCAGCGGCTGGCGCAGGAGCCAGTCCTCCAGTATCTCACGGTTCTCCTCAACGGTATTGTCGTTGGTGATTACTCCGCGAAGCTCGCCCGTCGGAAGCTCGGTAAAGGCGTCGTCGATGTATTCAACGTCATAGAATTCCCTGATACCCGAGCGCATGTCAAGCAGGTGACGGATCGTCAGCTCATTTCCGTATCTGTAGTCCGGGAAGTATTTTGACAGCTTGTCGTCAGCGCTGAGCTGGCCATCCTGGCGCAGCAGAAGGATTGCAGCGGCGGCAAGTTGTTTGGATACCGAACCGATACAGAATTTGGTATCGGCAGTGATCTTTTTATTTGAAAATTTATTTTCAGTACCCTTTGCCGACTCGCAGACAGTCTTTCCGTTCTTCGTCACCAGCACAACGCCGCTGAAGCCTGTGCCTTCCAGCATCGCGTTTAGATACGCCTGCTTTTCGTTTGTCCCGCAAGAGGCAAGTATCGTGATCACCATTGCGGCGGCAAGCAGCAGGGCTATTGCCCTTTTCATTTTCATTCCTCCTTTTCTTTCGGATATATGAAGCAGGAACATAGTTTGTTCGATACTTTAATCGTATTATACAATATAAAGTACAACAAAAGTATGACAAACACGTGAAAAAACAGCAGTATTTTTAAATTATTTTCAGTATCGTCAGAGCATATAATATTGCTTCTGTTCATGGAATATGTTATGATGAATTTATACAAAGCATTTCAGGAGAAACAGCCATGAAACACGTTATATCTGTTCTACTTTCCGCCGCTCTTCTCCTCTCCGCCATACCTGCGGCGGCTGTCACAGCGACGCCCGACGAAGCAGCGGCAGCAAATCCCGACACGCTGAACGGCGACGCGGACGGCGACGGTAATATTTCCATTCAGGACGCGACCCTGCTGCAGTACGCGCTGGCAAACATCCCCGAAGCCTTTCCGCCGCACTGGGACGCGGACGGCGACGGGAAGCTGACGATCGGTGACGTCACCGCAATACAGAGATTCTGCGCAGGATATTCCGGCTGCGGCAGGACTGGTCAGCCCGTCACACCCTTGCCGCTGCAATCGCTGTCCTTTGAGGAAGCCGACGTCAAGCTGGGAGTCGGCGAGGTCTTTCCCACCGTTCTGATCAAGGACGGTAACGCGGACAAGGCGGATTATTCCAGCGCCGACCCGAGCGTAGCCTCTGTGGATAAGAGCGGCGTTATCACGGCTCGCGGGGCAGGAGAAACCGTTGTGTCCTGCGATTGCGGCGGACTCCGCGCAGACTGCGGTGTTTTGGTTTGTCCTGCGGCGACCTCTCTCAGTCTGAACCAAACCGGGCTCAAGCTGGGCGTCGGAGAGCAATACGACCTCGACAGCTACGTCAACAGCGGCGCGGCAGCGTACTTCCGCGCCTATTCATCAGACAATCCTACCGTCGCGGACGTCGCAGAGGACGGCGGTATGGTCACCGCCCTTGGCGAAGGCACCGCGCGCATCACCTGCACACTTCAGAACGGAGTGAAGGCGGTCTGTAACGTGACGGTCAAGCCATTCGCGCCGTCGCTGAGTCTTAATGCGTCCTCAGTCACGCTTGACGTGGGACAGAGCTTTGACTTTGACAGCTACGCGCCGTCAGGCACCGCGGCATATTACCGCGCGTACTTCAGCGAAAATCCAAACATAGCGTCAATCGCCGAAAGCGGCGGTATCGTAACGGGAAGTTCAGCAGGCCACACTCGAATCGGCTGTCAGCTCCAAAGCGGCTTTTGCGTTTATGCCGACGTCACCGTTGAAAACGGGATACGCAACAGGGTTCTGGGCTTTTTGCAGGAACAGGTCGGCAACAATAACCGACCCTACGTCACCTACTACAACTCGCACGCGGGCGGAAAAAAGGTTTCGACAGGCTTTGCGTGGTGCGCGGTATTCGCGTGGTGCGGCATTGACCAATGCGCGACCCTGCTCGGCAAGCGCAATCCCGTCAGCCCATGCTGCCACGTCAGCGAAATAGCGAATCAGGCGCGAAAAAAGGGCGCGCTCAAAAACGCATTTACCTCGGGCTACGTTCCAAAAAAAGGCGACCTTTTCACCACCTCGACCGTCAAAAGCCCCGGCACGGGCGGCAGGCTGCACATAGGCTTTGTGGAGTCAGTCGAGACCGACGGCAAGGGCAAGGTCACCAAGGTGCACACAATCGAAGGCAACTTCAACTGGGAGAACGCGTACCCGACCTCAACCAAGGTCAGCCGCTCGGTCTGGACAATCGGAAAAAGGCGGTACGGAGCACTGCTCTGCGAATATATCGACATAGAGAAGCTGTTTTCGTAAGGAACAAGCGGACGGAAATGTGCTGACAAACAATGTTTTCACTTCACGCAAAAACGCAGATGGAACAACGTCCATCTGCGTTCTTTATTTCAGTATTTCTGATATGCTGACGCCTAAAGAATACTCGCTGAAATTATCTTCGTAAACCTTTCTCGCATTACGGCAGATACTGTCATAATTATCTTTGTCGTCGAGCATTTTTAATGCATCTGAAAGCTCATCTGAATCCTTCTGAATAATGATCCCGTTATGGCCCGATTCAATATAGTCATGGACCGTCTTGTTTTCGGTAACAATCGTCGGTTTTGAAAGCATCATGGCCTGAAGGTAGCTTAGACTGCCCGACGAAATATTCACATCATCAAGCGGTATGATCTCGGCATAACAGTTTGCCACCATTTTTAAGTAATCATCGCCGTAACAGCTGTCAAGGCATTGGATTCCTTCCTTTTCGGCTTCATTATATGAATCGCAGATAATGACAAGCTTACCGTATTCAGCTTTCCATGCGTCTCTCAAAAATTTATAATCTCTGTTGCTTCTTCCTACGGAAAGATAATACTTTTCGCTTTCGGGATCCGGAGCAATTGTTTCCGTAACATCAGGCACGCCGATTCGGGTACAATAAAACTTATCTTCACTTATCCCGAAAAGCTCGGAATAGTATTTCTTTTCACTGTCAGACATGACAATGAGCTTCTTGATATACTTGGAAGCAACAATATATCTGATGAATTTATTGTATGTATTGTTTTTTTTCGGTTTGAAAATAAATGTCATAATATAGATATCAGGACACTTTTTCACGTGAAAGAAACGGCAGTAAAAGGCAATCAGCAAACCGTAAAACTGCTGCCACGCGATTACTTTCTCATACCTGTTACGTTTTGTAAACATTCTGAATGAGAAGAAAAAATACCTTAGATATCTGCATATTACTTTCAGCTTACTTCCCTGATATCTGTGTGTATTGCAGGTAACAATGTCCCACGAAGTACCGGTTTCTTTTTCGATTGCTCTGTGGTAATCCCAGTTTTCGGGAACCTGATAATCCACCAGGATAACGTTCTTACTCATCTTTCACCATCACCATTTTTATCCATAATCATGTTTATTTTTTTTGAATCGCCCCAGACAGCCTTTGAATCATATGCTCTGTCGGGATAAGCCCCATAGTTTAGCTTGATACTGAAGTTGTTTTCTTTTATAAACGCCTCGACCCTGTCAGCCAGCTTTTCGGGTCTTCCCGAACAGATATTGATAATACCGTTTATTTCCGTCTGCGAAACGGCAGCGGCGACTTGCTGACAAAAGACGTCATAATCGACAAAATCATACTGATTCTGT
>ONDL01000075.1 GCA_900316555.1 uncultured Eubacteriales bacterium | reverse complement strand
CTGCCTGAGCCGCTGCCTTTTATATCATCCACGAAATAACAGTTTCGATTTCGGACTTGTAGCCTGTATCGTCGTTAGGAGTTTCGAGGATAAACGGCCTGTCCTGCAAAAGCGGGTGACGGACAACCGCTTTCAGGGCGTCGGCGCCGATTATGCCCTGACCTAATTTTTCATGGCGGTCCTTGCGCGAGCCGCGTTCGTTTTTGCTGTCGTTTAGGTGTACGGCGCAAAGATTGTCAAGCCCGATCACCGCGTCGAATTCACGCAAAACGCCGTCGAGGTCGTCCTGAATGTCATAGCCCGCGTCCCAGATGTGGCAGGTGTCAAGACAAACCCCGAGCTTTGAGCGCAAATCATCACCACCGAGCGCGGCGGCGCGGTCGATGATCTCGCGCAGCTGCTCAAAGCTGCCGCCGACCTCGCTGCCTTTGCCCGCCATAGTCTCGAGCAGGATTTTGTTTTGCAGAGGACTTTGACTTGCTTCTTCAACCTCACGGATCAAATCGGCGAGAGCTTCGGCGATCTGTCCGACGGCGGTTTCAATTCCCTGACCGACGTGACAGCCCGGGTGGAAGTTATAGAAATTCCCCGGGAGTGTTTGGAGCTTCAACAAATCGTCGCGGAGCATTTCACGAGAATTTGCGCGGACTTCTTCCTTTGCGGCACAGATGTTCATCGTGTACGCGCCGTGCACAACGAGCTTGCCGAAATTATTGTCGGAAAGATACTGCCTGAGCGAAGCGATATCCCCGGGAGATGTGTCCTTTGACCTGCCGCCCCGAGGGTTGCGCGGAAAGAACGCGAAGGTGTTGCCGCCGAGTGAGGATTCGTGCCTGCCCATGGCGAGGTAGCCCTTTGATACCGAAACGTGGTTGCCTATGTAAATCATGTAATTCACCTGTCCTTTTTGCTTGTTTCATAATACAACGGATTTTGCCGGAGGTCAAGGATATTTCACTTGACAAAGAGCCTTTGCGGTGATATAATTTTGACCGCATTTTATTTTCAGGAGGGATAATATGGACTGCACATTCAATACGGAGCTCGGTAATTTCAACTTCCGCGTCGGCATTATCATCACTGACGGCAGGAGGGTTCTGATGGCGAAAAATCCAAATGACAAGCGCGAGTATTACTACTCCGTCGGCGGCAGAGTTAAGTTCGGAGAGAGCCTTGAGGACGCCGTGAAGCGTGAGTTGATGGAAGAAACTGGCATTGACTGCGAGATCGACCGCCTTGCCTGTATCCACGAGAATTTCTTTACCGATGACGACGGTGTTCCGTTCCACGAGATCTCGTGTTTCTTTACGGTGAAGCCCGACGAAAGACTTCTCAAAATCGCCGACGGCAGTCTGACCGACCAAGGACCGAAGGGTGAGTATCTCAAGTGGATCGACCTCGACAGCTGCGTGGACTTGACGATCTATCCCGAATTTTTCAAGACGGTTGATTTCGGCGCGGACAGAGAATTCAGACATTTTATTACCAAAGATAACAAAACGGCAGACGTCGGTTAACTCCGGTGTCTGCCGTTACTTTTGGGTTTATTCGATTTCACCGAGCATCTGAGCGGGGTTGTCCGCAGCCTTGACCTTTTCGAACGCTTTGACGATCACGCCGTTCTCATCGATGAGATATGTGGTGCGTACCAGACCCATGCTGACCTTGCCGTAGAGCTTCTTTTCCTTCCACACATCGTATGCCTGAATCACGGTCTTTTCGGTGTCGGAGAGAAGTGTGAACGGCAGACCGTACTTTTCCTCAAAGCGCTTGTGAGAGGCAACGGTGTCCTTGCTCACGCCGAGTACAACCGCGCCTTTTTCGCGGAACTGAGGATAAAGCTCGCCGAACGCGCACGCCTGCTTTGTACAGCCCGCGGTCATGTCCTTCGGATAAAAATACAGAATAACCTTCTGACCTCTGAAATCCTCGAGCGACTTCATTTCTCCGTTCTGGTCGGGAAGAGTGAAGTCCGGAGCCTGTGTTCCGATCGCTAACATTTGATCACCTCCAAATATATGATTATTGTACCACAAGGCGGAGAGTTTTTCCACCTTGAAAAATTTTTTGAGTAAATGAATTTTCTTCAGATATTCTTTAGATGACCGCGCTATGATTATACACGGGTGATGACAATGAAGAAAACAAGCAAGGCAAGGAAAGCAATAAAAATAACGGTTCTGAGCATTCTCGGCGTAATCGCCGCGGCGCTCATCATCATAAGCAATATCCTCTACGGGCGCGTCTCGACGATATCGAGCGTAAAGCAGCTCGGCGAGGGTATGTACACCGTAAACTACAGACACGATTATCAGCTCGACAAGGCGCTTGAGTCGGGAATTGATGACGAGCGCAGTCTGCTTAAATTCATCTGCGACGAGATGTACTTCGGCTATCAGGCCGACAGCAACATCGAGAAATACGCCTGCAGCGCATTTCTGACGGAATCGCCCGACGGTGACATTATCGCGGGACGCAACTTTGACTACGACCAGACCGATACTCTCGCGGTCTACACAAAGCCATACGGCGGATACGCATCAATCTCGATGGCGGTGCTCGACTTTATGAAGGTCGGCAGACCGAACGCGGTTTCTCCCATGAGTATTGAGGGAAAGCTCGCGATGCTCGCGGCTCCGTACCTCTGCGTCGACGGCGTTAACGAGGCGGGATTGAACATCGCTCTCCTCGATCTGCCCGAGGGTGAGATCCATCAGGACAACGGCAAGCCCGACTTGTTCATGCCGATTGCGGTTCGGCTGCTGCTCGACCGCGCAGCTACGGTTGACGAGGCTGCCGCGCTTTTGGAGCAGTACGACATTCACTGCGCCGACGGAAACACCCAGCACATGTTTATCTCCGACAAGAGCGGCAGAGCGGTTGTCGTGGAGTGGGGCGACGATGATATGACAGTGGTTGAGAGCGATATCTGCACAAACTTCTGGCTCAAGGATACTCCCGAGGAGGAATATCCGCAGATGTGCGACCGTTTCGACATAATTCAGCGGTGCCTTAAAAATAACCCGGCGAATACAGAGGAGAACTCGATGAAAATACTGGACATGGCGAGAGTCGGCTGGACTCAGTGGTCATGCGTTTACAACCTCAGCGATTTCTCTGTCGACGTGGCGGTTGACCTCTGTTTTGATAATGTATACACCCTTACGCCCGAGAGCTTTAAGTAGGAGAGTGCCGAAATGAAAAAGAAAAGCAAAGCTAAGAAAATCGTAAAGAGCACTCTATTCAGCGTTCTGGGTGTGCTTGTTGCGGCAATCGCGGCAGCGGCGTTTATCCTCTACGGACGTATCGCGACTATGGCGAGCGTGAAGTACGTCGGCAGCGACCTCTACACGATGAATTTTCAGCAGGACTATCACCTCGACAAGGCGCTCGACGCGAATATAAAGAGCGAGAGCGATCTTCTCAAATTTATCTGCGACGACATGTTCTTCGGCTATCAGGTTGACGCTAACCTCGAGAAATACGCCTGCAGCGCCTTCGTCACAAAAACGCCCGACGGCAAGTACCTCGGAGGCCGCAGCTTCGGTTTGGGCGGCACCGATACGCTCTGCGTTTACACCCACCCTAGCGACGGCTACGCTTCAATCTCTACCGTGTCGACCGATATGCTGAATGTGGGTGCGGACAACGCGTATCCGACCACGAGCCTTGAGGGCAGAGCGGCATTGTTAGCCACGCCGTATATCGCGGTTGACGGCATGAACGAGAAGAGCTTGTTTACGGCTCTGCTTGATCTCAGCATGGGCGAAACCCACATGGAAACGGGCAACCGCGACCTGACCGTAACTATGGCTGTCAGATTGTTGATCGACAGAGCCGCGACGGTTGACGAAGCAATTGAGCTGCTCAGGAACTACGATATTCACACGGGTCACGGCTGGACTCAGCACCTATTCGTAGGCGACGCGAGCGGTGACGGCGCAGTTATCGAGTGGCACAAGGGTCAGATGAAGGTCGTCAAAAGCCCCATCTGCACCAATTTCAGGCTCTCGTCAAAGCTGGCTCAGGACGATCCGACGGGTATGTGCGAGAGGTTCGACATTCTTCACGACACGCTAGAAAAACACCCCGAGAATACTCCCGGCGACGCGATGGATATGCTCGAGGCGGTCAAGCAGGAATACGACAACAATATCCACACCGAGTGGTCGATCGTGTACCACCTGACAGATTTTTCGATGGACATTTCCGTCGACATGGACTTTGACAACGTGTATCACCTTGAAATAAAAGACTTCTAAGCAAACAGCGGCAGACCTCACGTCCTCTCGGGGTCTGCCGCTGTTTATTTTTGTTCAACTAAGTCCGTCAGCTTTTTGGAGTAAAAAAAGTCGTGTATCATCTGATTCAGCTCAGACCACATGGGTAATGTCGCGCAGCCCTCTGCTCTCGGACAGTGTTCCGCGCTCTCTGACAGACAGGCGACAACAGCGAGAGTGCCCTCGGTGACGGTCAGTATCTCACCTACGGAATATTCCTCGGGCTTGCGCGAGAGCTTGTAGCCGCCGCCCTTGCCGCTCACGCCTATGAGCAGCTTTGCACTGACGAGCTCCTTTACTATCATTTCGAGGTATTTCTTTGAAATGCCCTGACGCTCGGCGATCTCCTTGAGCGGAATATAGCTGTCACTGTTTTGCTCCGCGAGGTCCATCATTACCCTCAGAGCATATCTTCCCTTCGTTGAAATCATGGCTGTCACTCCTTTTTACCTATTGTACCACAGGTTAAATGGGTAAATCAAGTGGTTTTTGAATATTTACCTATTGACATGGTAGGTAAATGGGTGTATAATTTAGTCAGACAAGTAAGGAGGAGCCATAATGAAGATTTATGCAGACAACGCCGCGACCACAAGAATGAGCCAAGCGGCGATAGATACAATGCTGGACTGTATGAACAATGTGTACGGCAACCCGTCGAGTCTGTACACGCTCGGACAAAAGGCAAAGGAACGCCTTGAGGAGACCCGCGAGGAAATCGCGAAAATCATCAACGCCGAGCCGAGAGAGATCATCTTTACCTCGGGCGGCAGCGAGGCAGACAACCAGGCGATAATCTCGGCGGCGAATATCGGTAAGAAAAAGGGGAAAACTCATATTATTTCCACCGCTTTTGAGCACCACGCTGTGCTCCATACACTCAAAAAGCTCGAAAAGCAGGGCTTTGAAATCACGCTTCTGCCTGTTCACGAGAACGGGGTCGTCGACGTAAAAGAGCTCGAGGCGGCTATAAAGGACGAAACGATTCTCGTCACCGTAATGACCGTCAACAACGAAATCGGCACTATTCAGCCAATTGCGGAAATCGGCGCGGTTTGCAGAGCAAGGGGAGTTATTTTCCACACCGACGCTGTTCAGGCGGTCGGACATCTGCCTATTGACGTCAAGGCTCAGCAGATTGACATGCTCTCCGCCTCCGCTCACAAGTTCCACGGGCCCAAGGGTGTAGGCTTTCTGTACGCGAAAAAGGGCGTAGTGCTGAGCAACCTCATCGAGGGCGGCGCTCAGGAGAGAGGCAAGCGTGCGGGAACGGAAAACGTAGCGGGAATCGCGGCTATGGCGGCTGCGCTTAAGGAGTCTGTCGAGAATATGGAAGGCGATAAGGAGCGTCTGACAAAGGTTAGGGATTATCTTATCAGGGGACTGTCTGAAATTCCGCACAGCGCGCTCAACGGCGACGCAGAGCAGCGAATCTACAGCAACGTGAACTTCTGCTTCGAGGGTATCGAGGGAGAATCGCTGCTTATCCTGCTCGACCGCAAGGGTATCAGTGCATCATCGGGCAGCGCATGCACCTCGGGCTCGCTCGATCCCAGTCACGTACTGCTCGCGATCGGACGCATTCACGACGTAGCCCACGGCTCGCTGAGGCTGAGCCTTGAGGAAAACGCGACAACAGAAGAGGCGGACTACATCATCGAAGCGGTGAAAGAGGTAGTTGCCCACCTGAGAAGCTTTTCGCCCGTATGGCGCGATCTTGTCACGGGCAAAAGAGAATTCATCTTGAAGTAAGCAAGGGAGGAAATAATCATGGCATTATACAGCGATAAAGTAATGGAGCACTTCTTACAGCCGCGCAACGTCGGCGTTATCGAGGACGCGGACGGCGTAGGCGAAGTCGGCAACGCGAAGTGCGGCGATATCATGAAGATGTACCTCAAAATCGACGACGATATCATCACCGACGTAAAATTCGAAACCTTCGGCTGCGCGAGCGCGATCGCCTCAAGCTCGATGGCAACAGAGCTTATCAAGGGTCAGCCT
>ONDL01000069.1 GCA_900316555.1 uncultured Eubacteriales bacterium | reverse complement strand
AATCAGCACACGGGCGGCGGCTTATCGCAGAAAACCCAGAAGCACTACGTCACCTTTATTTCTGACGTGCTTAGCTACGCGCGCACCTGCGGACTGATAACCGACAACCCGTGCGTAAAGGTCAAAACAGTCAAAACAGGCGACAAGGAAAAAGAAATCTACTCCCTTGATGAGCTGAAAACGCTGCTGAACCTGATAAACGAAAAGGCAGATTTGCAGCACCGTGTGATGTTCAATCTGCTCGCCTACTGCGGTATGCGGCGAGGTGAGCTGATGGGGTTGGAATTCAAGGACATCGACTTTGAGAACAACACACTGGAAATCGTCCGCACATCGAACTACCAGAACGGCTCGACGGGTATCTATACCAGCACACCGAAAACCAAATCGAGCGTCCGCGAGCTGTATTTGCAGCCGCACCTGACGGAAATGATTCGTCAGTGGTACGATGAACAGCAGATGAATGCCGAAAAGTGCGGCGACCTGTGGGTCAACAGCGACAGGCTGTTCATCAACTGGCGCGGCGAACCGATGCGGCCGTACTATCCGTACAAATGGCTCAAGGATTTCTGCGAGAGGGAAGGAGTACCGTTCAAAGGACTGCACAGCTTCCGTCACACAGTCGCGACGCAGTCAATTGTCAACGGAGTAGACGTGTCCACCGTGTCCGCGATCCTCGGACACAGCAATGTCTCTACCACGCTGAACATCTACACCCACGCCGTGAGAAAAGCGAAGGCAAAGGCAGCGAACGTTATGGCGGGGCTGATAGACGAAAATGACCCGTAATGACCAAAATAATGACCTGAACCGAAAATGAACAGTTCAGGCAAAAAGAGAAGCTCCGAAAATGGCTGACCAAAGCCATTTTCGGAGCAAGATGAAATGGTGGAGATCACGGGGCGACCTCTTGACTGCCAGTCAAGCACTCTCCCAGCTGAGCTATACCCCCATGAGATAATATTCTGTTTTGTTTAAATCGCGCCGCAGTTTTGACTGCGGCACTTCTGGTGGAGATAAGGTGCGTTTGAAAGCGCGAAACGATCCATCTCGCATGATGGGTTCAGAGATGAAAGAAAAGTTTCATCTGTTTTCTCCCTAAAAACAGTCCACCGGACTGTTTTCTTAACGGTCGCCTTCGAATCCCCGGAAAGATGGGCGGATTCTTTGGCTAATCGGTTGCCGCAACTGTGCAACTCTTTCTGGTGGAGATAAGGGGATTCGAACCCCTGACCTCTTGAATGCGAACCAAGCGCTCTCCCAACTGAGCTATACCCCCAGACGCAAGATATATTTTCTGGTGGAGATAAGGGGATTCGAACCCCTGACCTCTTGAATGCGAACCAAGCGCTCTCCCAACTGAGCTATACCCCCAGACGCAAGATATATTATATCATACAAATTTTAGTTTGGCAAGATTTAATTTAAACTTTTTTAGTCTTTTTTCGGCGGCAAAGTAGGAAATATACCTAAAAATTTTACAAATCAGCTTATTATTCTAATAAAGACTTGAAAAATTTATATTATTTGATATAATTCTATTTGGAAATTCATTTCCAAAAAAAATATGAGGAGGAACTTTCTTTGGAAAAACTATTCAAACTAAAAGAGAATGGTACTAACGTCAGAACAGAGATTGTTGCCGGTGTGACAACGTTTCTGGCGATGGCTTACATTCTCGCTGTCAACCCGAGCATTCTTTCGGCGGCAGGTATGCCCAGCGATGCCATTTTCGCTGCGACGTCCATCTCTGCGGCGTTCGCTACCCTGATTATGGCGTTCTTCGCGAATTACCCGGTTGTTCTCGCTTCGGGCATGGGACTTAACGCATACTTCGCTTTCTCCGTTGTACCTCAGCTCGCGTCGCAGGGCATAACTGACCCGTGGAAGGTAGCATTGACCGCCATTCTTTTCGAGGGTGTTATCTTCATCATTCTCTCTATCTTCAGGTTCAGAGAGACTCTGGTCAACAAGGTGCCCAAGAACCTCAAGCTCGGCATTTCGGCAGGTATCGGTTTGTTCATTGTTATTGTCGGTCTCAAGGGTGCCGGCATTGTTACCACCGACGCGTTCGCGACTGTCAGCGAGACCGGCGAGGCGGTTGTTTCATCGTCAACTCTCGTTAAGCTCGGCAACGTCGCTTCTCCCGAATTCGTTCTCGCGATGGTCGGCGTCATCGTAATCGCCGCTCTCTGGCACTTCAAGGTCAAGGGCTCGATTCTTATCGGCATTATCGTTACATGGGTTCTCGGAATCGTCGCCCAGCTCACCGGCTGGTACCACGGTATTTCCGTAATTCCCGATTTCAGCAACTATACCGTATTCGCTCCTGTTCAGTCCATGGCTGAGAATACCTTCTGCAAGTTTGATTTCGCTTATGTTGTACAGAACGGCGTCAACTTCGCGGTTATCGTATTCGCATTCCTCTTTGTTGATCTTTTTGACACAGTCGGCACACTTATCGGCGTTGCTCAGGAAGGCAAGCTTCTTAACGAGAAGGGCGAGCTTCCCAGAGTTGGCCGCGCGCTTATGTCTGACGCACTCGGTACCGTAGGCGGTTCCATTCTCGGTACTTCTACCGTTACCTCTTATGTTGAGTCCACCACCGGTGTTGCTGAGGGCGGAAAGACAGGTCTTACCGCGCTGACTTCTGCTGTACTCTTCCTTCTGGCTTTGCCTCTTTATCCGATTTTCCTTGCGATTCCGTCCTTCGCGACCACTCCTGCGCTTGTATTCGTCGGCTTGCTGATGATCAAGAACGTAACCAAGATGGATTTCGACAGCGACATCGCAGACACAGTCGGTGGTTTCTTTGCTATCATCACAATGCCCTTCACATACTCAATCGCGAACGGCATTATGTTTGGTATAATCACGTGGGTAATCCTCAAGGTTATCACAGGCAAAATCAAGGACATTCATCCTGTCATGTGGGTATCATTCGCGTTGTTTGTTGTGCGAATAGTAACCATAGTAATGGGAGTATCTTCATAAATGCTTTTTCACCCGTCGGTTTCGGCGGGTGATTTTTTGTAAGAATCGCCTTCAAATCCCTTGTCCTCCTGAGTTTGCGGTAAAAAAATTACAGATACCCGTTTGGGTATCTGTAATTTTGGCGGAGGACAAGGGATTTGAACCCTCGCGCCGCGTTAGCGACCTACTCCCTTAGCAGGGGAGCCTCTTCACCACTTGAGTAATCCTCCGTGCGGTAAAGTGATAAAAAATAAATGGCGGAGAGAAAGGGATTCGAACCCTTGGTCCCTTGCGGGATCACTAGTTTTCAAGACTAGCTCCTTAAACCACTCGGACATCTCTCCGTACAGTCCGACTGTATCAGCAAGAATTATTCTATCATAACAGCCTGATTTTGTCAAGTGGAAATTTTATATTTGTACATTAATTAACGGCTTGACAAAGCGCTCTGTTTACGTTAAAATTATACAGTACTCGTCTCAGTAGCTCAGTAGGATAGAGCGTTCGCCTCCTAAGCGAAAGGCCGGGGGTTCGAATCCCTTCTGGGACGCCAAAAATACGATACCCAATCCGGGGTATCGTATTTTTTTACCATAATATTGTCCCGGAAGGGATTCGAAGGCGACCGTTAAGAAAACAGTCCGGCGGACTGTTTTTAGGGAGAGAGCAGATAAATGTTTATTGTTCGCACTGAACCGGTCAGGCGAGATTGCACACTTCCAATTTGACTAACACCCTTCTGGGACGCCAAAAATACGATACCCAATCCGGGGTATCGTATTTTTTTACCTTGGCGACCGCAGAATTTTTTCAAAAAGTCATAAGAAAGCTATTGACAGTCATATGAACCTGTGATATAATCATCTCAACGCATAAGAAAGGCGGGTGACTTTATTGCAGGCGTTTATACCCGGGACTACGCTCCCGTATGACGGTGACAAGGGAATGTTCTCAAAAATCCGTCCTCTGATACGCGCGACCGACGGTCTGACGCTCAGTCAGGTCTGTTCGATTACGGGACTTGAGGGCTCGACGATACAGAACTGGGTCAAGCGCGGGTTTGTTTCCCGCCCTGAGCAGAAGAAGTACCGCGAACGTCAGCTTGCGCGAATACTGCTGATCTCCTCGCTGCGCGACTGTATGCCGCTTGACAGGATAGGTACGCTGATGGCGCTTGTCAACGGAGACGCGAACGACACGGACGACGACATCATTTCAGAGGAGCAGATGTACGACTACCTCTGTGCGGTCATCGGCAGGGCAGAGGAGAAGCCATCGGACGATATTTCGGGACTGGTCGCGGAGATCACATCGGACTACACACCCATGCGCGGAGACGCGGCAGAGATTTTGCGTCAGGCGCTGACGGTGATGGCGCTCGCGTATATCGCGGGCAAGTACAAGCGCGAGGCAGACTTGCTCTTTGACATTATGAAGGAGAAAAACAATGGAGACCACTGAGAAGAAAAAAATTAATGTAAATATCAAGAAAATCATAATGCCCGCTGTGATTGTGCTGGCGGCGGTTATCGTCGCGCTTAACAGCTTTGTCGTTGTTGAGGCGGGTCACACAGGCGTTGTCGTCACTATGGGCGCGGTCAACGAGGGTGTGCTTCAGGAGGGTATCCACCTCAAGGCTCCCTTTGTTCAGGACGTTGTAAAGATTGACAACCGCATTCAGAAGCTCGAGGTAAACACCGAGGCGTTCTCTAAGGACTTGCAGAGCGTCAAGACGGTGCTCGCGATCAACTACCGCGTAGATACCTCAAAGAGCTACAGCATCTACAAGAACATCGGCGCGGACTATGAGAACGTGCTCGTAGTTCCTGCGGTAAACGAGGTGCTCAAGGCTATCACCGCGACCTACACCGCCGAGGAGAGCGTTACAAACCGCGCGCTGATTTCCGACGGACTGGTTGAGGGTCTGAACAAGAAGCTCAACGACATCGGTCTTTACGTGACCGACGTAAATATCATCGACTTTGATTTCTCCGAGGCGTTCATCACGGCGATCGAGGAGAAGCAGGTTGCTCAGCAGCAGCTTTTGAAGGCTGAAACCGAGAAGCAGACCAAGATCACGAACGCTCAGGCGGACGCCGAGGCTGTAAAGATCAAGGCTGACGCGGAGGCTTCGGCTAATGAAACGATTTCTAAGTCGCTGACCGACAACATTATTGAAAACAAGAAGATCGAAAAATGGAACGGCGAGCTGCCCCGTGTTGAAGGCGGCAGCGGCACGATTATCGACATCGGCGGAGTTGAAAAAGGAAGTGCAAACTGATGAAAGAGAAGAATGAAAGATTCGTTGAAAAGCTTACCGAAGGAAAGTCGCTCAGCGAGTTAGGCTCTAGAACCGTGCTTGTCGATACCGAAACGGGCGTTAACTATCTGTTTATCAAGAGCGGTTACAGCGGCGGCTTAACTCCGCTCTACAACGCCGACGGCTCGCTTGTGGTAACAAAGTAATTGCTTTATATGGAACCTTTGCCGAAGAATAGCCGAAGTAAGGTATAGCTGAGACATTTCCCGCGAAAATGTGCAGCGGAAATTAAATAAAACTTTTAGTACGCGATTTAAAACACTTGCAAATTACTTTGAATAGTGGTATTATGTTAAGAGATAACACGGCGACGGAGAGAGTAGCACGGAATTACCGTTCTGAAAGAGAGACGCGTCATCGGCTGAAAGCGCGTCAGTACGGCTCAGTGTGAAGTTCACTCCCGAGTGGTGAGGCTGAATTTGCAGTAGGCTTCAACGGCTTGCCCCGTTACAGGCACAATGAGTGTCCGAGCAATCGGAAATCAGGGTGGTACCACGGAAATTTTTCGTCCCTGTGCAGGAAACTGCACAGGGCTTTTTTCTGCATAATTACAAAATTTATATAGGAGGAAATTATGGATAACAGAATTGATGTTCTCAGAGAAGAAATCAAGCAGAAGCTGAGCAGCGTCGGCGACCTTGCAGAACTCGACAAGCTCAGGGTCGGCTATCTCGGCAAAAAGGGCAGTATCACAGCGCTGCTCAAGGGTATGAAGGATCTCACCAACGAGGAGAGAAAGACCTTCGGCGCGGAGGTCAACAAGCTCAAGGCGAACGCCGCCGAGCTGATCGACAAGAAGGTCGAGGAGCTCAACAGAAAAGCTATCGAGGCTGAAATCAACCTCATGCCTGTATTTGACGTTACAACTCCGCCCGAGCTTACACGCGGTTCTTATCACCCCGTAACTCTTTCGCAGCGTCAGTGCGAGGCTGTGTTCAAGTCAATGGGCTTCACCGTAGAGGATTACGCCGAGGTCGTAACCGACTACGAGTGCTTTGAGGCGGTAAATATTCCCAAGCACCACCCCGCGCGCGATATGCAGGACACCTACTATCTCGAGAACGGTCAGCTGCTCAAAACGCAGACCTCGGCGGCACAGAACGCGATTCTCAGAAAGTACGGCAAGAACCTCACCGAGAACGGCGTGCCGATCAAGGCGATTTTCCCGGGACGCTGCTTCCGCAACGAGGCGACCGACGCCTGCCACGAGAATACCTTCTTCCAGATGGAGGGTATGATGGTGGACAAGGATATCTCTATCTCGAACCTCATTTACTTTATGAAAACAATGCTCTCCGAGGTGTTCCAGCGCGACATCAAGGTTCGTCTCCGCCCGGGCTTTTTCCCGTTCGTAGAACCCGGCTTCGAGCTTGACATCAACTGCGAGATCTGCGGCGGCGAGGGCTGTCCCTCCTGCAAGCACAGCGGCTGGCTGGAGCTTTGTCCCTGCGGTATGATCCACCCGAACGTTCTGCGCGAGGGCGGCGTTGACCCCGAGAAGTACACAGGCTTCGCGTTTGGTCTCGGCCTTACGCGTCTTGCGATGATGAAGTACGGCGTCAAGGATATCCGCGACCTCAACAGCGGCAGCCTCAAGGCTCTGTCGCAGTTTACCGACGATGATAACTAAGGGAGGGTATAAGCTATGTTCCTGTCAATGAACTGGATTTCGGACTTCGTGGATTTCACAGGTCTTGATAAGGTGGATCTGATTCACCGTTTTTCGCTTTCTACCGCCGAGGTGGAGAACGAGATTTTCTATAAAGGCGCTGATCTGAGCGGCGTGGTCGTTGCGGAGATCAAGTCCGTCGAGAATCACCCCGACTCAAAGAAGCTCCATCTTCTCAAGGTCGACGCGGGCGAGCCCGAGCTGACCGATGTAGTATGCGGCGCGCCGAATGTACGCGTCGGCATGAAAACCGCTTTCGCCAAGGTCGGCGCAAAGCTCGGCGAGATCGAGATCGCACCGCGTCCTCTCGCGGGCTTTATGTCCTACGGAATGTGCTGCTCCGAGTCCGAAATCGGAATCAGCGACGACCATTCCGGCATCATGGAAATCACCGACGACGTGCCCAACGGCACCGATATCAAGGACGTTTACGAGATTGACGATATCATCTTTGAGGTTGACAACAAGTCTCTTACCAACCGTCCCGACCTCTGGGGGCACTACGGTATAGCGCGCGAGTTCGCCGCTCTCGCAGGCAGAGAGCTCAAGCCGCTCGATACCGCCGATCTTGAGGCTTACAACGAGCTTCAGGAGGTCGACCTCAAAATCGAGGATCCGCTCTGTCAGCGTTATTCCTGCCTGCAGGTTGAGAACATCGCGCGCAGCGTCAGCCCCGTCAACATGAGGATTCGTCTTTTCTACTGCGGAATGCGCGGTATCAACTTCCTCGCCGACCTCACAAACTACCTCATGCTCGAGATGGGTCAGCCCATGCACGCCTTCGATTCGCGCAAGGTCGGCAAGATCCGCATCAAGCGCTTTGATCAGCCCTTTGTTTTCCGGACTCTCGACGGCGTTGAGAGAAATATCGACGAGAACACCTTGATGATCTGCAACGACAACACACCCGTTGCGATCGCCGGTATCATGGGCGGTCTGGACTCCGAGATCGTAGAGGACACCACGACCCTGACCCTCGAGTCCGCGACCTTCGACGCGGCTTCTATCCGCAAGTCGACAGTCCGTCTGGCTCACCGCACCGACGCTTCCATGCGCTATGAGAAGAGCCTTGACCCCGAGCTGACCGTTCCCGCAATCGCGCG
>ONDL01000032.1 GCA_900316555.1 uncultured Eubacteriales bacterium | reverse complement strand
ACAGGCGCGAAGTTCACCGTAACCGCGAAGGACTGCGAGCAGCCCACAACCGAGAAGCCCGAGCCTACCACAGTTGCTCCCACAACAGCGGCACCCACGACAGTCGCACCTACGACAGTTGCTCCCACTACGGTTGCTCCCACTACGGTTGCTCCGACAACAGTCGCTCCTACGACAGAGGCACCCACGACCGAGCCTGTCCACGTTCACACAATTGTAGTTGACAAGGGCTATCCTGCGACCTGCACATCGACGGGTCTGACCGACGGCAGCCACTGTGAAACCTGCGGCGAGGTCATCAAGGCGCAGGAGGTTATCCCGATGCATCCCGACACCATGGTAGTCAAGGGCTATCCCGCTACCTACGAGAAGGACGGCCTCACCGACGGCGTAAGATGCAAGCGCTGCGGTACATGGGTAGTCGAGCGTCAGGTTATCCCGAAGCTTATCCGCTACGGCGACGTTAACCGGGACGGCGAGATCACGATTGAAGACGCAACACTTCTGCAGAAGTTCATCGCGGAGCTGGTAACCTTCAACGAAGACCAGAAACGTGCGGCGGACACCAACGGCGACGGTCAGATCAGAATTGACGACGTTACAGAAATCCAGAAGTATGTTGCCGAGCTAATTCATGAGCTCGGTCCGAAACAAACATCCTCTTGAAACGGATAAATAAAAACAGCAACAGCCCCGAGTGCTTACCTCGGGGCTGCCGCTGTTTAGAGAGATTATTTTATAAGAAAGGAAAATCTATATGATGGACTTTCGTCCGGAGTTGGAAAATAAAAAAGGAGAAAAATAAAAAAATGAGAAAATCTATATGAATGTTCAGTTTTTAACGGGCGCCTGCACGGGCAATGTCCATGCTGTAGACAATGTTGTCCTTGGCGACCATTGTAATTGATACATCGGGAGCGAACCGGTTGAACATCACCAAAAAGCTCTCGTTTCCGCCGTCATGCATTCCTGTCACAATACGGCTGACGTTATTGTCGTTGACAAACTGCGCTGCTGCCGCGGGGGCATACGCGCTGAAAATAACGGTCATGTCTGCACCGTTTGCCTTCGATACCCTGTGAAGGTACTCGAGTACATCGGTTACATTTGAATAATCTTCCGTGGGTCTGAGTACGCTGAGTACCCTGAGCTCACATTCCTGTTCTTCCGCGATTGCCGCGGCGGTTTCAATAATACGGTCACAATCATACTGACCTGTGACGCAGGCGAGGATGGACGGCTTCTTGCTGTACATCGTTGCACCTCCTTTCTTTACTGTGACTATATGATACAACGTGAATATGTTTAAAATATATTGCTTGTGTGAAATATCGGTGAAAAATTTCTGAAAATCGCATGCGAGAAAAACGGAGTATTTAAGAGCATAGCAAAGCATTTGCAAGCGGTGAGGGGTGTAAATTAAATTTTTCGAAAAAAGTGTTGACAACGCGGATTTAATGATATATAATCATAGGGCACGAATAAAGATTAGGAGGAATAAATATGTCAACATATTTAGCTAAGAAAAGCGAAGTTGAACGCAGCTGGTATGTAATCGACGCTGCGGGCAAGCCCCTCGGCAGAGTTGCAGTACAGGCGGCAGTGCTCCTCAGAGGCAAGCACAAGCCCACCTTCACACCCAACGTAGACTGCGGCGACCACGTAATCATCATCAACTGCAAGGACGCGGTTCTCACCGGCAGCAAGCTCACTCAGAAGAAGTGGCAGCGCCACACCGGCTATATCGGCCACCTCAAGGAAACCCGTTACGATACCCTCATGGCTACAAAGCCCACCAAGGCTATGGAGCTCGCAGTTAAGGGTATGCTTCCCAAGAATACACTCGGCAGAAACGCTCTGTTAAGACTCAGACTCTTTGAGGGCGCCGAGCACAAGCATGAGGCTCAGAAGCCCCAGCCGTTTGAAGCATAAGAAGGAGGCAGAACAGAATGTACGACAAGACACCTTATTTCTACGGTACAGGTAGAAGAAAAAGCTCCGTTGCCCGCGTAAGACTCTACCAGGGCACAGGCAAGATCACCATCAACGACCGTGACATTGACGATTATTTCGGTCTTGACACACTCAAGCTCATCGTAAGACAGCCTCTTGCTCTCACCGAGACAGACGAGAAGTTCGACGTTGTATGCCGTGTATCAGGCGGCGGCGTAACAGGCCAGGCGGGTGCTATCCGTCACGGCATCGCCAGAGCTCTGCTCCAGTACGACACCGAGAACCTCCGCGGCAAGCTCAAGAAGGCAGGCTTCCTGACACGTGACCCGAGAATGAAAGAGCGTAAGAAGTACGGTCTCAAAGCCGCACGCCGTGCGCCGCAGTTCTCCAAGAGATAATCATACGTTATCGATTTTATCAAGGCTTTCCGATATGGGAAGCCTTGTTTTATATGAAGCTAATGCAAAAAGGAACCGGAGGAGATCAGAGATGACATTGGCAAAAAAACACCTGAACGGCAATCAGCTCAAGCTCATCGCGATAATCGCGATGACGATTGACCACCTGACGTGGGTAATATTCCCGGGAATGCAGGCGGTCTGGTACGTTTTTGCCCTTCACATCATCGGCAGGCTGACAGCACCCATAATGTGGTTTTTTATCGCGGAGGGGTGTTTTTACACCCGTAATATCTGGAAATACGCGGGCAGACTGTTTATATTTGCACTGATATCTCACTTCGCGTACAACTTCGCGTTCGGCATACCGTTCCTTCCGTTCTCAACAGGCAGTTTCTTCAACCAGACGGGCGTAATGTGGTCGCTCGCATGGGCGGTCGTGCTGATTGCGATTTTCAAGAGCGAGAAAATCCCTCAGTGGGCAAAGTACCTTGCGATTCCCATAATATGCGTGATAACGTTTCCGTCAGACTGGTCGTGCATCGCGGTCATGTGTCCGTTCTTTTTGTATCAGCACCGCGGAAACTTCAAGGCTCAGGCGATCGATATCGTCCTCTGGACGCTGATGTATGCCGTGGTATACTTCTTCTGTCTGGATAAGCTGTACGGCGCGCTGCAGATGTTCACCTTCCTGACTATCCCGATCCTCGCGCAGTACAACGGCGAACGCGGCAAAAAGATACCCGGAACAAAGTGGCTGTTCTACATCTACTATCCCGCGCACCTCTTTGTTGTAGGAATCATCAGGCTCGCCCTGCACGGAATCGTTCCGATTATATTTTGATCATCAAGGCTTCCGAAAACCGGGAGCCTTTTTTGTGCCTGCCGCGCTTTGCCGCCCGTGCTTTTTCTCCTTGACTTTTTGCGCTGTTTGCGGTATCATTTATACTGTATAATTATAAAAAGAAAGGGGTGAGGCGAGTGTTTGATTTTTCCGTAATAATAGATATCGGCGTTGTGGCGCTGCGAATCCTGCTGCCGCTCTACGCGATATTCATCGTCTATCAGTGCTACGCCGCGATGCGCCGCCGCAGACGACCCGAAAAACCGCTTGTCACCCTCATGAACACCCGCACCTTTGAGAAGATTCCCGTACTCTTCTGGGAGAACTCGATCGGCAGGAAGAAGTCCAACGACGTCGTCGTCGAGGACGCTGCCGTGTCAAAGGTTCACGCCGTACTTCTGCGGCGCGACGAGGGATGGTTCATCAACGATACCGAGAGCCTTCACGGCACCTTCGTCAACGGAAGGCGCACCGAGGGCAGAACGCAGGTATATATCGACGACATAATCCGCGTCGGCAACACCGATTTCCAGTTTTTGCGCGGCGAGGAATACAACGAGGAGCTGCGCTCGAGCTGGTTCTTCAAGAATCCCTCGCAGAAGCCCGCCGTCAAATCGTGGAAGCTGATGCTGATGATAACGCTCTTCCACTTCTTCATGACCGTCGAGGCGGTTTACTGGAACGACGGAAAGAATCTCCTTTCGCCGCTTATCATCTTCGGCATCGTGGCGGCTGTCAACTGGGGAATGTTCATCGTCAGCTACTTCGGACTCCGCAGAACGACGTTTGAGCTGGAGGCTCTGGCGCTGTTTTTGTCGGGCATAGGCACGATACTGCTGGCGCGGCAATACGAGCGGTCGGCGTACATGCAGGTTATATCCACCGTCGTCGGCTTTGTGATATTCTGCGCGATAATCAAGCTGATTGAGGATCCCGACAAGCTCTACCGCTTCCGCATACCGCTGATGATAGCGGCGGTCGGACTGCTCGGCGTGAGCATCGTTTTCGGTAAGGTTACGAACGGCGCGGCAAACTGGATCTACATAGGCCCCTTGTCCTTCCAGCCCTCAGAGCTTGTAAAGGTCATTTATATACTCATCGGCGCGGGCGCGCTCGACAAGCTGAACACGAAGAAGGATTTGTTCATCTTCATCGGCTTCTCTGTCGTCTGCGTGGGACTTCTCGCGGTAATGCGCGACTTGGGAACTGCGCTGATATTCTTCGTCACCTTCCTGCTCATTGCGTTCATGCGCTCGGGCGACTTCAAGACGATCATACTCGCGGTTTCGGCGGCGGTATTCGGCGCGATCTTTGCTATACGCTTCATGCCGTACGTAGCCGACCGTTTCAAGGCGTACCGCCACGTGTGGGAGTACGCTCAGGCTGAGGGCTATCAGCAGACGCACGTCCTCACCTTCATCGCGAGCGGCGGACTCTTCGGCGTAGGCATCGGCAACGGCTTCCTCAAGCAGGTCGCCGCGTCCGAGAGCGACCTTGTTTTCGGACTTGTTGCCGAGGAAATGGGCATCATCGTCGCGATAACTCTGGCTCTGGCGGTAGCGCTGCTCGTGGTTTACGCGCGCGCCATCACCACAAGGAGCCGCAGCACCTTCTATTCCATCTCCGCCTGCTGCGCGGCGGGTCTGCTCGTGGTTCAGCTCACCCTGAACATATTCGGCGCAACCGACCTGCTTCCGCTCACGGGCGTAACCTTCCCGTTCATCAGCGCCGGCGGCTCGAGCGTGATCGGCTGCTGGGGACTTATCGCCTTTATCAAGGCGGCTGACGAACGCACATATTCAATGAAACGCTGATTACTCCAAAGGGAGTGAATATATATGAAAAGAATACTGAAGCGCAGCACGCTGATTCTTGTCTTTACGCTGCTCTTTATCGGCGGCGCGTCGTTCTTCTGCGTCGAGCTGGTTTTCAACGCCGACGACTGGGCTAACCAGCCGTACAACGCCCACATCTCGGGCAACGGCGGTCTTGAACAGGCGGGCGCGGTATATGACAGAAACGGAACGGTTCTGGCAAAAACCCAGGGTACCGACCGCGTCTACAACGAGAACTACAGCGTCCGCGTTGGTCTGCTCCACACTGTGGGCGACAACAGTCTGAATATCTCGACGGCTGTGCAGAGCAAGTACCGCTCGCAGCTCACGGGCTACAGCCTTATCTGGGGTCTTAACATGCCGCAGTCGCTGCGAACCTCTCACGACATCACCCTGACCGTCGACGCGAACGCTTCCGCCGCGGCCTACGACGCTCTGAGCGCCTACGGAAAACAGGGCGCGTGCGTTGTTTACAACTACAAGACGGGCGAGGTCATCAGCTCGGTCAGCACATATTCCTACGACCCCGAGGCTCCGCCCGAGATCAACGAGGACAACGAGCACGAATACGAGGGCGTGTATCTCGACCACGTGCTTTCCTCGTCATACACACCAGGCTCCATCTTCAAGCTCGTCACCGCGGCTGCGGCGATCGAGAACATTCCCGACCTCTTTGAGCGCACATGGTACTGCGAGGGTCACGAGGACATCGGCGGTGCGGAGGTTCGCTGCGTTGACGGCGAGGCTCACGGCACGCTCGACTTCTACGGCGCGCTCGAGCACTCCTGCAACATCGTTTTCGCGGAGCTTGCGGTTGAGCTCGGCCCCGAAAAAATGACCGCGGCAGCCGAGAAGATGGGAATCAACCTCAGCTACGAGATCGACGACGTGAGCACAGCCAAGGGTCACTACGACGTTTCCAAGGCGACGACAAACGAGCTTGCGTGGTCGGGCGTCGGACAGTACAACGACGAGGTCAACCCGATGCAGATGGCAATCCTCTGCGGAGCCATCGCGAACGGCGGCAACTCCGTCAACCCGACGTATATAAAGAGCGGTACGGGCGATCTGCTCAAGATGATAGGTCTTAACGACACAAAGAGCCGCGAGCTCCTCAAAAGCTCCACCGCCTCGACGCTCAGCCAGTCAATGCCGTCCTATACCTTCGGCAGCCTGAGCGTACGCGCAAAGACGGGTACAGCCGAGGTCGGCGATGAAAAAAGCCCCAACGCGTGGATGGTCGGTTTCTCGACCGACGAGGACTGTCCGCTCGCGTTTGCCTGCGTCGTAGAGGACGCGGGCTTCGGCAGCCAGTACGCGCGTCCCGTTGCGGAGACCGCCATGCAGAGCGCGGCGCAGGCTCTCAGGGAATATTAATACAGAAAACAACCACGAAAGGATAATGATATAAATGAATTTCTTAAAATCACTTTTCGGCAACTACAGCAAGCGCGAGGTCAAGAGGATCCAGCCCATCGCTGACAAGGTTCTCGCGCTTGAGAGCAAGTATGCCGCAATGAGCGAGAGCGAGCTCAAGAACCAGACGACGCTTCTCAAGGAACGCCTCGCAAACGGCGAGACGACCGACGATATTCTTCCCGACGCGTTTGCGGCATGCCGCGAGGCGAGCTGGAGAGTGCTCGGAATGAAGCACTTCCCCGTACAGGTGCTCGGCGGCATCGTGCTCCACCAGGGACGTATCGCCGAGATGAAAACAGGTGAAGGTAAAACCCTCGTTGCGACCCTGCCCGCGTACCTCAACGCGCTCACGGGCAACGGCGTTCACATCGTAACCGTCAACGACTACCTTGCCCGCCGCGACTCCGAGTGGATGGGCAAGCTCTATAAGTACATGGGACTCAAGGTCGGACTTATCGTACACGACCTCGAGAACGACCTCAGAAAGGAAGCCTACGCCGCGGACATCACCTACGGCACCAACAACGAGCTCGGCTTCGACTACCTGCGCGACAACATGGTAGTTTACAAGGAGAACAAGGTTCAGCGCGGCCACGCGTTCGCGATCGTCGACGAGGTCGACTCTATCCTTATCGACGAGGCGCGTACACCTCTTATTATTTCGGGCAAAGGCGACAAGTCCACCGACCTGTACGAGAAGGCTGACGCGTTCGCAAAGACGCTCAAATTACAGCGCTTCACCGAGCTCGACTCCAAGGAGGACATGGAAGCCTACTACGAGGAGAACGGCATCGACTACGTTGTCGACGAGAAGCAAAAGACAGCTACCCTTACTCAGCTCGGCGTAAAGAAGGCTGAGGAGCATTTCGGCCTTGAGAACCTCACCGACCCCGAGAACCTCACGATTTCTCACCACATCAACCAGGCAATCAAGGCTAACGGCGTAATGAAGCTCGACGTTGACTACGTTGTCAAGGACGGCGAGGTCATCATCGTCGACGAGTTCACAGGCCGTCTGATGTACGGCAGACGCTTCAACGAGGGTCTGCACCAGGCTATCGAGGCTAAGGAGGGCGTAAAGGTTCAGAGCGAGAGCAAGACGCTCGCGACAATCACCTTCCAGAACTACTTCCGTCTGTACGGCAAGCTGTCGGGCATGACAGGTACAGGTCAGACCGAGAGCGAGGAGTTCCAGGAGATCTACAAGCTCGACGTTGTCGAGGTTCCGACCAACAAGCCCGTTATCCGTCAGGATCTTCCCGACTCCGTATTCAAGACCGAGCGCGGCAAGTTCAACGCGGTAATCGACCAGATCGTCGAGGCGAACAAGAAGGGTCAGCCGGTGCTTGTCGGTACTATTTCGATCGAAAAATCCGAGCTGCTCTCGAAGATGCTCAAGCGCCGCGGTGTTGCGCACAACGTTCTCAACGCGAAGCAGCACGACAAGGAAGCCGAGATCGTCGCCCAGGCAGGTAAGTACGGCGCGGTGACCATCGCGACCAACATGGCAGGCCGCGGTACCGATATTATCCTCGGCGGTAACGCAGAGTACATGGCGAAGGCTTCCATGCGCAAGCAGGGCTATCCCGAGGAGCTTATCGAGGAGGCGACAGGCTACGCCGAGACCGATAACGAGGAGATTCTCGAGGCGAGAAAGACCTTCCAAGAGTTAAACGAGAAATACAAGGACGAGATAAAGGACGAGGCTGACCGCGTAAGAGAGGCGGGCGGTCTGATGATCATCGGTACAGAGCGCCACGAGTCGCGCCGTATCGACAACCAGCTCCGCGGACGTTCGGGACGTCAGGGCGACCCGGGTGTGAGCCGCTTCTTCCTGTCCACCGAGGACGACCTCATGCGTCTGTTCGGCGGCGACAGAATGAAGGCTATGATGGAGCGCATGAACGTCGACGAGGACACCCCGATCGAGAACAAGATGCTCTCAAACATCATCGAAGGCTCGCAGGAAAAGGTCGAGCTGCGCAACTTCGGCATACGTAAGGACGTACTCCAGTACGACGACGTTCTCAACCGCCAGCGCGAGATCATCTACGGCCAGCGCGACCAGGTACTCAACGGCGAGGATCTTCACGACACCGTGCTCAAGATGCTTTCCGATTCGATCGACACCTCTATTGTGCACTATCTGCCCGAAGGCCCCCGCGAAAACTGGAACTACCCGGGACTTATCGAGTATTACAAGGGCTGGATCATCACCGACGAGAAGCGCTACGCTCTCGACAAGGACGACCTCGAGGAGATGGAGCCGTCCGAAATCGGCGATATGATCAAAGAGGACGCTCTGAATATCTTCAAGGCAAACGAGGAGCTGCTTGCTCCCGAGGTTATCCGCGAGATGGAGCGCGTATATCTGCTCAAGGCAGTCGACACCCACTGGATGGATCACATCGACGCGATGGATCAGCTCAAGGCAGGTATCCGCCTGCGTTCATACGGTCAGCACGACCCCGTTGTCGAGTACCGTCTTGAGGGCTTCGATATGTTCGACGAGATGATCGAGAATATCCGCGAGGATACGATAAAGATGATGCTCATCATGCCAAAGCGCGTGTATGAGATCCAGAAGCGCCAGGAGGCTATCGAGGCTGCGCGCAAGGCGGCTGAGGCAGCTGCGGCAGCGGCGCATCAGGTCATGCTCGACAAGGGCGAGAAAAAGAAGCAGCAGCCCAACCCGGTTGAGGCGGCTCTCAAGCGCGAGCAGGTCGCTCAGCCCACAAAGACCTCGGGCGATGGCACCGACACCGCCAACAAGACCGTCCGCAAGGGCAAGAAGGTCGGCAGAAACGATCCCTGTCCGTGCGGCAGCGGCAAGAAGTACAAGAAGTGCTGCGGACGCGACGCTTAAATTTTCAATTTATTAAGGAAGGGCTAATCGCCCTTCCTTTCCTATTTACCACCAAAACCGACTCCGATTGTGCCATTAATTTTGGTAAACCGTGTAATTGACTTTAGCGCGTAAAAACAATAAAATTATATTGTTGAATAATTATGCAAAGGAGAGTATCTATGTTTTGCGAAAAATGCGGTAATCCCGTAAACGATAACGATAAGTTCTGCCAGAAGTGCGGCGCTCCCGTTAAGCCCCTGAACGCGGCACCTCAGCAGGCTCCCGAGGCACCTCAGCCCGAGGTACAGCCCATGCAGGCTCCCGAGGCACCTCAGCCCGAGGTTCAGCCCGTACAGGCACCCCGGCCCGAGGTTCAGCCCATGCAGGCTCCCGAAGGCTATCAGCCGGTTCCTCCTATGGCGGATGACTTCAATCAGACAAACGTTCAGACCGTACCTCCCGCAGAGAAGAAGCCCTTCCCCAAGGCTGCAAAGCTCGGCATCATCTTCGGCGGCATCGGCGTTGCAGCAGTCGCGGCTATTCTGGTTGTGATCTTCGCGGTGATCATTCCGATGACCAAACCCAAGATCGATCTTACCAAATTCGTCACAGTTGATCTTTACGAGCACGGCGAAAGTGTTGTAGACGGCAAGATCAACGGCGAGTTCGAGCTCGACAGCCGGAAGATCGTCGACGCTTATCCCCAGATCTTCAACGGCAAGCCCGCGGCGCTTTCGGCTCTCGACAGCGCTCTCTATGATATCAAGGTCGAGTATGTTGACTCAAGCGACACCTCCAACATGGACTACGGCTACAAGTACGTAACCTTCAGCAACCTCAAGAAGGACAGCGAGGTAAAAATCACAATCGTTCTTCCCGAGAAGGATTCTTTCGGCTACGAGAGCCTCAGAACAGAGGAAAGCATGATCGGCGCGTCCTTTGTCGGCGGCACGGTCAACGTAAATATCGCTGATTCGATCGAGGCTGAGGGCTACAGCGTTGTTGACACCGAGAATATCGACCTTCTCGGCTACATCGAGAAGAACAAGCTCGCGAGCGCGATCGTCGACAGCCTCGGCGAGGTAACAATGGGTATCCTGCCCTTTGAGGCGAAGTTCGGCAGCTATACCGTCAAGAACGAGAGCTATGAGTCCTACGCTCCCTCTGTTTACGATGCGAATGACAACTACATCACAAGCATCTATCTCAGCTTTGACAAGAAAGCCGCTCTCAAGGCAGGCGACAAGGTAACCGTCAGCTACGATGGCGACAACTCCTATATGGCGGACAACTACGGTCTGGTTCTCGAGGGCAAGCCCTTCACCTACACCGTTGCAATGCCCGAGAAGCTCGACGAAAAGTCCGCGAAGAAGAACGCAGAGGCGATCAAGAAGTACATCACCGATCACCCCGAACTCGATTCCTCATACAAGAAGGGCGACAAGCTCGAGGTCACCGACCTGTACTATGTAAGCTGGAAGGATAATTCCGACTACCACGACATCGTGGCAATCGTCCGCAACTCGACTCAGAATTACTACTGCACCCTCGAGCTCGAGACGAAGGGCTTCTTCGTCAACGGAGAGTTCATCTACGGCGGCTATTCGAGCTACGCAGGCTCACACGGCAAGTCGACCGACGACGCTGCAAAGAGCAATTCCTACCTCGAACCCAACAGCAAATACTACACAGCGACAAAGCTCATCTGATAAAATCTTACGGGAGATACGGCAAAGCGCCGTACCTCCCGTTTTTTATAAACTCCGCGGACAAAAAGACGGATATAAAATACTTGTATATTTTGTTTTGATGTGGTATGATAGAGGATAAAGGAGTGAATTACCAATGAATAAAAGATTTCTGACGACTGCGGCGGCGATCCTGCTTGTCGGAGCGTCCGCTTTTTCCGCTCTTACCTTCACGGGCTGCAGCTGCACGGGCAAGGGCAATAAGACTCAGACAACAACGGCTGCAAGCGCGGTTCAGGCAAAGACCTATGAAACAAAAGACCTGCTGACCTGCGAGAGCTGGATCGGCAAGCTGACAAATCAGGTCGGCATGGAGAGCTATACCGCCAACAACCAGATCGAGGTCAAGGGTCAGCTGTTCGGCGCGGCTGCCACAGGCGTTGCTACCGTCCAGAAGGGCGGCGACGTTATCAGCTCGGTCAAGCTCACAGCCGGCGCGCTCGCCTATGACACAGCGAAGGACGAGCTCACCAAGAAGTACGGCGACCCGATCAAGGACGAGGGTACGACCTGCAGCTTCCGCACGGGAAGCAACACCGCAGTCCTCACTCAGAGCGGCGACGGCGTAACACTTGAATTTAAGTAACAGAAAAACGGAGAGCGTGTTGCTCTCCGTTTTAGTTTTGGCAATTGGTAAAAATTAATTTTGAATCTAGTAAATTCCCTGAACCGTGACCTCGCCGGCGTTGAGGGTGCGGACGGTGCCGTCAGAGAGCATGACTCTCAGCTCGCCTGCCGCGGTAACTCCCACAGCCGCGCCGCTTACGGTGCGCTCGCCCTTCTTGAAGGTGACGCTCCTGCCGATCGTCGCGCAGAGCGAAACGTACTCCTCGAGAGCCTCGGGCGGAAGCTCGAGGTTATAGCGTGTGAATTCACGCTCGATCTGTCCGAGCAGCGCCGCGAGAAGGCGGTTCTTGTCGTAATGTCTGCCCGTTTCGAGCAGAATCGAGGTCGCCTTGTATGCGATTTCCTCGGGGAACTCTATCTGATCGACGTTCACGCCGATGCCCGTGATGACGTACTCCACAGCGTCGAACTCCGCGCACATCTCGGTGAGTATGCCGACGAGCTTCTTTTTGCCGATGATAATGTCGTTCGGCCACTTGATTCTGCAGTCAAGTCCCGTCGTCTTGCGCAGAGCCTTGCACACGGCAAGACCCGCGAGAGGCGTGATCGGTGTAACGTCCTTCGGAGCGAGCTTCGGGCGGAGGAGGATAGAGAACGCGAGGTTTTCGTCGCGCTTGCTCTGCCATACCCTGCCGAGCCTGCCCTTGCCGCTTTTCTGTTCGCGCGTGGTGACGACGGTGCCGTTTTCGCAGCCGTCGCTGCCGAGGCGCTTGAGATAATCGTTTGTCGAGCCTACCGAGTCGAGCACGATCAGGTTATTGCCGATAACCGAGGTGCCGAGATGTTTTCTGATGGCGGTTTCGTTGAGGTATTCGGGGAGCGAAACGAGCCTGTAGCCCTTGTTTGGCGCGGATTCGATCACGCAGCCGCTCGATCTCAGGGCGTTGATGCCCTTCCACACCGCCTGCCGCGACACGCCCAGCTCCTTTGCGAGCGCCTGACCCGAGAGGTAGCCGCCGCACTGCGTGAGCAGCGCGAGGATCTGCTCTTTCACAACAATCATCTCCTCTCTCCCAAAAGGGAGGTACTGTGTATAGATTACTTTCTTGTTCTTACCGCGTTGACAACCTTTACGATAACGGGGCAGAGGATCATGTTCACGCCAAGCTCAACGAGGAAGTTCACACCCGTCAGACCGATGATGGCGAAGAACAGAATGTCTGTGTCGCCTGCCCACTGCGCGAGAACGTCGCGGAAGAAGAGCAGCAGACCCGCGATAAAGATGCCCGTGTTGACGACGGGAGCGGCGAGTGCCGCGAGTACGGCGCCGAGGATCTGGTTCTTTTTGCTGACCGCGTTGTAGATAAGACCCGCGACGAAGCCTGCCGCCGAGCCCTTGAGCAGACAGAGCAGAATGCACATTGCGGGGTTCGCGTAGAACACCATCGCACCGCCGGCGTCAGCGCCTGCCGCGCACATGATGAGAACCACGACGCTGAATACCGCGCCGAGATACGCGCCTGCCTTCGCGCCGTAGAGAGCCGAGCCGATGACGATCGGGATCAGCGCCAGAGTGATCGCGAAGGGCTTTGTGGGGAAGTATGTGGTGACTACCTGCAGCACGATGATGATTGCCGTCAGGATAGCAAGACCCACAAGCGTAAAGGTTTTGCTGTTAGTGTTTTGCTTTTTCATTAAAACAACCTCCTGCTGTCTTTCTGCCGATTTGATACAGATAAGACGCAAAGTTTATTTACAAAGAGCCGAAGCTCTGTTGTACGGATTAATTGAAAATTAATATAATTCGGAGCGAAGCGACCCTTAATTTTCCATTTTTCATTTTCAATTTTCCATTGACTTACTTCCTGTTCCTCTTATATATCGATTTCAAGCCCTCGAGGATAATGTTCTCGTCAAACAAGATCTCGTGCGAGCAGTTTCTTATCATCTGGGGAGCAAGCCCGCCCGTGGCGATGATCTTGCAGTCCTCTCCGGCTTCCGCGAGGAACTTGTCGAGCATTCCGTCGAGCATACACGCCGTGCCGAACATAACGCCCGAGCGAATGCAGTCGACGGTGTTGGTGCGGATAGCGCTCTTCGGCGCGCGCAGGTCGACCGCAGGCAGAAGCGCGCCGTTGTTTGTCAGCGCGTCGAGCGAGATTCCCACGCCCGGTGCGATAGCGCCGCCGCGGTATGCGTTGTTGCTGTCGACGTAGCCGATGACCGTCGCCGTGCCCATGAATATCATCAGCAGCGGGCCGCCGTACTTCTCGAGCGCGCCGACGCAGCCGCAGACTATGTCGCCGCCGAGGGTTTCGGGCCGGTCGATACGCAGTTCAATGCCTGTTTTCAGCCCGGGGCCTACCACAAGGCTGCGCACGCCGGTGCTGACTTCGATAGCGTCGCGCAGAGGCTGGGTTATCTTAGGTACGACGGAGCTGATTATCGCCGCGTCGATAGCCTTGTTGTCGATATGGTAGATCTGGAAGAAGGTGAATAGCTCGACCGCGATTTCGTCGCTTGTCTTGCGCGTATCGGTCGAGATCCTGAGCTTGAATTTCAGCTCGTCGCCCTCGAAAAGACCGAATTTTATATTGGTATTTCCTACGTCGGCTGTAAGCAGCATAAGTGTTTTCTCCTAATGATTATTACATCAATAATTATAACACATTTTTCTACAGTTTCAAGGTGCATATTAGGTATTTTATTACAATTTGAAAAAGTGGTTAATTATTTGTTGAATTTTCACCGCGATGGTGTATAATATTTATAGCTACGTATTGTGGTTTTCCGTCGGCATTTGTCGGAATTCAGATGCGGCTTGCATTGAAAACCATGGGGGTTTTTGAGAAAGGATGGTTAATCAGATGGATAGTTCAGAACTCAGACAGCTTCGGATTCTTGCCGCAAAGTCACGCTTGGGCGCAATCCTCGGCACATATCACGCAAAGTCCGGTCACCCCGGCGGCTCGCTCTCGGCGGCGGATATCTTCACATATCTCTATTTTAAGGAGATGAACGTAGATCCCGCAAATCCCGGTTGGGCAGACCGCGACCGCTTTGTACTCTCAAAGGGACACTGCTGTCCCAGCCTCTACGCCACTCTGGCGCTCAAGGGCTATTTTGACTGGAACGAGCTTACGGTACTCCGCCACATCGGCGCGATGCTCCAGGGTCACCCCGATATGAAAAAGACGCCCGGCGTCGACATGAGCACAGGCTCGCTCGGACAGGGAATCTCAGCCGCGTGCGGCATGGCGCTGGCTGCGAAGCTCGACGGCAAAGACTATCGTACCTATACACTTCTCGGCGACGGCGAGGTAGAGGAAGGTCAGGTCTGGGAGGCGGCGATGTTCGCATCTCACCACAAGCTCGACAACCTCGTTGTAATGGTAGACCAGAACGGTCTGCAGATCGACGGCACCGTCGACGAGGTAGCGGGAATTGAACCGCTTGACAAGAAGTTCGAGTCCTTCGGATTTGAAGTAATAAAGATCGACGGCCATGATTTTGAGCAGATCGCATCAGCTTTGGACAAGGCAAAGACCGTTAAGGGCAAGCCCACGGCTATCCTTGCCGCAACAGTCAAGGGCAAGGGCGTATCGTTCATGGAAAATCAGGTCGGCTGGCACGGCACCGCTCCCAACAAGGAGCAGTACGAGCAGGCAACCGCCGAGCTTGAGGCGGAAATCAAGAGATTGGAGGGCGAGTGCTGATGGCTCAGACAGTATTGAAGGCAACGCGCGAGAGCTTCGGCGAAGCGCTCTGCGAGCTCGCAAAGGATAACAAGGACATCGTCGTTTTTGACGCCGACCTCGCTGCGGCTACAAAGACAGGCGTTTTCAAGAAGGCATACCCCGACCGCTTCTTCGACTGCGGTATCGCCGAGGGCAACATGATGGGCGTCGCGGCAGGCATGGCGGCTGCGGGCAAGATCCCCGTAGCGGCGTCGTTCGCGATGTTCGCAACAGGCAGAGCGTTCGAGCAGATCCGCAACTCTATCGCCTATCCGCGCCTCAACGTAAAGATCGCGGGCTCACACGCGGGTATCTCCACGGGTGAGGACGGCGCGACACACCAGTGCATCGAGGATATCGCGATCATGCGCGCTATCCCGAACATGGTAGTTCTCAATCCTGCCGACCACTGGGAGATGAAGGCGGCGACAAAGGCGGCTATCGAGTACGACGGCCCCGTATATATCCGCCTCGGCAGACTGGCTATCGACAGCTTCAACGACCCCGAAACCTACTCCTTCGAGCTGGGCAAGGGCATCACTCTCCACGAGGGTAACGACGTTGCCGTTATCGCGACGGGTCTTGTCGTCAACGAAGCGCGCAAGGCTGTTCAGGAGCTCGAGGCAGAGGGCATTTCGGCGCGCCTGATAAACATTCACACAATCAAGCCAATCGACCGCGATATCATCATAAAGGCGGCGAAGGAAACGGGCAGGATCATCACCGTTGAGGAGCACAACGTTGTCGGCGGACTTGCGGACGCGGTCTGCGAGGTAGTTACGGCGGAATGTCCCGTAAAGGTAACGCGAATCGGCGTTCAGGACGAGTTCGGCCACAGCGGTCCCGCTTGGGAGCTGCTCGACGAGTTCAAGCTCACCCAGCCGCATATCGCGAACGTTATCCGCGAGGTTGTAAAAGAGAAATAATATTATGGCGCTGCGAGGAACGAAGCAAAACGCTTCGGTCCTTCACAGCGCCGTTTTTTATTATTGCAGCTCGTTCAGCCGGTTTGTTATTTCCGCTGCAAGCTCGTCGTAATCCTCCTGCGGAAGATATCCGTTGTCGCGGCGGAATTTCAGCTCGTCAAGCTCTTCCTCAAGCTCTCTGCGCTCGCGGAGGTTCTTTTTGATACCCTGCTTCTCATTAAAACCGCGGAACACCTCCGAAAACGACGGCGTAATATTTACCAAGCCGTAAACAAGCGTGCCGATAAATACCGCGAACAGCGATACGTAGGTGATGATGTCGGCAGGCTCAAGCGGAATTGAATACATGGTGTGCTGATAGATGTAGTTGAACAACAGGGTCGTGTGACAGAATAAGAGGACGGCTGACGCGGGGATAAGCAGCAGCCTTGACGGAAAGCCCTTTATCGCGGCGGCAACGATAACCCCGCACGCCGCGATGAATAAAATGTACCTTGCTATCAGAAAAACAGAGTCGGAAGAAGTTATGCTGTCCAAGCCGTTGCTTGTATAGAAGGGAATTTGCTGAAAAACAACAACGGCAGCGATCGCCTTCTGAATTGCCGCAAGCACGAAGGCCGCCGGCAAAAGGAATACTCCCGCCTTTGTTTCGCGGAAGAAAAAGATATACAGC
>ONDL01000068.1 GCA_900316555.1 uncultured Eubacteriales bacterium | reverse complement strand
GAATGTTACGACGAGTTTTGCCGCAAGGTCGGCATTCTGAACGTCTACGGAACAAGCGAGAACTTTCTGAGGACATATCCCTTTGACGAGAACGACCCGAACTCTATCATCTCGAATCTCAACCGAGCGTACGACAACGCGATTGTAATGCGCGACTATATCGGCACGGAAACGATGGCATATATCCAGCTCGCGATCGACGATATTCACAATGCCGACAGGGGAGTGGCGACGATCGCCGACCTGATGCTTGCGATTGACCACATTCTCGCTTTCTGGGGCTGTGTCAACGACATGATAGACAACGAGCAGATTCGCAATATCATAAAGCTCGGCAAGGGCTTGGAGAGGCTTGATTTGTATCTGAGCCTTGACCTGCCGGACAGCGACATCATCAGGGAGTACCGAAGAATGAAGCAGTTTCTGGCGAAGTCAAAGCTGAGGTACGACGAGAGCGTCATCAACACGGTTGACAGCATGATTTCGGATTCAAAGCTCAACCACGGGAATATCAAAAACCTGCTGAGAAATCTCATAACCGAATGAGGTGGTACTATAAAACGGCTTAAATTTATTTACACACTGAATACGGAGTTCAGCGCGCCGGTTACGCATCACGCATTTTCGGTGATGTTTTTGCCGAAGGACACGAACAGGCAGAAAATCGAGAAACTTGATATTTATATTTCTGATAACGAAAAATACTGCCTGACTGAGGACAATTTCGGCAACCGCAAGTTTTACGGACTTATTGAGAAAACGCACGACCGCTTTGAGGTTGTTGTCAGCGGCGAGGCTCAGACAGGGCTTGACATCTGCGAGGAGCACACCCTCAATCCGTTTGCGTATTCGTTTTTGAAGGTGCAGACCGCACTTACTCAGCCCGGCGAAAAAATAAAGGTGTACCGCAAAAGCCTTGAGCTTGAAAAACTCACCGGCGATTACGACAAGGCGCTGTGTGTGATGAACACGCTTCATTATACCTTTGCCTACGATACCGAAGCGACCGCGGTGCATGAAACTGCAGAAAACGCGCTTGCGCTGGGACGCGGCGTGTGTCAGGACTACGCGCATATTATGCTCTCTCTGCTGAGAATGGAAGGTATTCCCGCGAGGTACGTTGTGGGAATGATGACAGGAGAGGGTTCTTCGCACGCCTGGGTGGAGGCGCTCTGCAACGGATACTGGTACGGCTTTGACCCGACAAACAACAAGCTGGTAAACGCTGACTATATCCGTGTTTCCTGCGGAAGAGATTCCGCCGACTGCTCGGTGATCCGCGGCAACTTTTACGGCTGCGTCACTCAGCGGCAGAATGAAAAGGTAGTAGTAGAAAAGGACGAATAATATGATTGAAACGGTAGCGTCAGTCGGCTTGCCGATCGACGAGAAATTGATGATACAAAAGAACCGCCTTGTTCCTGTAAACGGACTCAGCGGAAACGAGAAGCGGATAAGCATTGTGACGGGTACTCACGGCGACGAGCTTGAGGGACAGTATGTATGCTACGAGCTGCAGCGGAGAATCAAAGAAAACATCGAATGCCTTACGGGTATCGTCGACGTATATCCCGCGATAAATCCGCTGGGAATCGACTCCATCACGCGCGGTATACCCGGCTTTGATCTGGATATGAACCGTATTTTCCCGGGGCTTGAAAACGGCTCGATGCCCGAATATATCGCCTCAAAAATAATAGATGATCTGAGCGGAAGCGCGGCGGTAGTCGACATTCACGCGAGCAATATTTTCCTCGAGGAGATTCCGCAGGTGCGCATCAACGAGCTGTCGCGCGATACGCTTGTTCCGCTCGCGAAGCACTTGAACGTGGACTACATCTGGGTGCATTCCTCGGCTACGGTGCTCGAGTCTACGCTCGCTTATTCGCTCAACGTCATCGGCACTCCTACTCTCGTTGTAGAGATGGGCGTCGGAATGAGAATCACCAAAAAATACGGCGACCAGCTTACGGACGGCATTCTGGCGCTCATGAAGGAGCTTGGAATCTGGAACGGCGATGTTATAACTCCGAAGGAGCCGATCATCTCCGAGGACGGCGAGGTGTCGTTTATCAACGCCGGAAAATCCGGCGTGTTCGTCCCTTGCGTCGGGCACTGGAAGAACGTGAAGAAGGACGGACATATCGGCGACATTCTCAACCCGCTGACGGGTGAGATAAACGAGAGGATCCTCGCGCCGACTGACGGAATCGTCTTTACTCTGCGCGAATATCCAATTGTCAACGAAGGCTCGCTCATAGCGAGAATCCTTGCGTGAGGTGCGGTATGAAAGAAAAGCTAATATTTGAACTCAATTCTGTTTACAGAGATAATATGCGTATCAAGGGCTATTCCTTTGGCGAGGGCGAGGAGTCGGCATGCATTGTAGGCGCGACCCGCGGCAACGAGGTGCAGCAGCTTTATATTTGCTCGCGGCTGATCAATATTTTCAAGCAGCTCGAGCATCAGGGCAAGATAAAATACGGCAAATCGGTAATGGTCATTCCGACAGTCAACAGCCATTCAATGAATATCGGCAAGCGCTTCTGGTCGACCGACAACACCGACATTAACCGAATGTTCCCGGGCTACAATCTCGGCGAGACGACTCAGAGAATCGCCGCCGGAGTGTTCGAAAATATAAGCTCCTATAAGTTCGGCATACAGTTTACGAGCTTTTATATGCAGGGCGATTACATACCCCACGTCAGGGTAATGCAGACGGGCTTTGAGGATATAGAGCTTGCGAAGGACTTCGGGCTGCCGTATGTCTACCGCAGAAACGCGCGGCCATACGACACGACCACGCTGAACTACAACTGGCAGCTCTGGGAAACCAAGGCATTTTCGGTTTACACAAGCGCGACCGACAAAATCGACGTTGTCAGCGCAAGGGAAGCTATCAACGCGGTGCTCAGTTTTCTGAACAAGCAGGGTATTATTCAGTACAGGTGCCACGAGGGTTTTATTTCGCAGTTTATCGAAGGTCATTCGCTGATGAACGTAAAATCCGCGACGGCTGGAATATTTATCCGCCACGCCGACGTCGATTCAAGGGTAAAAAAAGGCGACGTGATAGCGGAGATAATGGATCCGTACACGGGAGAGACCGCCGACAGGGTGATTGCTCCGCAGAACGGAATCGTGTTCTTCCACGTGAACCAACCGCTGATTTACTCCCAGACTCCGCTGTTCCGCATTATCCCGACGGACGATCTGGTATAGAAAAGACAGGAAAGATTATATTATTCAGGAGGTATTTTTATGGCGGCGTTTGACAGGATACTTTCGGGAATACCCGAGATGGATAAGGCTCTCGACAACATCAGGCTCGGGGATAATGTTGTCTGGAGGGTATCGGATTTAAGTGAGTTCAGGCTTTTTATGGAGCCGTATGTGAGGCAGGCGGTCAAGGATAAGCGCAAAATAATCTATTTCCGCTTTGCCGCTCACGAGCCGCTGATAACGGACGTGCCCGAGGTTGAAACGATAAATATTCCTCTTTCGCACCGCTTTGAGAATTTCACGGTTGAGATCCACAACGCTATCGAAAACGCCGGCAGAGACGCGTTTTATGTTTTCGACTGTCTTTCTGAGCTTCAGACGGCGTGGGCTACGGATCTGATGATGGGCAACTTTTTCAGAGTTACCTGTCCGTTCCTGTTTATCCTCGATACGGTGGCGTTTTTTCCTCTGATACGCGGAAAGCATTCGGTCAATTCCGTCAACAAGATCATCGACACCACCCAGCTTTTCCTCGACGTATATACGGGTGAGAAGGATATTTTTGTCCGCCCCGAAAAGGTCTGGAACCGCGATTCCGAAACGATGTTCCTGCCGCATACCTACGAGCCTTCAACAGGCAGATTCCGCCCTGTTACCGACGGAGTGAAGTCGAGCAGGTTCTACCATACGCTCGGCAAGCTCAGGCGAGGTACCGACGACAGATACATTGATTCGTGGGACAGATTCTTCAACACAGCCAAGCAGAAGTACGCAGCAGGCGGCGATATCACGTCCGAGTGCGAGAGTATGTGCAGGGTAATGATGACCCGCGACAAGAAAATGCGCCAAATGGTAAAGAAGCATTTTTATCCCGAGGATTATTTTGAAGTCCGCAGCCACATGATAGGCACCGGAATGATAGGCGGCAAGGCGTGCGGAATGCTTCTGTCCAGAGCGATAATCCGCAACGAGGAGCCTGACATAGACGAAACCCTTGAGCCTCACGATTCTTTCTACATCGGCTCTGACGTGTATTACACCTATATCGTCGACAACGGCTTCTGGGATATGCGGATACGCCAGAGGACTGACGAGGGATATTTTGCGCTCGCCGACGAATTCAGAAATCTGCTGCTCAACGGAAGCTTTTCTGACGACATGCGCGAGCAGTTCGGCAATATTATCGAATACTACGGACAGGATCCGTACATCGTCCGCTCAAGCAGCATTCTTGAGGACGGCTTCGGCAACGCCTTCGCGGGAAAATACGAATCCGTATTCTGCGCGAACCGAGGCAGCTTTGAGGACAGGCTGGCAGAATTTGAGAACGCGATAAAAACCGTTTACGCCAGCACAATGGGACTTTCGGCTCTCGACTACAGAAAGCGCCGCGGACTTGACAAGCGCGACGAGCAGATGGCGCTTCTTGTTCAGCGCGTTTCAGGCTCGTATTACGGCACATATTATATGCCCTGCGCGGCAGGCGTGGGTTATTCGTACAGTCCGTACAGATTCATGCAGACCGCAGACCCAAAGGCAGGTATGCTCAGGCTTGTCATGGGACTCGGAACCTCGGCGGTTGACAGAACAGAGGGCTCGTATCCTCGTCTTGTCAGTCTTGACGTTCCCGAGAGAACGGTCTATTCTACCGTTGCCGACAGACACAGGTTTTCGCAGCGAAACGCCGAGGTAATAAATACAACCGCGCGAAAGCTCGAAACAGTGAAGCTAGAAGAATTGGAGCCTGTACTTCCGCGCTATACAGGCAACGTGCTGTTGGAGCACGATTTTGAAGCGGAGCAAAGACTGAGCGAGATGGGAAGGTACCGCTCAGTGCGGTTTATCTCGTGCCGAGGACTTGTCAGGAACAAGAAGCTGATGGACAGCATGCGGCGAATGCTCGCTTGCATTCAGGCTGAATACGATTACCCCGTCGACACGGAGTTCACGATAAACGTATCGGACGACGGAGAATATACGATCGACCTGCTCCAGTGCAGACCGCTGCAGGTCGTCAAGGGCAAGGACTCGGTGAACATTCCCGACGCTGCCGAGGAGAATATACTGCTGAGCAGCCGCGGTGCGTCTATGGGCTTGTCGCGCGAGGAACAGCTCGATTATATCGTATATGTCGACCCGATCGGCTACTACAATATGCCCTATAAGGACAAGATCACCGTCGCGCAGTTGATAGGCAGGATCAACTGGCATTTCCGCAGCTCAGATAAGCATATGATGCTTATGGTTCCCGGAAGAATAGGAACCTCGTCGCAGGAGCTTGGAGTGCCGACCGCGTTTTCGGATATCAGCGGCTTTGACGTTATATGCGAGATGGAAGAAACCAAAGCCGGCTATAACCCCGAGCTGTCCTACGGAAGCCACATCTTTCAGGACTTGGTTGAGGCGGAGATTCTTTACACGGCTGTGTTCAACAACAGCAAGACCCTCGGTTTTTATCCCGAGAAGTTTAACCGCTTTGAGAATATTTCGGCTGAGTTTGATGAGAGCGGAGCTCTGTCGGAAATCGTCAGGGTGTTCCGCGTCAGCGGCTGTACTCTGTACCATGATATCAACAAGGAGCAGCTGCTTATTACTCTGAAAGAGAATTGATTGTGCCGGCAATTATTTCGTACGGGATAGCTTTTGCTGTATATTGCGGCATGCGGCGGCTCAAAGGACGCTCCGTCAGACACATCAAAGCAGACTGATACCACCTTGTAAAGCAATAAGCTATGAATAAAAAGCCCGTTTTTCAGTAACTAGGCGGTGAAAGTCCGCTACACGCTTGGCAGTAGGAAGTGTTAGCTGAGGGCAAGGGTGTCCGTTGTGAGGCGGAATCTGAAGTAAGCCTATCCTTGCGGCTGTGGGATACATCTACGTTGTATCCCAAACGTTCACTCAGCTCGTGCATGAAACGCCGGAGAAAATCAGCCCGTCGGAAATTACGGTCGAGGTATCCGACCCCGGGGTGATCAGCGCGGAGATTGAGTGCGTACAGGACAGCGGCGGAGAATACGACTACTACCTGCAGGTGCGTCCGATCAGCACGGGCAGGTCAAATGTATCCTATATGATAAAGGAGGACGGCGGAGCTGTTTCGAATCACATGAAAATAGTATGTACCGAGCTGAAAACGCTGTACGAGGACGATGAGCTGATGTTCAACGGTCAGGAAGCCTTGTTTCCTATGCTGGCGCTGATATTGTTCTCGGTGCTGGTGTGCTTTGTCATCAGCTTCATTATTAAGTTCCGCGAGGGTGATTTCTCTTACTCAATGGCGGTGCTCGGCGGTCTGATTCTGTATATCCTCGGCTCGCTGCTGATCATGATTATTTACTGTATCAGCGAGCGGTTCTGGCCGACGTCGTTTTCAATGCTCAACGCGCTTCTGGTTGAAGTGGGAATGTTGTTCCCCATAGTGACGTCTCCGGCGATGCTGATTCTGGCGATTGCCCTCGGGGTGAGCAATATCTGGCTGATACGGCACGAGGGCTTCGGCTTACACAATCTGTTCGGAGCGATATGGCTTTCGCTCGCGATGATGACCACGTTTTCATATGTTATGTACTACCTCGAGTGCATGCTGTTTTCAACGATGATATGCGCGGTTCTGTCGACCCGCTACAGACCGTCGTATGATAAGGAATATATTATCATTCTGGGCTGCGCGATCAGGTGCGACGGCACGCCGACTCCTCTTCTCAAAGGCAGGATAGACCGCGCGATCGCCTTCGAGCGCGAGCAGTTTATGAAGAGCGGCAGGCATGCATACTTTGTTCCTTCGGGCGGACAGGGGAGCGACGAAGTGATATCCGAGGCGGAGAGCATGAAGCGCTACCTTGTAGAGCAGGGCATTCCCGAGGAGCAGATCATCAAAGAGGACAAGAGCGTAAATACTCTTCAGAATTTTGAGTTCTCGAAGAAGGTTATCGGAGAGCACGGCGGAGATATCAAAAAGTGCATTGCCTTCTCCACCACAAACTACCATGTTTTCCGCGGCTACACTCTGGCGCAAAGGGTGTCGCTGAGGGTTCACGGTCTTTCGGCAAAGACGAAGCCTTACTTTTACCCGAACGCCTTTGTCAGGGAATTTATCGGTCTGCTTTACGAGCGGAAGGGAAAGCACATTCTCTTTCTGGTGCTTGTAATAGCCTATCTGCTGCTGTATGATTTAACGCTTTTGATTTTGTAAAAAAATCCGTCAGACGCTCCTGTCTGACGGATTCTTGTTTTATCCCTGTCTTAGCATGATTTCGGAATAAAATTTCTTTTTGTCATATCTGAAATTGCAGTAGCCGTTGTTTTTTTGTACGATAGCCCTGATCGACTCAAGACCGATGCCGTGTCCGCCTGCCTTTGTGGAGCTGAATTTTCCGCCCTTCTCCTTTATTTCGCCGCTGTAGGGGTTAGAAACCGCGATATACAGATCGCCGTTTTTCTTTGTGTCCGCGACAAAGAGTATCTCGGAGTTCGGCTCTGCAGCCTTTTCGGCGGCGGCAACGGCGTTGTCGAGCACGTTGCCGACGATGGAGCACAGCTCGTAGTCCGAAATCACAATATCGCGGGCGACGTTGAGCTTTGCCGTCAGCTTTATACCCTTTCTGCGCGCGTCGTTGACGTAGTAGTCGGTGATGGCGTTGAGCGCCTTGTTATCGCAGTAGAAAGCGGGAGCGGAGGTGGCGTCGATGCTCGAGCCGTAATCGCTGAGAAGCTGCCGAAGCTGTTCGGTCTCTCCGTTCGCCGCGAGCGTCTGGGCGGTCTTTGCCATATATACAAAGTCGTGTCTGAGCCTTGAGGTGGTGTCGAGGTACTTCTTGAGGTTGTCGTACTGAGCTGCCTGCAAGCCGAGCAGCTGGGCGTTGTGCTCGGATTCTGCCTTGTCGTTTATCGCCTTTGCTATGCGGTAGAGCATAATCAGAAAGATGACGTAAAACGCCGCAAACAGAATTTCGATAATGATATACAGCTGAAACACCTTTCCGACGCGCACGTTGGCGTTGTTCTCGGGAATCATCAGCATGTTCGCCGCGGCGATGATCATCGGTATCAGCCATATGAACCGCCAGACGGTGCTGATATTTTCATTGTCGACAAGCCAGCGCAGCTTTGTCAGATAGAGGAACTCAAAAAGGAAGAACAGCAGCGAAACGCCCCATTTTACCGCAAGCTCGATAATTAGCTCAATGCTATGGTCGAGCATCGCGTCAATGATGAAGGTCGCGAGACCGCCGAACGACATGACAGAAGCCACGCTGATGAAAATATACCACAGCTTGATTATTTTTACATCGAAGTTAAAGAAAAAGAACAGCAGCGCGAACACGAGAAAGACTGCCAGAGGAACGTTTGGGTTAGGCGCGAGTTTGTAGCGGACAAAGGCGAGCATGAACGAAAAAATCACGGTTCCTGCCGACATGGACGGCAAGAGGATCGCGGGCTTTATCCTGCTGTGGCTGAGTACAGGCAGCACGCACATGAACGCGGCAGGAAGAATTATCAGATAATCGAGAAAGTAAAAAATCAGATTAACCATTGCGCTATTCCTTTGAGAGCATTTTTTTGAACTGCCAGTCGTAGAACGCTCTCTCCGTTTCCTGTAATTTTCGTCGGCTGACGGGTATTTTCTCTCCGTTTGACATCACGCAGTCGCTGCCGCTGATGTGCGAGGTGTTTTCAAAGTTGACGATGATTCCTCTTCCGACGATCATGAACGACGGGTGCTGCTCGAGCTTTCGCGACAGCTCGGTAAACGAGATGCGTACCTTGGTCTGCGCGTTCATCGTGAATATCTCGCAGTAGTTCGAGTCGGAAAACACATAGAGGATATCCGACAGCACAAATTTGTCCGCGCCGATTTCGATGACCTCTATGTGCTTGCCGAGCGCTCTTGCCGCGTCGTCGAGTACCTTAGAGATCCTGTCGGCGGTGTATGGCTTGATCACGTAGTCGAAGGCGTGGCAGGGAAACGCCTGCGCCATGAATTCCCTGCTCGAGGTTATGAAAATCAGCAGGGTAGAGAGGTTGGCTTCACGCAGCGACCGCGCTGTTTCGATACCGTTTTTGCCCTCCATGATGATGTCCATAAATACGATGTCAAAGCTCGTGCTTTGAATCGCCCGCGAAAAGCTCTCGCCGCTTTGGTAGGTGCAGATCTCCGCGGGGAGGTTGTTTTCGGAAGCCCATGAGGTGATATAGCTGCTGAGCTTATTTTGCTCTGTCAGTTTGTCGTCGACAATTGCAATCTTCATATTTTATTGCTCTCCGTGATATGTTTCTGAAACAAATTTTACCACTCTCAGCCCGAAAATACAACAGGTTTTAAAAAAATAAAGCGGCCGCCTCAAGGGCAGCCGCCAAAAGAATTTGAAATTTTACGCGTTCTTAGCCATAACGGTTGTTACGCCGGTAGCCGCGTCTGTAACGGAGAGGGTCTCATTCTCAGCGGAATAAGTAAACTCGGGAGAGCTTCCCTCAAAAGCGGTCTTTACGGTTGTGCCGTCGACGGTGTAGGTGCCCTCAACAGTTGTGCCGAGACCTGTGCAGGTAGCCTTGCCGTTGCCGTCGAAGGCGTATGTGATCTCGAGAGTGCTTGCCTCAACACCGTTGAGCGCAGCATAATCAGCTACGGAATACTCGGTACCCTCAGCGTCTACAAATGCTGAAGTAACCCACTCGCCGGAGATGCCGTCATTCTCGGTTTCAGCAGCTGCAACGGTTGTAGCTTCCTCAGCGGCAGCAGTTGTGCTCTCGGCAGCGGAAGAAGAATTGTTGTTACCGCCGCAGCCGGCAAATACGGAAGCAGCAAGTACGCAAGCTGCAAGTATTGCGATTGTCTTTTTCATTCATAATACCTCATTTATATTATATTACGGCAACATAAAGCCGCACTTAATATTATACTATATTTTTCCAACCATTCAACTACCATTCGTCCCTAAAAATAACCGTTCGTCCCAAGATACTTGTGCTGAACCACAATTTTATATATATTTATAGAGGTTAATAATAAAAAAATTATCAAAATGGACGTGAGCGAATAATCCGGAAGGGCATGTCCCGCACGGTGTCTGGAAATATGATTTCCGGCGTGAAGATGCCCGTTCCGGACAGTGCGGCAAAGGACAGCGGAAATACAACAAACAACTCAAACGGTGCAGTCAAGACAGATAAAGCCTTCCCTGCGCTGATTGTGCACACCGTGATGATTTCCGTATGCGCCATAGCTTACATAAGGAGGAAATACCTGATTGACAAAGCAAAATAACAAGAAAAAGCTGATTATAATCATCGTTGCGGCAGTCGTGCTGATTGCCGCGGCGACAGCGGGAATTCTCGTGCTGACGGGAGTTTTCAATCCAAAGACAAATGACAGCAAGGGCGTTGTCGGCGTTATATCCGATGGCTGGGACACGGGCATTGAGGACAAGGGCGAGCAGAAAAAGAGCGGCACCCGGATCCCCGGCTACTCCACGGCTGAGATGAACGCGGGCGACAAGACACTCAAAATCAGTATCGGCAACCCCAAGGATAACACCGTCGGAATGTTCGCTGCCATCAAGCTCGACGACGGCACCGTGCTCTATGAATCTGAGCTGCTCAAGCCCGGGCAGGGCCTGACAGAGGTTCCGCTCACGCAAACGCTCGAGAAGGGCGAATACAACGCGGTGGTTGCCTATCAGTGCGTATTGCTCGACGAGGAGAATACGCCGCTCAACGCAGCCGAATCAGGATTTACGCTCATTGTAAAGTGACTTTATAATATCTTTTATTTGAAAGTACATTTTATATGAAATGGTCAGCAACGTAATATTTTTCAGGCTGAAAGACAATTCTTAATCAAAACCGAACGGCTCTGTTGCCGCAGTGAACAGAGCCGTTTTATTATTTGTCACCCAAAACTTGATAAATAAAGAAAACTGTGCTATAATAACTAATTGCAAATTATTATTAGTGTTTGGTGTTTTATGAAAAGATTCGGAATTACAGCGCTGATAGCGGCGCTTTGCGTGGTTTTCTCCGCCTGCGGCAGCGGAGAGCAGCCCGTAACTACCACGGCTCCCGAGGTCGTGATCCAGGCCGCCAAGGATAAAAACAAGGTCTCCGTCGCGCGTGAGGAGAGCTTTGAATACACAGACAACAACGGCAACAGCTACAGCGCGTCCTACCGCATTCCCTCAATCAACCTCGACAGCGAGGACGCGGAGGAAGCGAATGAGGAGATCACCGACAAATATACTCCCGACTTCGAAAAGGCTGAGCAGGAGAGTGCCGCGAGGATCGGTCTGACCTGCGACTCCCTCGATTACGAGAAGTTCGAGAACGAGGGTGTGCTGAGCGTAGTCATCAGGCGCGTGTACTACTCCCACGCGGTCGACTACTCCGTCTATAACTTCAACGCAAAGACAGGCTCATCTCTCGGCAGCGATGACGTTGCCAAGGCGGCGAAGTTCAGCACGGAAGAGGTTCAGGAGGCTCTGAAAAAGGAGCTCGAGAAGGACTACGTTTCGAAATACAAGAACGCGAAGCCCGAAAATTACGAGGAAAATCTCGAAAAAACGCTCTCTGAGGATAACCTCGGCAAGGCGATGATCTACCTCGGCAAGGACGGAAAGCTGACCGCAATCTGCAAGGAGTACGCGAGCGTAGGCGCGGGCGAGTTCTCGGTCGTGCTCACGCTGAAATAAGACAAAGAAAAAGACACCCTAGGGTGTCTTTTTGCTTTATGGCTTGAGAACCGCACTGAACTCGATCACGCCGTCCTGATAGCTGACGTCGAGCTTGCCGCGGTATTGTCTGACAATGCTGTCCGCGATCGACAGTCCTATGCCGAAGCCGCCCTTGTCGATATTGTGCGACTGATCCTCGCGGTAGAAGCGGTCGAGGAAGCGTGTGTAGTCCACGTCCTTGCCCTCGGCGTAGTTGTTCGAAACGGCGATCTTCACGCCCTTGCCCTTCTGGTGCAGGGTTACCTTGATCTCGCCGTCGTCGTCGCAGTATTTTATCGCGTTGTCGACGAATAGCGTGACGAGCTGCTGTATCTGGGATTCGCTCGCGACCATATGGATTTCCCCGGGGATATCCATTGTGAGTGTCTTGCCGTTCTGCTTTGCGACAGGCGCGAAGGCTTCGGCTGCCTTTGTCACGGCATCAGAAACGTCAACATCGCTTCTGCCTTCCTTGTTTGCCTTCTCGTCCGCCTTTGCTATGAGAACGAGGTTGGAGATAAGCCCCGTCATACGGTCAACCTGATTCATCGTCGACTCGTTCCACTCGTCCTCGCCGTGCATCATCATCTCAAGCTCCGTGTTCGCGCGGATAACGGCGAGAGGAGTTTTGAGCTCGTGGCTTGCGTTGGTGATGAACCTCTTCTGGTTCTCGGCGTTGCGGATTTCGGGACGGATAGCGCGGTTCGAGAAGATCCTGATAATCAGGTAACTCAGCGCCGAACCGAAAATGCTCAGTATCAGCACGGTTGATCCTATTCTCCGCTGGTCGGCGATCTGATTGGCGACGTTCAGGAACACGACGACGGTCTGACCGTCGCTTTTGTCCACCTTGTAGCGGTAGTTGCCCATCCAGCCGTATTCGTTGCCTTGCTTGAGCGCTTCGTCGGCATAGGCGAAGGCGCTGTCCTCGTCAATCTCGTTGATGTGAGCGGTAATGGGGTTTGTGTCACCCTCGTCCTGAAAGACGACCGCGAAGTAACGCATACCGAAAATCGACTCCGAACCCTCGTTGATCTTAGTGTTGAATAACTCGCGGAGAGTTTCCATGAAGATTTCTGTGAAATTGTCATCGGAAGAGTTTGCGCTGTCGTAGCTCGCGCCGTCCCAGTGACGGACGGGAGTGTCAAAATCGACCTCGCCGCCCTTTTCAACGAGGTAGTTGAGCGCGTTGTCCATCTGGCGGACAGATGTGATGTAGTTTACATAGTAAATCATGCTGCCCATGATCAGCATGACGGAGAACAGCGAGATGAAAGAAATCGTGATGAACTTCCGCCTGAGCTTTTTTATTGCATGCTCATTCATGTGACCACCTCTATTTCAGAATGTAGCCCTGAGTCTCGTCGCCCTCGATGACCGTCTCGGACGCGATAGCCTTCAGCTTGCGCTTTAGGTATGAGATGTACAGCCACACCGTGTCAGGCTGTACGTCGGGCTCGCGGCTCCAGATCTGGTTCATTATGTAATCGACGGAAACCGCGTGTTCCCTGTGGAGCATCAGAAGCTGCATGAGCTCGAACTCCTTGACCGAAAGGCGCACGCTGTTTTCGGCGGCAAGCTCAAAGGTCTGGGCGCGCAGATGGACGTCGTTAAAGCTCAGGTCGTTTTTGGTGTATTCGGTTTTGCGGCGGGTCATCGCGCGCACCCTCGCGAGCAGCTCCTTCATCGCGAAGGGCTTTGTGAGGTAGTCGTCCGCGCCCGCATCGAGTCCAGCAACTCTGTCGTCTATCTCTGCCTTCGCGGTCAGCATG
>ONDL01000066.1 GCA_900316555.1 uncultured Eubacteriales bacterium | reverse complement strand
ATCGTCAAAATACGAGCCGTAATCCTTTTCTTTTGCGCCCGAAGGCTGGTCGATAGAGAATACTTTTGTCTGGTTTTTATAATCGTCAAAGACTCTGTTGTCGATTTCAGGCTCCTGATACGAGGGCTTGATGTCGTCGACGGATTCAGCTTCGTCAGACGCTTTATCCGTTGTATCATTCGCAGCGTCGTCAGCGGAAACCTCGGGCTTTTCCTCGGGAGCAGCGTCAACAGGGGGAATAGGAGCGACTACCGGAATAACCTTTGTGTCACCGTCGGTCTTTTTATTTTTCTGCTCAAAAATGTTGCCCTCAAAGTCTGTGCTTTCGGGTACGATCATTTCAGGTTGATTTTCTGACTCATTTTTAATGGAAAGCAGAGCGTTTTTGATATTGCCCGCGTTTTTCCAGCGGTTTTTGTTTTCGGGCTGGCAGGCGATGTGAATAACACTCTTTAGCTTCTGACTGCCGTTTGCTGTCGGGGGAACATTCTCGCCGTTCAAACGTTTTTCGGCTGCTTTTTCGGGCGAAAGACCCTCGTTTTCAAAGGGCAGCTTGCCGTTGTTGCACATGCCGTACATCAGCAGACCGAGAGAATAGATATCTGTAGTGAAGTCAGCCTGACCGCCGTTTTTGATCTCGGGCGCGAGATATCCTGCGTTGTCGTCAAGGCTCTCCGCGTCCATAAATCCGCCGAGCTTGTATTTTCCGTCAGCTGTGACATAGATGTTTGAGGGCTTGATGTCGCCGTGATAGATGTTGTTAGCCTCGAGCTTCTCGAGGATCTCGCTCATTTGAATACCGAAATCAACAACCTCGTTCTCGCTGAATTCCTTATTGTTGAGCTTGTCCGAGAGGGGAATGCTGCCGTCGGTGACAATATAGAGCTTCAACTGCTTTTTGTCGGGGTTGTCCTCAACACATACGTCTACGTAATTAGTGATATCGCCGAGGGCTCTTACCGTATTGACAAAGCCGGCTTCGTCCTTGATAAAATCGATATCTTCCTGGTTATACAGCTCGTCCGCGAATTCATAGTAGGCGAGTTTAGCCTTTACGCTGTCATCGTTTTTGTTGACAAGACTGTAAATTTCGCCTTCATCGGTGTCCGAAACAAGAGCGAGAACCTTCCAATCGCTCAATGCTGCGGGCAATTTGATTTTAGCCATGTTACTAACTCCTTTTCATATGTATTTTTCTTAATTCGAATTAAAAATTGATATTCTATCGTATTATAACATATATTTATTTATTTTTCCACTGTTATTTCCAATTTGTAAGAAATAGTTATAATCCATGTAAATTATTGCAGTGGTCAGCGTCTCAAAAAACTGAGTCACTGACCACTGCAATTCACTCTAAAAACCTTTTTTCTCTTTGACTCCGCATATCCCGCCCGCGATTCCGCCGAGGATTACAGCGGCAGCACGGATTCCCGTCAAAGCCGTGACGGATTCTCCGCCCTTTGACAGACCCGCAATTGTAATCAACAGGAATATAACCGCGCCCGTTATCGCTCCGACCACCAGCCCGGCGCCGTGATTGAGCTTAGCCGCGACAAATCCGCCGCCGAGCGCGCCGAGTGCTGTGACGGCAACCATAATGTAATCCGTCAGCTCAGCGCCGAGCAAGCCCGAAGTCAGCATGATTACCGCGAAAATACACATCAGTATCACGCAGCCCAGTACTCCGCACAGACTGCCCAGGGAAACGGATTTTATCAGCTTCTTTTTGTCAGACATAAAAAACCACCCCGAATATCATCTTGTAAATGATATTCGGGGAAGTAAAGAATTATTCTTTTGTGTCGTCTTCCTTCTTCTTTTTGAAGAAGCTGAAGCCCTTCTTCTCGGCAGCCGCGGTCTGCGAGCCTTCCTTTACGGTGTCAACGGTGGAGATGCACCACTTTTTGAACTTCATCTTGACTCTGTCGGAGCCTGTCTCGATGATGATAGCGTCCTCGTCGTCCTTGATCGCGACGACTCTGCCCATAATACCGCCGATAGTTGTAATTTCGTCGCCGATTTCAAGGGAGTTTCTCATCTGAGCTTCTTCTTTTTTCTTCTTGGAATTAGGACGGATCAAGAAGAAGTAGATACCTGCGATTACTGCTGCGTAGATTAAAATCATGACCCACATGCTGTTGCCGCCGAAAAGGCCGCCTGCCTGCTGTGCGTCAGCTGCTGAATACATAAACATATAACTTCATTCCTTTCAACACAATAAGTTGATTATAACAGCAATTCCCATAGATTGCAAGCCATTTTTGAAATTTTTTTAAATTCTCACGCCGAGAATGTTCCTGTATTTTTCATAGAACGCCGTAAACGTGCCGTTGTCGAGCTCGGTTCGGATAATTTCCATGAGATTGTTGTAAAAATACAGGTTGTGCATTACCGCGAGCCGCATTCCGAGCATCTCGCCGCTTTTAAGCAGGTGACGGATATATGCCCTTGAGAAATTGCGGCAGGTAGGACAGTCGCAGTGCGGGTCAACAGGGTTTTCGTCAAGCTCGTATTTCGCGTTGTTGAGGTTGCGCACGCCGTCCCATGTGAACAGCTGACCGTGTCTTGCGTTGCGGCTCGGCATGACGCAGTCAAAAAGGTCTACGCCGCGGTAAACCGCCTCGAGAATATTGACGGGAGTACCCACACCCATCAGATAGCGGATTTTGTCTTTGGGAGCGAAAGGCTCGACCGCCTCGATTATCTCATACATAACCTCGGTAGGCTCGCCGACAGCCAGTCCGCCGATTGCGTAGCCGTCGAGGTCAAGCTCTGCGATTTCCTTCATGTGATTGATTCTCAGGTCGCGGTAGGTGCCGCCCTGATTGATGCCGAACAGCATCTGCTTCGGATTAATCGTGCCTTCGGTCTGATTAAGCTCGTTCATTTTTGTAACGCACCGTTTCAGCCAGCGTGTAGTTCTCGCAACGCTGTCGCGGGTGTACTCGTAGGGCGAAGGGTTTTCTACGCACTCGTCGAACGCCATAGCGATTGTTGAGCCGAGGTTAGACTGGATTTTCATGCTTTCCTCAGGACCCATAAATATTTTGCGTCCGTCGATATGTGAGTGAAAGGTTACACCTTCTTCCTTGATGTCGCGGAGCTTCGCGAGAGAAAAGACCTGAAAGCCGCCGCTGTCGGTGAGAATCGGGCCCTCCCATCGGGTGAATTTATGCAGACCGCCGAGCTCTTTTACCTTGTCGTCTCCGGGACGCAGGTGAAGGTGATATGTGTTGCAGAGCTGCACCTGACATTTAATATTTTTTAAGTCGAGAGCCGAAACAGCGCCTTTGATCGCGCCGCATGTGGCGACGTTCATAAAAGCCGGAGTCTGAATCGTCCCGTGAGGAGTGACAAATTCACCTCGTCTGGCTGTTCCTTCGGTTTTTATTAATCTATACATATTTCCTCCGGAAAATAGAATTATTCTAAAATTATAACTGCCTTATAATATGCACATCGCATCGCCGAACGAAAAGAATCTGTACCTTTCCTCAACAGCGGTTTCGTATGCTTTCATAATTTTGTCGTATCCCGCAAACGCAGAAACAAGCATAATCAGTGTGCTTTCGGGCAGGTGGAAATTTGTGATAAGTCCGTCGAGCACCTTGAACTCATAACCCGGGTAAATGAAGATATCTGTAAATCCCTCGCAAGCCTTGATTTCGCCGAACTGAGTAGCGACGCTCTCGAGAGTGCGGCACGAGGTAGTGCCGACAGCGATGACCCTTCCGCCGTTCTGCTTTGTCTGACGGATAAGTTCGGCAGTTTCAGCCGGAATCTCGTAGTGCTCGCTGTGCATTTTGTGGTTAGTAACGTCGTCAACCTTAACGGGACGGAAGGTGCCAAGACCGACATGAAGGGTGACGTATGCGATTTTTACACCCTTAGCGCGGATCCTGTCCATAAGCTCCTCGGTGAAGTGCAGTCCGGCTGTAGGCGCCGCCGCCGAGCCGAGCTCGTGACTGTAGACAGTCTGATAGCGCTCTTTGTCCTTGAGCTCTTCTGTAATGTAAGGGGGAAGAGGCATCTGACCGATTTTGTCGAGCGTGGCAAAGAAGTTTTCGTCGCAGTCAAAGTCCACCACTCTGTTGCCGTCGTCCCTGACCTCCGCGACCTCGGCTCTCAGCAGACCGTCGCCGAAGCTGAATTTCGCTCCGACCTTGGCTTTTTTTCCGGGCTTACATAGAGTTTCCCAGCGGTTGCCGCTGATTTGTCTGAGAAGAAGGAACTCGACTCTCGCGCCTGTTTCGTCCTTAACGCCGTAGATTCTCGCCGGAAGTACGCGCGAATCGTTTGCAACCAGCAAATCGCCTTCGCCCAGATGGTCAATAATATTATAAAAATGCTCGTGCGATATTTCGCCCGTTTCTCTGTCTAGAACAAGCAGGCGTGAGCTGTCGCGGGGCTCAACAGGAGTCTGCGCGATCAGTTCCTTAGGCAGGTCATAGTAAAAATCACTTGTTTTCATAGTCATCACCGAAAAAGTTAAAATATTGAAATACAATTACGCCGCAAAATAATTGACAATAAGCGCGTAAAATGGTATATTATAGAGTGAGGTATATTTGGAGTAATCAGTACCTTAAACGAAACGAGGTACTGAAACCTCGGCAGTCGCCGTTTCTATAATAATATAAATTTTCGAAATAGGCAACCGCTTTTTTAAATTTTGTAAAAATTCGGAGGAATCACAGTGAAAAAGTACAAGGTAGGAATCATCGGAGCAACAGGTATGGTAGGACAGCGCTTTGCGCTTCTTCTTGAAAATCACCCTTGGTTTGACGTAACCGTATTGGCAGCGAGCGCAAGAAGCGCGGGCAAGAAGTACGGCGACGTAGTTGAGGGCAGATGGCATATGGCTAAAGAGCTTCCCGAGAAGTACAAGGATATGGTTATCACCGACGCCGAGAAGGTTGAGGAGGTTGCCGCTCAGGTTGACTTCTGCTTCTGTGCCGTTAACATGAAGAAGGATGAGATCAAGGCTCTTGAGGAACGTTACGCGAAGGCTGAGTGCCCGATCGTTTCCAACAATTCCGCACACCGCTTCACTCCCGACGTACCGATGGTTATTCCTGAGATCAACGCGGACCACATCAAGATTATCGAGGCACAGCGCAAGCGTCTCGGCACAAAGCGCGGTTTCGTAGCTGTCAAGTCCAACTGCTCGCTTCAGAGCTATGTTCCCGCTGTTAATCCCTTGAAGGAGCTCGGCGTAGACAAGGTATTGGCTTGTACCTATCAGGCAATTTCAGGTGCCGGAAAGACCTTCAAGACATGGCCTGAGATGATCGACAACGTGATTCCCTATATCGGCGGTGAGGAAGAGAAGTCCGAGAACGAGCCGCTGAAGATCTGGGGTCATATCGAGGGCGACAAGATTGTAAACGCCGACGATATCTCCATCACCTCCCAGTGCATCCGTGTCCCCGTTTCCGACGGTCACACCGCTGCCGTATTCATGTCCTTCAAGGACGGCGTTAAGAAGCCCACCGTTGAAGAGATCATCAATATCTGGGAGAACTACAGCGGAAGAGCTCAGGAACTTGAGCTCCCCAGCGCACCCAAGCACTTCCTGCACTACTTCACAGAGCCCGACCGTCCGCAGATCAAGAGCGAGCGTAACCTCGAGAACGGCATGGCGGTATCTGTGGGACGTTTAAGAGCTGATACCCAGTACGACTACAAGTTCGTTTGCATGTCGCACAACACATTAAGAGGCGCGGCAGGCGGCGCTGTATTACTCGCCGAGCTCCTCTGCGCCGAAGGTTATATGGATTGATTCGGAGGAAAATTTTATGTCAGACCACATTTTCACAGGATCGGGCGTAGCTTTGATTACCCCGATTACTTCAGACGGCAAGGTTAATTACCCTGTCCTTGAGCAGCTGCTTGAGTTCCACGTCGCCAACGGTACCGATGCGATAATTGCATGCGGTACAACGGGGGAGGCTGCGACTCTTTCCGAGAAGGAGCACTGCGAGGTACTGTCGTTTGTGTCTGAGAAGATCAACGGAAGAATTCCCGTTATCGCAGGCACAGGCAGCAATGATACCTCAACTGCTGTTATGCTCTCGCGTGAGGCGCAAAAGACAGGTGCCGACGCGATTCTCAGCGTAACACCCTATTACAACAAGACCTCACAGGCAGGTCTGGTAAAGCACTTTAACGTGATTGCCGATTCTGTAGATATTCCTGTGATTCTTTACAACGTACCCTCGCGTACAGGCTGCAATATCCAGCCCAAGACCTGTCTTGAGCTCAGCCGTCACGATAATATCCGCGCTATCAAGGAAGCGAGCGGCAATATCTCTCAGGTAGCGCTGATCCGCTCTCTCTGCGGAGACAACCTCGATATCTATTCGGGCAACGACGACCAGACCGTACCCTTCATGTCACTCGGTGCTCTCGGCGTTATCTCGGTTTTCGCCAATATCTGCCCGACAGAAATGCATCAGATTTGCCAGCTCTGCCTCGAGAATAATTTTGCCGAGGCTCAGAAGCTGCACTTCCACTATCTCGAGCTCATGAACATTATGTTCAGCGACGTCAATCCCATTCCGATCAAGACCGCTATGAACCTTTACGGTTTCGACGCGGGCGAGTGCAAGCTGCCCCTCGTTCCCATGAGCGTAGCAGGTTATCACGACCTCAAGGATTGTCTTGCAAAGTACGATTTGCTCGATAAGGTATAAACTATAGAGATCAAAGAGAATTTGATTATTTCTTTGCCACAGCTTTTGATAGATATGATAGAAATAGAGACGGAAGAATTGATTACAATGAATTCCAACCATTAGTTAATGATATGTGCACAATGATTGCTCAAAGATATGGATATGGTCCCACTGTTGATAAAATAAGACAAGCATGGTATGCTATGGATTTCAATAGAAGTGGTTATATTACAAGACAAGAATTTAGTACTAGAGCAAAATATGAAGTTGAAAGAATTTTAAGCCAACCAAATTATGGACCAACTGTTGGTGTTCAACCAGGATATGGACCTCAACCAGGATATCCACCTCAACCAGGATATGCACCAAATTATGGTGCTTATCCACCACAACAATATGGACCTGGATATGCTTCTCAACCTCCATATGGCGCACCAGGATATGTTGCACCAGCTTATGGACCACATTATTAAATTCACTAAACATTTATAATTATATTTCTTTATCAGGTAATGATTAATTTTATAAAAGAATTAATTATTGAAAAATTTTAATTTTAAATTATTTTTTTATTTTTGTAATTAATTTTTATTTTAATTATAATTATTTTTTTATGATT
>ONDL01000103.1 GCA_900316555.1 uncultured Eubacteriales bacterium | reverse complement strand
GCACGGTGGTGTGAGAGGTCGGCTGCTCAATTAATGGGCAGCCTCCTACTCGATTTTTAAATTATAAATCCCTTATCGCGTCCTTCATCGACCTTACATATTCGCCGATGTACTTGGGCGCTTCCTTGCCGTGCTTTTCGAGCAGTCTGACAATCGCCGAGCCGACGATCGCACCATCCGAAAGCGCTGCCATTGCCTTTGCCTGTTCAGGAGTCGAGATGCCGAAGCCTATCGCACAGGGCACGCCTGTGTTCTCACGGATAGTTCTGACGATGTCTGTGAGGTCGGTGTTGATCTGACTGCGCACACCCGTTACGCCGAGGCTCGACACGAGGTAGATAAAGCCCTCGGCTTCCTTCGCGATCATTCCGACGCGGTTCTCGGAGGTCGGAGCGATAAGCGAAATCAAGTCCACGCCGTACTGATGGCAGACAGGCAGGAACTCGTCCTTTTCCTCATAGGGAATGTCGGGCAGAATCAAGCCGTCAATGCCGATTTCGGCGCAGGTGGAGATGAACTTCTCCGTGCCGTAGGAAAACACGACGTTCGCGTAGGTCATGAATACCATCGGAACCTTAACGTCTGTACGCAGTCCGCGCACGAACGAGAAAATCATGTCGGTGTTTATCCCGCCGTTGAGCGCGCGGAGATTAGCGCCCTGAATAACGGGGCCTTCGGCTGTGGGGTCTGAGAACGGAATACCCAGCTCAATCAAATCCGCGCCGTTTTTTACCGCCTCTCTCACCGCCGCGGCGGTTGTCGTCAGGTCGGGGTCGCCGCAGGTGATGAACGGAATGAACGCCTTGCCGTTTTGGAACGCCTTCGCGATATTACTCATAAATATCCTCCCCTCTGTAGCGCGCGATTGCCGCGCAGTCCTTGTCGCCTCTGCCGGAGACGGTGACGACGATGATTTTGTCTTTACTGAGCGTCGGCGCGAGCTTTATCGCGTGAGCCAGTGCATGAGATGACTCGATAGCGGGAATGATGCCCTCGGTTCTCGAAAGGTACTCAAAGGCGTTAACAGCCTCGTCGTCGGTGATGGCTACGTACTCAGCTCTGCCGATGTCGTAAAGATACGCGTGCTCGGGGCCTACTCCGGGGTAGTCAAGACCAGCCGAGATCGAATAAACAGGCGCGATCTGACCGTCCGCGTCCTGACAGAAATATGACTTCATGCCGTGGAAAATGCCGAGTCTGCCTGTCGAGATCGTCGCGGCGGTTTCGAAGGTGTCGATACCTCTTCCTGCCGCTTCGCAGCCGATCAGACGGACGTCCTTGTCGTCGATGAAGTTATAGAAGCTGCCGATAGCATTCGAGCCGCCGCCTACGCAGGCGATAACAGCGTCGGGCAGTCTGCCCTCCTTCTCGAGCATTTGCTCCTTGATTTCCTTTGAGATAACCGCCTGAAAATCGCGGACAATCGTGGGGAAGGGGTGGGGTCCCATGACGGAGCCAAGACAGTAGTGAGTGTCGGAGATTCTCGTCGTCCACTCGCGCATCGCCTCGCTGACAGCGTCCTTGAGGGTTCTGGTGCCGCTCTTGACGGCGATTACCTCAGCACCTAGCAGGCGCATGCGGTACACGTTGAGCGCTTGACGGATCGTATCCTCTTCGCCCATGAAAACCACGCACTCCATACCCATGAGAGCGGCGGCGGTTGCGGTCGCTACGCCGTGCTGACCCGCGCCTGTTTCTGCGATAAGTCTTGTCTTGCCCATCTTTTTGGCGAGAAGCGCCTGACCGAGCACGTTGTTGATTTTGTGCGCGCCCGTATGGTTTAAGTCCTCGCGCTTGAGGTATATTTTCGCGCCGCCGAGGTCTTTGGTCATCTTCTCGGCGTAGTAGAGCCGCGACGGTCTGCCGGCGTAGTCGTTGAGCAGCTCGGTGAGCTCGCGGTTGAATTCGGGGTCGTTTTTGTAGTGATTGTAGGCTTCCTCCAGCTCAATCACAGCGTTCATAAGAGTTTCGGGAATGTACTGCCCGCCGTGAATGCCGAAGCGTCCGTGTGGATTTGTCATCTTGCTTCTCCCTTTCTGACGGCGGCGACAAATGCTGTCATTTTTTCCTTGTCCTTAACGCCGTCTGTTTCGATGCCCGTGCTGACGTCCACCGCGAAGGGGTGAAGGTCGGCGACTGCCGCCTCGGCGTTGTCCGCGTTCAGTCCGCCCGCGAGAAAGAACGGGCGCTTGATCTCCTCGAGCAGCTTCCAGTTGAAGGCTCTGCCTTCACCCTTGCCGCCGTCGAGCAAAATGTAGTCCGCCGAGCTTTCCTCGGCGCGCCTGACGTCGTTCTCGTTGTTGATTATGAACGCCTTGATTATCGGTTTGTCGGTGATTGCGCGCAGCTTTGCGATATATTCCTCGTCCTCGCTGCCGTGGAGCTGAACCATATCGACGATGCCGAGGTTCATCAGCGCGCCTACTGTGTCGAGGTCGTCGTCGAGGAATACGCCCACAGCCTTTGTCTCGGGATTGAGCTTGCTCTTGAGCTCAGCCGCCTTAAGGTGCGACACGCGGCGTTTGCTCTTTGCCGCGAAAACAAAGCCGATGAAGTCGGGCTTGAGCGTGTTTGCGGCTTCTATATCTTCAATGCGGGAAAGTCCGCACAGCTTGATTTTTGTCATTATATACCCCTCAGTTCGTTTAGTTTTTGTGTTTTGTCCTCAGCTCTCATCAGCGTTTCGCCGACAAGCACCGCGTCAGCGCCGATTGCCCTGAGCGAGCATACGTCGGCAGCCGTCTTGACTCCGCTCTCCGCCACGAACAGAATATCACGCGGAATCAGTTTTCTCAGTCTTTTGCTGTTTTCGGTGTCCACGGAGAAGTCCTTGAGGTTGCGGTTATTGACTCCGATCACCCTCGCTCCTGCGCACAAAGCGTCGTCAACCTCGGCTTCGTTGTGGGTTTCGACAAGTGCGGACAGACCAAGCTCGTCGCAGATACCTATGTATTCCTTCAGCTGACTCTCAGGCAGCAGCGCAGCAATCAGCAGCACCGCAGACGCGCCGAGGAGCTTTGCCTCGTAAATCATGTACTCGTCCACCGTGAAGTCCTTGCGCAGACATGGGATTTTTACCTCGGCGGCGATTTCCCTGAGATACTCGTCGCTGCCCAAGAACCACTTCGGTTCGGTCAGTACGGAGATGCAGTCCGCTCCCGCGCGCTCGTACTCCTTAGCGATTTTTAGATAGGGAAAGTCGGGCGCGATAAGTCCCTTTGAAGGTGAGGCCTT
>ONDL01000063.1 GCA_900316555.1 uncultured Eubacteriales bacterium | reverse complement strand
TTGATCGGAGTCGCCTTGTCCTCGCTGCCGTCAGAAAGGTGCGGCGGCAGGGAACAGACCGTGCCTGTCAGACCGTCCTCTGTGGTGAGCACTGCATTCTGGAGCACGCGGATATCCATTCCTCCGCACTTGTCGACCTTGACAAAGCCCTTGTCGTTGATATCAGTGACAATCAGACCTATTCTGTCGAGGTGCGCGTCAAGGAGAACGGTTTTCTTCGCGTCGGGGTTGCCGAGGGTGGCGAATAGATTGCCGTTGTGGTCGGTTCTTACCTCAGAATACGGCTCTAAGTATCGCGCTGCCACAGCACAGGCGGATTCCTCGCTGCCCGAAACGCCCTGCGCCGAACAGAGGGCGAATATTATTTCTTTTAAGTCCATCATATTACTCCAGTCCGTTTACTATCGACTTGAAGTGGTTGCCGCGTTCCTCGAAGTTCTTATACAGTCCGAAGCTCGCGCTCGCGGGTGAAAGAGATACGATATCGCCCTTCCCGGTGTTTTCAACAGCGGCGGCGACGGCTTCCTCCATGTTGGTGACGTTGATGATTTTAATAGCGCTTTCGTCGAAATTATCGGCTTCTCTTACCGCCTGCTCGATCTTGGGAGCGGTGTCGCCGAGGAGAATGAGGAGCTTAACCTTGTCGTTGATTACGGGGCCAAGCGGCTCGTAAGGAATATGCTTGTCATATCCGCCCGCGATGATCGCGATTTTGAAGTCATAGAGCGAAAGTGTGCCGAGCGCCGTACGAGTCGGGCTGGAAGCTATGGAGTCGTTGTAGTAGCGTACGCCCTTGTATTCCCTGACAAATTCCGCGCGGTGAGCGACGCCGCCGAATTCCTTTGCGACCTTGACGATAGTATCAACGTCAACCATACCCCAGACAGCGGAAATCGCCGCGAGGTAGTTCTCAACGTTGTGCATACCGGGAATGCGGATATCGGAGATATCCATGATTCGCGTTACCTTACCGTAGTCGCTGTAGCAGATCGTGGCGCCATCAAGATACGCGCCGTTGGAGAGCTGTTCCTTAACGCTGAACTTGCAGAGCTGACCGCGGACGTTCTCGGAAAAGCTGTTCGCGATTTCGTTATCGAGGTTGACTACCGCCTTTGAGAACGCGCTCTGGTGAAGCACGATGTTGCGCTTTGAGTCGATGTACTCCTGCATATCCTTGTGGATATCGAGGTGGTTCGGCGCGAGGTTTGTGACAACCGCCACGTCGGGGCTTTGGCGCATGGAAATAAGCTGGAAACTCGAGAGCTCGACAACCGCATAGTCGTCCGCGTCTATGCTCTCGATTTCGGGCAGCAAGGGCTTGCCGATGTTGCCTCCGAGGTGAACGGTCTTTCCCGCCGCCTTCAAGAACTCGGAAATGATCGTCGTTGTGGTGGTCTTGCCGTCGGAGCCTGTGACGGCAATTGTCTTGCACGGACACAGCTCAAAGAAAACCTCCATCTCAGAGGTCAGTACATTTCCGCTCTCGCGCACAGCCACAAGCTCGGGCTTGTAGAACGGTGTGCCCGGGCTGCGGAAAACTATGTCCGCGTCGATATTGTCAAGGTAGCAATCTCCCAGAATCAGCTCAGCGCCGTACTCCTTTGCGAGCACGCCGTTTTCGCCGAGGGCTTCAAAGTCCTTTCTGTCGAGCGCCTTGACCTTTGCTCCCTTATCCGCGAACAGCTTTATCAAAGGCAGGTTGCTTGTGCCGATGCCGATAAAGGCTACGGTCTTGCCCTTGATTCCTTCAAAAAAACGGTTTACCGAAGTATTCACAAAAATCCCTCTCTCGTAAAATTATCATACTTATTTATTATACTAATAAATGGAGAAAATTTCAACCGTTATTGCAATATTCCCCTGTGGGTGGTACAATGAAAATGGTGATGAAATGCTTTACGATTTTATTATGACTGACAAAAACGACAAAATACCGCTCTATCGGCAGATTTACCACTCCGTCAGACGGGCTATCGAGAACGGCAACCTGAAGAAAAACGACCGCCTGCCGTCTATAAGAGAACTCAGCAGCTCGCTGTCGCTCTCAAAAACCACCGTGATTTCTGCCTACGACCAGCTGTGCGCCGAGGGTTACATTACAAACCGCCCGAAAAGCGGTTATTTCGTCGCGGCTGACTTTGAGAACCGCCCAAAGATTGCCGAGAGCATCGAGGATAATTCTAAAAAAGAAAATAAGTACTACGAGTATGATTTCAGCACCAAGAGCATTGACAGCAGCGTTATTGACCTCGCTATCTGGCGCAAGGAGATAAAAAATATCATCAACCGCAGCTACCTTCTGACCTCATACGGCGACGCTCAGGGTGAGGAAGCCCTGCGTTATGCGCTGCAGAAATACGCGCTCGGAATCAGAAGCGTCAACTCAAAAATGTCTAATATTATAGTCGGCGCAGGTACCCAGGCTGTATTGTATCTCCTGTGTTCGCTGATCGGAACTGATAAACGCGTCGCTCTGCAAAAGTCGAGCTTCGTACAGTCGGAATTCGTTTTCCGCAGCTTCGGATATGAAATCTGCTACTTCGACAGCGACGATTTGGGCGTAACGATCGATTCACTCGACGAGATAAACCCCGATATTATCCTTGTCAACCCGAATTTCTCGGGCAAACGCGGCCTTAATATGCCTGTGACAAGGCGGCTCGAGATGATTCGCTGGGCAGCTAAGCACGGCGCGTATATTATCGAGGACGATTTCAACGGCGAGCTGCGATACAGCTCCCACCCTATTCCGTGCGTTCAGTACTATGACTCTGAGCACACTGTGTACATCGGCTCGTTCTCAAAGGTACTGCTGCCGTCGGTTCGTATCAGCTACATGGTGCTGCCTGAGAGCCTGATGAAGGATTTTTCGGAATGCAAGCCCTACATTAATCAAATCGCCTCAAAAACCGAACAGCTCGCGCTGGCGGGATATCTCAACTCGGGCAAGATGGACTCGCATATCCGCAGAGCAAGGCGTGTTTACCTCGAAAAGAGCAGGCAGACACTTGAGAGTATAAAGAGATACTTTCCAAACGCAGCTCTTACCTTCAACGAAACCGCAATGTATGTCGCCGTTAAGCTGCCGAAAGAAGTAAACCGCGCCGAAATCGACAATGCGCTTGAAGAAAACGGAATCCGTCTGATGACATCTATTAAATCGGACAGTGACTTCGGCTTCTGCTTCTCGGGAATACCGATAAATAAAATAGACGAGGGTATCCGCCTCGTCAGTGAAATAATATTCAAACAGCCGGCTTGTTAAAAGCCGGCTGTAGTTATTTGTATTAAGATTTAAAGCCGCTCCTGAAGCCGCCGATAAGCGTGAAGATACCGAATACGGCTATGTCGGCGATCACTATTGTCGCGCCTACGGGAGTATTAGCGAGGATAGATACCAGAATACCGATCGCCGCGCAAAATACCGACAGGCACGCCGAACAGACCGTAACGGATTTGAAGCTCTTGAACACGCGCATCGCGGACAGCGCAGGGAAAATAATAAGCGCGGAAATCAGGAGCGAACCTACAAGGCTCATTCCGATTACGATAATGACCGCAATGATTATCGCGATAATCAGATTATAGACACTCACCCGTGTACCTGTTGCGCGCGCGAAGTTCTCGTCGAAGGTAACGGAAAAAATCTTGTTGTAAAAGAAGATGAACGCAAGCACAACCACGAGCGACAGCACCGCGCAGAACCAAACGTCCTCTTCCTTGAGGGTGATGATCGAGGTCGAGCCGAAAAGCGTTGTGCACACGTCGCCCGAGACGTTAGCCGAGGTCGGGAACTTGTTCATCAGAAGATAACCGAACGCAAGCGCGCCGACGGATATCATCGCGACAGCCGCGTCACCCTTTATCCTGGTGTTGGTGCCCGTGCGCAAAAGCAATACCGCGCTGATTATAGTGATAGGCATTACGATGAACATATTATTCGTCAGCCCCACGACAGCCGCGACCGCCATTGCGCCGAACGCGACGTGAGAGAGTCCGTCGCCGATGAACGAGAAGCGCTTGAGCACCAATGTCACGCCCAGAAGCGAGGCACAGAGCGCTATCAGTATACCGACGATGAAGGCGTAGCGCACAAACGGCATCTGGAAAAACACCGCGAGACGCGAGAACATTTCTTCCATCAGAACTCGCCTCCCATCAGAACCGACAGCCTTTTGCCTGCCTTGCTCTCCTCAAACTGGCGGCGCGTGCCGAAAAACAGCTCGTCGCTGATGTGGAGAATATGGGTGGCGTACTTGAGCGCGGCGGAAATGTCGTGCGAAATCATTATTATTGTGATGCCCTCGTTCTTGTTGAGAGATTCGATAAGGCTGTACATATCAGCCGTGACGATTGGGTCAAGTCCCGCGACAGGCTCGTCCAGAAGCAGCATTTTTTTCGTCGCACAGAGTGCGCGCGCAAGCAGAACGCGCTGCTGCTGACCGCCCGAAAGCTCGCGGTAACAGCGGTTCTTCAAGTCCTCAATGCCCATCTTGCGGATATTATCCATGGCGATGCGCTTTCCAGCCTTTGTGTAAAACGGTCTGAGTCCGCACCTTCCCTGAAAGCCCGAAAGAACTATTTCCTTTACCGAGGCGGGAAAGTCCTTCTGTACTACCGTCTGCTGCGGAAGGTAGCCGATTTCACGGGAACGAAGCCCGTCGCCGGTGATGATCTCGCCCTTCATCGGCTTGCGCAGTCCGAGGATAGTTTTCATGAGGGTGGATTTACCCGAGCCGTTCTCGCCGACGATACAGAGATAGTCGCCCGCGTTGACGTGAAAGCTGAGGTTCGAGATTATCTCCTTGCCCTCGTAGCCGAGAGAAAGCTCACGGCAGGTTAACTGTGACATATTTTCTCCTTATTTCCCGACCGCGAGCGCCGTTTTGAGCACGTCGAGATTCTTTTCCATCATGCCGATATAGTCGTCGCCGCTGTCAATCATTTCCTTTGAAACCGCCTGCATTGAGTTGAGCTGAAGAATTTGCGCGGTCTTGTTGTCAGAGGTTTCGATGATAGTCTCGGCGAGCTTTCCGTCCGAACCGTCGATCGTTAACACGGCAGGCAGCTCAAGCTCTGTCAGCTTGTCCGCGAGAAAGGCGACTGTCTCAAAGCTCGCCTCGCTGTCAGCCGAACAGCCGGCGAACGCGGCGTAGTATTTCAGCTTATAGTCGTCGACAAGGTAGCGGAACGGAAAACGGTCGCCGAAAAGCAGAGTGTCGTATTTCTTGTCTGACTTGACAAGAGCGTCGGTGTGCTTGTCGTCGAGGGCTTTCAGCTTCTCCTGATACGTCTTTTCGTTCTTCTCATATACATCGGCGTTTGCCGAATCAGCGGTCTTTAGTCCGGCTGCCAGCTCGCGGCAGAATAGCTCCGCGTTCTTTACCGAGAGCCAGACGTGCTCGTCATAAGCGCCGTCATCGTCCTCCTCTTCCTCTGCCTGCATTCCTTCAACAAGCTCCTCGTCCTTCGCGTAATCGCCGAGAAGGTCGAGCAAAGATACCTTATACTTGCCGTCGTTGTCCTTAAAAAACGCTGCCGCGGAGTCGTTTACCCACTTGTCAGACTCGCCGCCGACGTATACAAAATAATTGCAGTCGCTGATTTTTACCATATCCTCGGCGGTCGGCTGGTAGTTGTGGATATCCTTGCCGTCCTCGACGAGAAGAGTCAGCTCGACGTTCTCAGCGCCGTCTGTGATATTCTGCAGCCAGTTGTAAACGGGATAGATCGTTGTCACTATCTTGAACGCTTTGCTCTCGGTTGTTGTTGTGCCGCAGCCTGCAAATAAACAAAGCGTCATCACGGCGGTGAGCATTAATGCTATAAGTCGTTTCATCTAGTCCTCCTTGTTTTTGCGACAGGACTTGCAGACGCCGTACAGCACCGTGTTCGCCTTGTCAATCTTGAATTCATCGCTTTGCTCGAGGTTATTCATAAGCATCTCGACCCCGGGCATATTCATATGATATGTTCTGCCGCACTTCTCGCACGAAAGGTGCAGACAATCCTTGCAGGAATCGCTGTCGGTGTAGAGATAATACACCTCGCGAGTGCCGCTTTTGCTGACGCGGCGTATCTTGCCCTCCTTCTCAAGGTCGGAGAGGTTGCGGTACACAGCGCTGATGCTGATTCCCTCTCCCGAAAGAGCTGTTTCGAGCTGCTTTGCCGTGAGCTCCTCGTCGGCATGCTCTGACAAAAAAGCAAGCAGCGCCTTCCGCTGCTTTGTCATATACTTAGGCAAATCATCGCCTCCCAATTTGCAATTCATTCGCAAATTATTATACCAAATCAGAGGCGGTATGTCAAGCAATTTGCGAATATTTCGCAAATTCGATTTATAAGGCAAGTAATTATTATTTATGATTTATATATTACTATTGCGCAATTTTTCAGGTTATGATATAATCTTATTGTGTATTTTTAAAAATGAGGAGGAAAATTATGTGGGAGCAAATACTCTCGACCGTTGAGGAGGTAAATAATTTTCTCAACGGTATTGTTTGGGGCTGGCCTGTGGTCATTCTTATTCTCGGCACGGGCATTCTGCTCACCGTCAGGACAAAATTCCTGCAGGTGCGCAAGTTCGGCGAATCGCTGAACACAACCATAGTCCCCACTCTCAAGAGCTTAGGCAAAAAACGCGAGAAGGACAGCCGCGTCAAGTCGGTATCTCAGTTCGAGGCGTTCTCAACCGCTATCTCGGGAACAGTCGGCACCGGAAATATCGTCGGCGTTGTATCGGCAATACTGACGGGCGGTCCCGGCGCTGTATTCTGGATGTGGATCTCGGCGTTCTTCGGCATGGTCACAAACTACTCCGAGAACGTACTCGGTCTGTACTTCCGTAAGAAAGACAAGGACGGCAACCTCTCGGGCGGCTCGTTCTACTACATCGCGAACGGTCTGAAATGGAAATGGCTCGCTTACTGCGCCGCTATCTTCTGTGTGTTCGCGGCAATCGGCATGAGCGGTGTGCAGACAAACAAAATCTCCGGCACTCTCACCGAGGCGCTCACAAGGGTATGGACGGCTGAGAACGCCATGACAATCAAGCTGATCATCGGTGTGATCGTCGCGGCTCTGACTGCGGTTATCATCATCGGCGGCATTCAGAGAATCGGCAAGGTCACATCTATGCTCGTTCCGTTTATGTCGCTGCTCTTTATAATCATGTCGCTCATTGCGATCATCATTCACTTTGACCAGGTACCCAAGGCTTTCGGTCTTATCTTCGAAAAGGCTTTCAATTTCCAGGCGGCAGGCGGAGGTATTCTCGGCTACTCCTTCGCGCAGGTCATCAAAAAAGGCATGGCGAGAGGCGTATTCTCAAACGAAGCAGGTCTAGGCTCGTCCGTTATCGCGCACTCCGCTTCCGAAACAAGAGAGCCTGTAAAGCAGGGTCTTTGGGGTGTGTTTGAGGTATTTTTCGACACCTTCATCATCTGCACCCTCACCTCTCTCACCTTCCTGACGACCTTCGATCTCAACACTCTGACCGCCGATATGGACGACTCCGTTATGGCCATGTCGCTGTTCTCAACTAACTTCGGCACCTTCGGCGTTGCAGTGTTCTCTATTATCCTTCCGCTGTTTGCATTTACGACGATCATCGCGTGGTCGTACTACGGCGAAAAGGCTATTGAATTCTGTTTCGGCTGGGTCAGCGAGAAAAAGCGCAAGTACATAATCATCGCGTTCAAGATCGTTTACGTACTGCTGATCGCGGTTTCCGCGGCGATCCACGGCGAGCTTATCTGGGCGATCGACGACACCTTTAACGGTCTGATGGCTGTGCCGAACCTGATATGCCTGATTGCGCTGAGCGGTCTTGTGGCAAAAATCACGAAGAACTACTTTGACCGTAAGAAAGGCAAAAGACTTGAGCCGATGCTCTCCGCTTATCCCGATATGAACGAGGAATTCAAGCAGGATATCATGACTGACAATCTCGAGATGAAATAAACGCAAATCACCCCTGACCGATTAAGTCAGGGGTGTAATTTTTTATTTATTCCCATTCTTAAGTATAAAGCAATCATTAAACAACTTCGTTTAATAAATATTGCTTCTCGTGGGAAAACATGGTCTCAATTATACATTTTTGTTTAGTTATCACAGCTTGTGCTATCAAAAAGCTATCAGTCATTTGCTATCATTCGTAGCTTGGTTTATTTCTGATTACTTTT
>ONDL01000026.1:2813-22230 GCA_900316555.1 uncultured Eubacteriales bacterium | reverse complement strand
CTGCTCCACAACCTGTCTGACGATAAAGAAAGAAACAGGAAGCCTGAGATGGACGCTGACGTCAATGTTACTTCCAACGTTGATGGGAGTAATCATCTGCGCCGTAATTGCAAATACAGCAAAGCTGTTCTGACAAAAAAATATGCGGAGATGTCTTCTGTGACATCTCCGCGTTTGTTTATTCTGTTAATTAATTTTTGTTCCGCATCTGACGCAGAATTTTTCATCTGCCTGCAAGGGCTTTCCGCAGTTCGGACAAGCGGGTGCAGGTGCCGAAACGGCGATTTCTTTGCCGCAGTTAGTGCAGAACCGCGCGTCCGCAGGAAGCTGCTTTCCGCAGTTAGTACAGAACTTAACACCCTGTGCAGGTCTCTGCGGCGACGGATACTGCTGAACAGGCGGACGATACGCTGCCTGAGGAGCCGCTTGAGGCTGATACTGAGGAGGAGTCTGCTGCGGCATTGCCTGGGCATTTTGAGCAGGCTGAGCCATCGGTGACTGAGCTCTGGTCTGAGTTGCCGCGTAGTTCAAAAACTCCTGAACGTTAATGTTCGCAGGCTGCGCGTTTGCTCTGAGAATATTATTGGCGTACAGGGTCAAATCCTGAGCGTGCTTCTTGTACCTTGCTCCCATAAGCTGTACGACGGAATATCTGATATTGATCGCCGTGCCGTTTTGATAAGGCATAAAATGAATTGTGCACGCGCCGCCGTTCATATTGTACTTCATCGAAAAATTCAGTCCGAAGCTGATTGATACCATCGGCGTCTGTTTGCAGTCCTTGCCTAATTTCTGCGCCGCTGTCTGAACAAAAGCTCCGTACACTGCATTAAGCGGGCACGGATAAAAATAGCATAAATCTCTGGTCATAATGTTTCTCCGTCAATCGTTGTCAGCCAAAGCCGCTTTCATCATAATCGCGCACTCCATGCGCTTTTTGAACAGCTCGCAGCCGTATTTGTATATTCCGTTGATCGAACCCGTCGCGTGGTAAGCGTTTGCCGCACAGCCGCCGCTGCAATAGAGTCTTGCCCAGCAATCCTTGCAGTCGGGTCGGGCGTAGGCGTTGCAAAGCTTGAACTCGTCCTGAATCTCCTTGTTGTCAACTCCGTTCCAGATGTCGCCGAGCCTGTATTTCTCGTCGCCGACAAACTGGTGACATGGATAGAGGTCACCCCAAGGCGTGACTGCCATGTACTCTGTTCCCGAACCACAGCCCGAAACGCGCTTGTAGATGCACGGACCGCCTGTGAGATCGATCATGTAATGATAGAAGGTAATCGGTCTGCCCTCTTTTTCGCGCTTGATCATCTCTTTTGCGAGGATTTCATACTGTTCAAAGAGAACGGGCAAATCATCATATGTCAAGGCGTACGGGTCACTCGGCGCGCATACAACAGGCTCCATCGAAAGCTCTGTGAAGCCGAGGTCAGCCATATGGAAAATGTCGTTTGTGAAGTCTGTATTATTGTGAGTGAATGTGCCGCGAACGTAATAGCCTTTGTTTCCGCGGCGCTTGACGAACTCCTGAAATTTAGGAACAATTACGTCGTAGCTGCCCTTGCCGTTGATTGTTTTGCGGAGGTTGTCATGAATCTCCTTTCTGCCGTCAAGACTGAGAACAACGTTGTGGCACTCCTTGTTGGCAAACTCGATAATGTCGTCGTCAACGAGCATGCCGTTTGTGGTAAGTGTAAAGCGGAAATTCTTGTTGTGCTGCTTTTCGATGCTTCTGGCGTAGGCGACTATTTCCTTGACAACTTCAAAGTTCATCAAAGGCTCGCCGCCGAAGAAGTCAACCTCGAGGTTTACCCTGCTGCCGGAGTTCTCAATCAAGAAATCAATCGCTCTCTTGCCCACCTCAAGCGACATCAGCGCGCGCTCGCCGTGGTACTTGCCCTGAGATGCAAAGCAGTACTCGCAGTTGAGGTTACAGGTGTGAGCGATGTGCAGACACAGCGCCTTGATTACTGTGTTGCGCTTTTTGAAGTCAAAGGCGAGGTTCTCGTATTGGTCGGACGTAAAGAGCTTGCCCATGTCCTTCAGCTCCTGAACATCGTCAAGGCAGTCGTTGATTTCAGCTTCATTTATTTCAGCGTCGTCCGCGTACTTTTCGAGCATGGCGGAAACGATTTCCTCGCGGCTGCTGTTTTCAAACATCTCGATCACGTCATATGCGAGGTCGTCAACGAGATGAACGCTGCCGCTGTAAACGTCGAGTACGATATTGTATCCGTTAAGTTTGTATTGATGAATCATAAAATTCTCCTGACAAAAGGAAAGCCGTTACTAAAAGATGTAACGGCGTAAATCCTTCATTTGAAATTAAAATTATTTCTCGCTGCACTTCTCGCACTGCTGGTTAGCAACGCCGCAGGAGGTTTTGCAAGCGGACTGGCAGGAGGTCTGGCATTCGCCGCAGCCGCCGGTCTTTACGCTCTTCTTAAGATCGCGAGTTTCAATAGTTTTAATTCTTTTCATAGTTATCAAACTCCTTTATCAATCTATAGGGCACCTCTAAAAACATCAAGCTGCCCATAGACACAAATCTTTCACAGCATATTCCTGCCAAAGCTCCTCGTTATACGTCAGTATGACTTCGTCGTTTTGACAATAATCTACTATAAAATATCCGCACCTCTGCACAACTCTATATTTTTAGAGGTGCCCTAAATAAATCTTACCATATAGCGCGTGTTTTGTCAATTACAAATCTGCAACCAATATGGAATCGGGATATGAATTCTCACTTGAAATAATATTGACGCCTTTGTCGTGAAGGCTCGAAATAAGTGCGATTATTTCCGCTGAAAGCACCTCGCCCTTGACAACAATCGGAATCCCTGGCGGATAGGCAAAGATATCCTCGGCGCAGACAAGACCTTTCGCTTCGCCGAAAACTACGGATTTTGTCTTTCCTGTCTCAAACGGATAGAGCCGCCTTTCGGGGAGTCCAAACGAGATTTGCAGGTCATTACCGTCTGAGGTGTTACATTCTCTGTCGATCTCAAGCAGCGCGTTTTTCAGCCGCTCGAAACCGTCGTCTGTGTCGCAAACAGAGGTCATTGCGATAATGTAGCCGTGAGCCGCCATCTCGACTTCAATATAATAACGTTTTCTGAGAATGTCCGCAAGCTCAATGCCGCTTATGTCGGCATTCTGAGTTGAGATCACCAGCTTGCCTGTGTCGTAATCAAAAGCCTGCTTTCCTCTGAACAGCAAGCTGAGATGCTTCAGATCAAGCATAGCATCTTCAAAATCGCGTAATCTCCTGATATATGAATCAAAATCCCGGCTTGAGGTCAGACAAGCTTCAATGCTGCTCATAAGAACATATGACGGGCTGCTCGTCTGAAAGATCGACAGTGCGGATTGAAGCGGCTGAATCAACGAACCGTCGCTTGTCAGTAAAAGCGCCGTCTGTGTCATCGCGGGCATCGTCTTGTGCAGGCTGACAACGGAAATATCGGCGCCGCAGTCCATCGCTCCTTTCGGAAAAGCTGAATGAAACGGAAAATGCGCTCCGTGTGCTTCATCGACAATCAGCCGCGTTCCGTGAGAACGGCAAATACGTGCAATGGCTTCAAGGTCTGAACAAATTCCCTCGTATGTCGGTGAGGTAATAATGACGAGCTTTGCGTCGGGGTTATCGACAAGCTGTTGTTCAAGCGCTGACGGGTCAACACAGCCGTATATATCATTCGTTGCGGACTCAGGCATGAGAAATTCAGGTCTTAAGCCCAGCAGCTCAGCGGCATGATAAACAGAAGTATGGCAGTTTCGTGCGATAATCACCTTGTCGCCGCGGTTCGATACCGCCTTAACCGCCGATAATATTCCGCAGGTCGCTCCGTTCACGAGCAGAAACGCGCGTTTAGCATGATAAATCCGTGCAGCCGTATCCTCGATTTTCTTTATCAGACCTTCGGGGTGATGAAGATTATCAAAGCCGTCTATCTCGGTCAAATCGAGCTGATACGGAAAGACTCCGTCGCGGATATTTCGCTTATGCCCGGGCATATGGAACGGATATGCGCTGCCCTCTGTATAGGCTAAGATTTCGTCCTTCATCAGTTGGTACCGAATTCTCTGAGTTCAAGTCCCTTGTTGTGGTCGAGCGCCCAGTCGATACTCCAGTAGCTTGTAAAGAGCAGAAGACGGTTGCCCTTCAAATCCTGGATCCGCTTTGTATCCGAGGCGAGGTCGAGAGTTTTGGGGTCGATATCGTCATTCACAATCCAGCGGATATACTCATAAGGCAGGCTCTCCATGATGATGTCGACGTTGTACTCGTTCTCAAGGCGGTACTTGAGAACATCAAACTGGAGCACACCGACAACGCCGACGATTACCTCTTCCATACCGGCGTCTAGCTCCTGGAAGATCTGGATAGCGCCTTCCTGCGCAATCTGACTTGTACCCTTGATAAACTGCTTTCTCTTCATGGTGTCCTTCTGACGGACGCGCATAAAGTGCTCGGGCGCAAATGTGGGTATGCCCTTGAACTGCACCTTGTGGTTCGCGGAACAGATCGTATCGCCGATCGAGAAAATACCCGGGTCAAAAACGCCGATAATATCGCCCGCGTAAGCCTCTTCGACAATCTCACGCTCCTGCGCCATGATCTGCTGAGGCTGTGACAGACGCATTTTCTTGTTGCCCTGAACATGGAACACCTCCATGTTCTTCTCGAACTTGCCGCTGCATATACGCATGAAGGCGATTCTGTCGCGGTGCGCCTTGTTCATGTTTGCCTGAATCTTGAATACAAAGGCAGAGAAATCCTCGCTCATCGGGTCAACCTTTTCACTTACGGTTTCTCTTGAAAGCGGAGATGTGGTGAGCTTAAGGAACTGTTCAAGAAACGGCTCAACGCCGAAGTTTGTCAGAGCCGAGCCGAAGAATACGGGAGTCAGCTTGCCGTCGCGGACAGCTTCGAGGTTGAATTCGTCGCCGGCACCGTCGAGAAGTTCAATCTCGTCAAACAAATCTGCCTTGAGATACTGTCCCAGTGCGTCATCAATCGCGGGATCGTCGAGAGCAAGCTCGGTTTTCTCTACTTCCTTCTGACCGTTGTTCGCGGTGAAACAGAGAATCTTTTCGGTATTGCGGTCGTAAACGCCCTTGAATTCCTTTCCCGAGCCGATAGGCCAGTTGACAGGATAGGTATTGATGCCGAGAACATTCTCGATGTCCTCGAGCAAATCAAATGGATTCTTGGCGTCTCTGTCCATTTTATTTATAAAGGTGATAATCGGTATATTGCGCATAACGCAGACCTTGAAGAGCTTTATCGTCTGCTTCTCAACGCCCTTTGAGCCGTCGATGACCATTACCGCGGAATCTGCCGCCATGAGCGTGCGGTAGGTGTCCTCGGAGAAATCCTCGTGTCCGGGGGTGTCGAGGATATTAATGCAATAGCCGTCGTATTTGAACTGGAGAACCGACGAGGTAACTGAAATACCTCTCTGCTTCTCGATTTCCATCCAGTCGGAAACTGCGTGCTTTGCCGTTCTCTTGCCCTTTACAGAGCCCGCGAGGTTAATAGCACCTCCGTACAGAAGGAGCTTTTCGGTCAGTGTGGTTTTACCCGCGTCAGGGTGAGAGATAATCGCGAAGGTTCTTCGTTTTGTGATTTCATCTCTGTATGAGCTCATAAATTCAATCCTTTCGGAATTTTCTACAACTTTATTATTTTACAATTTTCATGCGCCTTATGTCAACAATAATTACGGGATTTATGTCAAAAAAATTTTTTTGAATTATTTCGCTACAAAATCTTGACAAAAAAGTTAAATTATTGTAATATAAGAGTATACCAATGATTATTCCTATCTTTTCATATACCTTCCAACTTTTGAGGCAGGGGCAGCAATGCTCCTGTCTCAAAAATTTTATCCCGAAAAGAGGCTTATTATGTCTGAGTCAATCGGTATTTACATTCATATTCCCTTCTGCAAGAGCAAATGCCCTTACTGCGATTTTTTCAGCGGAAGAGCATCTGAAACGGATTATGATAATTACATGCGTATTCTGAAAGAAAAAATCAAATACTGGAGCGGTCAGACCGATAAAAACGTCGCTACAGTTTATTTTGGCGGCGGCACTCCGAGTGTACTCGGCGCGGACAGGCTGTCCGATGTCCTTTATAGTGTTAAGGACTGCTTCACCGTAGAGCCCGAAGCCGAGATTACCGTTGAAGTTAACCCCGACACAGGCAAGACGCTTGATTTTGAAAAGCTCAGACTTGCGGGCTTTAACCGGGTTTCCGTCGGGTTCCAGACAGCGGTTGAACGCGAGCTGAAAGCGCTTGGCAGAATCCACACCGCCAAAGACGCGCTCGTTACCACACAACGAGCAAAGGCTGCAGGAATAGATAACGTGTCGCTCGACTTAATGATGGGCATTCCCTATCAGGATATCGACAGTCTGAAGGAATCGATCGACTTTTGCGCCAAATGCGGTGTAAAGCATATCTCGTCTTACCTGCTGAAAATCGAGGAAGGCACAAGGTTTTTTGACATTCAGGATCAGCTCGACCTCGCAGACGACGACAAACAGGCTCAGCTTTATCTGTTCGCCGTAGATTATCTTGATAAGCTCGGTTATAAGCAGTACGAAATCTCAAATTTTGCCATTCCGGGCTGCGAGAGCCGCCACAACTCAGCTTACTGGAAATGCGGCGAATATATCGGCATCGGGCCTTCGGCGCATTCCTTTCTGAACGGCAGGCGGTTCTGTTACGGACGGGATTTGAAGGCTTTTGAAGAAAATATAATTATTCAGGACGGAGAAGGCGGCGATGAAGAAGAATATATCATGCTCTCGCTAAGGCTGAAAAGCGGACTGGTTTTTGGGGAGTTTGAAAAAAGATATCACCATCGCCTCTCCCCTTTGCAAATGAAAAAAATCGGAAATTTCGCAAGGGCGGGATTTATGGAGCTGGATTCAAAGCGGGCTTGCTTCACTCCTAAGGGATTTCTTGTATCAAACGCTGTTATTTCGGAATTGCTGGTATAAAAACAACGGCTGCTTCAACCGAAGCAGCCGTTTGATATTAGTCAAGGTTTGCAATTGCTTTCTGGATTAATGTGGCGTCCATAATGTTAACAACTCCGTCGCCGTTGAGGTCGCCGCAGCGGATCTGGGCTTTGTTGAAATCCTCCATCTTTGCGGAATATCTCTGAACCGCGGTAGCGTCGGAAATATCCATATAGCCGGATTGGTCACAGTCACCAATTGTAAGACCGCCGATATAGCTTCCTGAGCTGCCGCCGCCTCCGCCGTAGCGAACGCTTCCGTCCTGATGTAATTCGTAACAGAATGACGTAGTGTATTTAACAGGAACGCCGGGCTTGGTCGAAATATAGATCTGAACCATACCGTCCTTGTCGGGTACGACGTGGTTGATAGCACCGCCGCTGTAAATAAGCAGAGCGGAAGAAAAGCGGTTGCCGTTCGCGTCCGCAGCTTCCTCCTTGAAGGTGTACTTATGGTTGCCGTAATCGGAAATTTTTTCAGTGTGCGTGCCGTTTGTATTGAAATAGCTCGAAAAATCCGAGAGCTTGATTTTTACGCATTCGTATTTGCCGGCGCTGTTGCTCAGGTCGATGTACGGCGCGCTTCCGCCGATGCCGCCTGCGCCCAATTTGAGCCAAGTCTCGGTTTTGAATTCTTTTTTACCGAGATTGAAGGTCTGAGGATGATTGAAAAAATCAGCGAACTTAATTGTTGTATAATCCTTGTCGGATTTATAGACTTTTACGGAAGCCTTTGAGTTCGAGGGAACATTGTAGTTGTAGGCGGTCAGTATTCCGTCCTGCTGAGTTGTTTTGCCCACGTGCTTAATGGTGGGATCTTCAGTTGACGCCTCAACCGTTGCGCCTGCAAGAGCAAAGGTTGCGAATGTCGACGCGGCAAGGATTATTGATGTTATCTTTTTAATTACCATAGAATCAGCCTTTCATTTTTCTGAGATAATTATATCTTATTCTCAGATTATTTACAATTCACCGTTTGGAGAACATTGCCAAAATAGTCACGGTTTTTTTGTTAAAAAAAGAAAAAGCGGTTAAACCGCTCTTTCTGTTATTCAAAGTATTTTTCTGTGTGGAAGCAAGGCATATAGCTGAGCTTAAAGAGGTTCCTGCGGTGACGGTCATCAATGTTTTTCTTGATATTCTCGTCGTCGATCTCACCTGTTCTGATGTAGCGATCGAGCACCGCGTAGGTAAAGCCGAGGTTGTCCTCGTCGGTTTTGCCGCAAAGTCCGTCAATCGGCACCTTGTCAATCAAAACGTCGGGAAGTCCGCAGAGTCTGCCTATCTGCTTCATTTCATCAACTGTGAGGAACGAGCACGGGCTGAAATCTCCCGCCTGATCGCCGTAGCGTGTGGAGTAGCCGACCCAGTCCTCAGACAGATTGCAGGTATTGGCAACACGTCCGTTATGACTCTGGGCAACAGCGTAAAGCGTAGTCATGCGGATCCTCGGCGGAATATTTGTGAGAGTTTGCGCCGAAGCCTCAAACGGAAGTGAGTTTTTAACTCCGTCAACAGCGTCTTTTACGTTGATCACATAATGCTTGATGCCGAGGTGGTTGACAAGAAGCTGCGCCATATCGATATCAGCCTGTACGCCGTTGGGCATAAGAACGCCGATAACTCTTTCCTTGCCGAGCGCCTCAACACATAACGCCGCGACAATCGAGCTGTCCTTGCCGCCGGAAATACCTACCACCGCGTTACAGCCGGGGCCGTTCTCCTCAAAGAACTTGCGTATCCATTCAATACAATCTTTTTTTACTAATGCTGCGTCAAACATCGAACGCCTCCCGTTGATTAATATGTTCCAAATTTGTTAAATTATGAAAGCTGTAAGAAATTTATAAGAAATACCCAGCTCAGTCCGTAGTAGGTCACTACAGCTACAAGGTCGTTGATAGTGGTAATCAGCGGGCCCGATGCTACAGCAGGGTCTATCTTGATTTTTTTGAAAAATATCGGAATCAGTGTGCCGACCGCGCTCGAAACCGCCATAGCGATAAGCAACGCAAGTCCGATACACCCCGATACGGAAAAAGCAAAGAGGATATCCTTTCCCTTGAAGAGCATGATATACAAACCGACAAACAGTATTGATATCGCGCCGAGAATAATACCGTTTGAAAAACCGACCCTTGTTTCCTTCGCGACGAGCTTGAATTTCTGTCCTACACTGAGGTCTTCGTCCATGAGAACGCGGATCGTGACGGCAAGCGACTGGGTACCTACGTTACCTGCCATGTCGAGAATAAGCGACTGGAAAGCCATGATCATTGTAAGCTGCGCGACTACTTTTTCAAAAGCGCCGACAACGGTTGATACTATAATACCCAGACCGAGCAGAGCAAGCAGCCACGGCAAACGCTTTTTTATACTCTGAAAAAGAGGCTCGTGCAAATCCTCTTCTGCGGTCAGACCACCGAGCTTTGCGTAGTCCTCGCCCATCTCGTCATCAATTACCTCAATGACGTTCTGCGCGGTGATAACGCCGAGAAAACGGTTGTTGTTGTCGAGTACGGGGATAGACGCCTCGGAATAGTTCTTGAGCTGTTCAATACAATCGTCGATCGTTTCCTGCGCGTAAAGGTACGGGAAGGAAGTGACGGTAATCGAATCAAGAGTATCATTCCTGCGCGCCGTGATCAAATCTCTCAGGTCGATCGCTCCGCTGAACTCGCCTGTTTCGTCAGTTACGAAAATGGTTGAGATATTGTCGTTCTCCTCAGCCTGACTGATAAGCTCGTTCATCGCCTGAGGTACTGTGAGTGTATCAAGGATAACAACGCAGTTCGTCGTCATGCGGCTGCCGATTTCGTCCTCGTCAAAGGACGCGATCAACCGGATATCGCTGCGTATTTCCGGAGAAAGCGAATCGATGATCAGCGAGCGCTTCTCCTTCTGGATTTCTCTGAGGATATTCGCCGCGGAGTCTGTTTCGAGCATGGATACGACTGCGGACGCCTTTTTGAGATCCATCTCGTTCAAGTATGCTCCCGCGTCATCCTCCTCAAGGTGCTCGAGCGCGTCAGCGAGCATTTCGGCGGAACAGATACGGTACAGCTTCTTCCGTTCCTGAGAATTGAGGTTCTCCATAACCTGCGCTACATCGCTGCCGTGATAGTCCTCAAGCATTCCCTGAGCGGTTTTAGGCGAGTAGCTTCCGCGTATAATGCGGATAATTTCGTTTTCGTAGTCGGGACGCTCTGTCAGCATCGTCTCAACTGTCTTGTTGTTTATTTCATTTGCCATTGTTTGACCCCCGTTCTTTTGAAATTAACAATAGAAACGGACAAACAGAAAACCTCTGCGCGCAGGCCGCACAGAGGCTGAAAAATCAATAATCAGTGTAATAAAGCGACGAACAGGAAAGCGTCCGTGTGATAGATACTGAATGAAATTTCGCTTCTGCCCGACCCATGACTATCGCTGCTTGTCACTTTAATCACCTCTTTTTTTTGAATTTTTACTTATTGATTATAGCACAATATACATATAAAGTCAACCGACCTATTTGACAACTATGCTCTGCTGACCCATTTGCTCATAACGCTTTTTAACAAGGTCTTTTTTGAAAACAGATATCTTTCCTGCGGTGGAATCGGCAAAGTAATAACTGTCGCTGTCATAGCCTATAAGAACAAGGCAATGCTCGTGCATGTACCATGAAAATGTATCGCCCAGTTTTGTGCGCGCGTTCTCGTCGACATAATTTACGATCCATGTGGTAAATACGTAGGGCTCGTCCATATCAGTTGTCGCCCATACCATAACGGGAACACCCTTTGAAACATATTCATCAATCAAGTCCTCAAGCGGTACGTTCTCCATATTATACGCCTTCAGGTTTGACTTCCGGTCTTTCAGATAATTGTTCATGCTTTTTGCCATTGACGGAGCGTAAACTCCCCAACCGCCGTAGGCTGTACCTGCAAAAGCGCTGTACAGATCGGGGCCGTAATTTTCGCCGCCCTCTTCTTCGCCCATATACACGAATTGACAATTAAGATAATTGTCGGCTATGGTATGTTCGTCCAGATCAAAGCCGAGCATATTGAGCAGCATTGTGCAGGCGTAGGTCTCGCAGCCTGCCTTAAGATCGTCCTGCTTGATAACCTTGACATTTTCGTCGATAATATACTTCTCAGGCATAGTTGTCGTCTGCACTACAGGCTCGCTCGAGGCGGCAGTATCCGCTGTATCGGCTGAGTCAGACGAGCATTTATTAAATGAGATTATAATACAAATCATAATCAAAAGCAAAATAATCGCAAATAAAACGGATAAAATTATTAGCTGGCGTTTCTTCCTGTTAAAACTCATTATCCCACATACCTTTTTATTATTGTTTTATATATTTTACCATAATAAACGCCGCGTGTCACGAGACAAACGAAAGAATTTGACAAAAAATAAAAAAATTTTTATAATGATAAAGACAAACACTCAGCTTTGTGATACAATATACTTAGTATGATTTCGAAAGGAACGATATTAATGAAAAAATTCTTAACCACAGCCGTGATTATTCTTGCCGCCTTTGTAACCGCAATCAGCTTTTGTTCATGCAAAGGCAAAACAAACTCTGACCAGACGACAACCGCTCAGTCGGAAAGCGCTGCGGCAAACGCGGATCAGAGCATCGTAGGCAGCTGGTCTCTTAATCTCTACGGAGATGAATATGTTTATACCTTCAACCCCGACGGAACAGGAACATATAACGCGGCAGGCAAAGTTATGAATCTGACATACTCAATCAAGGACGGCATTTACTACGAAACCTTTGAAGGAAGCACTGCACCCGTGAAACGCCCTTACCGTGTTGAAAACAACCAGTTTATTGTTGAGGATTCCTACGGCGAGGAAATCGTATATAACAAAAGGTAATTCATATGGTTTTCCATGTGATTATCATGTGAAAGCAGCATGATAATTAACGGAAAAAACGTTGCCTGTTATTGACAAAACTATTCCCGGAACCTATAATAAAGGCGTTAGCTTTAGCAAGGAGTTGATATTATGAAACAAAGAATTATAACCATATTTGCCGTCGCGGCAATGGCAGCTCTCTCAATTTCGCTGTTCGCGGGATGTGGTGAAGGAGATAAAAACAGTGAGACGACTACCGCGCCCTCGAGCACCGCTGTACAGCCGACTACCGCGAAAGGTACTCTGCCCAAGACAACCGTTCCAACAACTGCGGGCAGCGCTGATTCTCAGGCAAACAACTACAATTATTCGGCAGAGCAAAGCTACAATAACGAGAATGAGGCTTATCATTCAGACGCTCAGTCAAATGCCGACGAGAACAGCGGTGAAGCCTCGAACTCAAACTCACAGTCGAGCGCGGATAACAATGCAAACAATGACCCCGATTACCCCGAGATTCCGGGTGAAGGCGAGATCGTGATCCACGGCGACCCGAGTTATGTAGGCACAGATTAATGAATTAAGCGAAGCTCATCAGGGCTTCGCTTTTTTATTGCAGAAATAAGGGACTGTGAGCACACAGTCCCTTTTTCCTTTACCCCCGGCTGTAGAACAGCAGGCACATCAGACTGACGCCCAAGAATGCCCCGACGAAGGTGCCAATGATGATGCCTAAAAGCATTTTTGACCTCCTGACCTAAAATGACAATGTTTATTACCTTTATATGCGATAATTAACACGGTGGTGAATCAAATGAAAACCGTGTATATCGACGTTCTAATAACGGTAAACATCTTTGTCGACTTCTTTCTTATACTTTGCACGCAAAAGCTGCTGAATATCAGGGCAAAGCTGCTCAGAATCATTTTCGGGAGTCTTGCGGGCGGAGTATTCAGCCTTGCAGCCCTGCTCCCGCCAATGCCTTTCGGACTTAATTTTCTCTCGGATTTGCTGTTTGCCGCGCTGATCATTCTCATAGCCTTCGGTTTTTCGGGTACAAAAACATTTATCAGGCGTGCGGCGGTCTATTTTGCCCTGTCGTTTACCTTTTGCGGTGTAATGATATTTGTCTATAATACGTTTCATCCCGCGGGTATGGAGATTTATAACGATACCGTATACTTTAATATATCCCCTTTTCTGCTGATTATTCTATCTCTTGTTTCTTATTATATTATGAAACTGATAAAAAGACTGACGAAGGGTGTATGCGGAAAAAAAATCTGTCAGATAGAAATTGAGCTGAATAATGACGCAACTTCTTTTTTAGCCGCGGTTGATACAGGATGCAACGTTAAGGAACCGTTTTCGGGCGATTATGTTATCATTGCCGAAGACTCAATTCTACGCGATTTGCACCTTTGCAATGATAAAATGAGAGTGATCCCGTTTGAGAGTCTCGGCGGCAAGGGCTTTATCAGAGGCTATCGCCTAAGCTCTCTGAAAATCGACGGAAAGGAGTCGGAGCAAGATGTGTATCTCGGCGTTTGCGAAAATGTGCTGAATGGCGAAATCAAGGCGCTTGTGCCGTATGAACTGACTGAAAGTGAGGTAATCTGATGCTGCGTATTATTTGGAAGATAAGAATGCTGCTCTTAAGCGAAAACGAATTGTTTTATATCAACGGAAGCGAAACCCTTCCCCCGCCTCTGAGCCGCGCGGAAGAAACTGAGGTTATGAAGCGGATCTCCGAAGGAGAATGCAAGGCACGCGAAATATTGATCGTACATAATCTGCGTCTGGTGGTCTATATCGCGAAAAAATTCGAATCGCCTGCTGCCGGCGCGGAGGATCTGATTTCCATAGGAACAATCGGACTTATCAAAGCGGTCAACACGTTTTCTCCCGAAAAGAACATCAAGCTCGCGACCTACGCCTCGCGGTGCATTGAAAACGAAATACTTATGTTTCTGCGAAAATCCTCTCAGCTCAAAAACGAGGTTTCGATCGACGAGCCGCTTAATACAGATTACGACGGCAATGAGCTGCTGCTCTGCGATATTCTGGGCAGCGATCCCGACGAGGTAAACAATAATCTCGAAAGCGAGCTTGAGCACAACCTTGTTCTCGAGGCAGTATCGCGGCTCAATCCGCGCGAATGCCGAATAATGGAGCTGCGTTTCGGACTGAACGGTCAGAAGGAGCATACTCAGAAGCAGGTTGCCGACAAGCTTGGCATTTCGCAGTCATATATTTCGCGGCTCGAAAAGAAAATCATTCGTCAGCTGAGAACTGAGCTTGAAAAGGCGGTATAAAAGTAAAAAGCGGTGGCTGTCCACCGCTTTATTTACATTGCCGAGTCGTCCATTGTAGTCATTTCGGTGTCGTCGGTCGCGTTCTCGGTGGCAGCCTGAGTTTCGTTTCCGATAACGCCGTCGTCATCGCTGACATTGCCGTTTGTATTGCCAACAACGTCGCTTACCGCGTTTGACGCACCGCTGCCCACATCGTCGACAATTCTGCCCGCGCCCGATACAGCGTCGGACGCTGTCCGGGACACAGTGGACGCGGCGTTATTGGCCATATTGCAGCCGCAGCCTGTCATGGCAGACGCGGTAATGATCGCCGCAAAAGCAATGGCAAAAATCTTTTTCATAGCTATTCATCCTCTGATAAAAAATGGTGCCGCAAATCGCGACACCATTATTATTTGCAGGAATTCAATTTTTATTATGTTATTTTTTGACAACAACATGCGGATACGGGATATTGATGTTGTTTTTGTCAAACGCGTTTTTGACCTGTTCTTCCATATAGAATAAAATCGAAAAGTAGTTTTCCTGTTTTCCCCATGTAAACACGGTTATTTCAATTCCGCTGTCGAGATGGTTGGAAACATACACCTTCGGCTCAGGGTCAGTAAGTATCAGGTCATTCTTGGAAACAACATCGAGAATAACGCTCCTGACCTTTGTAATATTGTCATCGTAGCTGACGGAAAAGACGTTCTTTACCCTGCGCAGCTCGCCGATAGAGCAGTTGACAACGCTGTCGGCAGTCAGCTTGGAATTCGGAATCTTTACCATCTTATTGTCGAACGTCCGAATGGTTGTGAAAAAAATGCGGATACTCTCGACATATCCCTCAAAGCTTCCGAACTCTATCAGATCTCCCGCCGTAAACGGCTTTGTCATAAGCAAAATAACTCCGCTGACAAAATTGCTCAGCGTGTTCTGGAGCGCAAGGCTCGCCGCTACAGTCGCGGCGCCGATTGCGGTAATAATCGAGTTGATCTCTACGCCGACATTCGTCAGCGCGATAAGCACGACTATCGTATACAGCGCGATCTTGACAAAAGAAAAGGTGAAGGTCTTTACCGTGTGATCTATCTTTGCTTTGAGCAGGATTTTTTTGACAGGAATAAGTATCAGCTTGACCGCGATTACACCGACGGCAATAATTATCAGAAAGATCAGAAGCTTTGACAGAAAGGCATGGTCTTTGAAAAAATCAAAAATCTGATTCATAAGCTATTCCTCGTCGGAAATGACGCGCTCGGAAATAAGCTCGCCGTTTTCCCATTGGCGGATCAGAATTCTGCCTTCCTCATCAAAGGAAATGCCCGTTCCGTTGCGCACACCGTTTTCATAGCCGCAAACATCAAGAAAGTTTCCGTCGCTGTCAAAACGCGCGCCTGTGCCGTTGGGCTTGTTTTCAGTCCATTTTCCGACATGAATGGTGCCGTCGCTCTGGCGGAAACCGACGCCGCGTCCGCTGCGTCTGCCGTTCTCCCAGCTGCCGACGTAGTTCGGACTGCCGTCCTTGTAATAGCAGACTCCGAATCCGCTGCGTTTATCAAGGCTGTATTCACCCTCGTAAACAGGAGTTCCGTCGGGTGCGGTTGTTCTGCCTCTTCCCACACGCTGATTGTTACCGTCGAGCTGACCGTAATAGGAATAAACACCGTTGGGCGTTTTGATTTCCATATCGTACTCGCCTTCCTGCGCGACCTCATACCCGGGTTCCTCGGGAGCTGCGGCTTCATTGACGATTTCTTCAGCGGCTTCCTCAGCAGGCTCTTCCTGAATTTGCGGTTCGGCTTCTTCCTCGACAAGCTCTTCTTCGGCAGGCTCATTCTCGGCGTGGCTGACAATTTCTCCGAAGATATTCTTATTGGTTTTCTGAGCTTCAAGCAATATGCTCTCTATTCTATCGTAAGCGGAGTAAGGTCTTTCTTCCTCAGGAATGTTTTCTGTCACCTCGGCGGAAGCGGAAACGATATCCTCCTCCGACAACGCCGCCGCGTTCTCCAGATCAAGAGGCTCGTCGCTCACTGCGGAAAAGTCTGCAGAGGTAAAGCTGAAACCTTTTTTCTCGGATACATTATCCGCGCTTGACAATGAGGTCGGCGCGAAACGGACATCGTACCACAGCATGCCCGCGTTGCTGTAAACGAGCGCCGCGCATTTTATACCTCCGTGGTTTTCGGACGGATAAAGCGTTGCGCGGGTTCTGGTTCCGTCCTCAGCGAATTTCTCGACCCTGAGAGTGAGCAAGCCGTCAGACATACGCGGAGAAACACAGGCAAGCAGCTGATTTTCTTTTTCCTGATGAAAATAATCTGTGCGCTGCCAGATATGGCGGCTGTCAAAATAAGCGCGCTTATACACAACGCCGTTGTCGCTGTAGGTCATCACGCAATAAGACGAAGCCGAACCTCGGCGCACGGATTGGTACGGCTGATGGTTCTTCGTAATCTTCCATGAAATCGGCTCGCCTTCCTTCATGGAGTAGCTCAGACTAAGCTGTCTGCCGTCAAGCTCGATTTCGGTTGTATCACTCTGAGCACAATGATTTGAATTGAAATAGTTAGCCCGAACGCCCGCGAGAGCGTCGTTCTTAAAATCAGGCTTCTCAAAATCAGATAAAATGACAGAATACAGAATCATGTCCTTCGAGAGCTTTTGTAATCTTGAAAGCATATACATAATTCCTTTCCGGAAATATAAAAATGAAGGGCGAACTCAGTTCGCCCCATGAGTTTGTGAAATGATCAGATAGAGATGGTCATCGCGATCTTATAAAGCTCGGTGTCAAATACGCGCTTCATATCGAGAGCCTCGTTGATATCGAGGTCTGTGATCTTACCGCCGCGCATTACAACAACACGGTTGCCGATGTTGTTCTTGAGCAGCTCGACCGCCTTATAACCCATCTGGCTTGCAACGACTCTGTCTCTGAGTGTCGGAGAACCGCCGCGCTGAACGTGTCCGAGAATTGTAGCTCTCGCCTCGATGTCGAGTCTCTGCTCGATGTACTTTGCGAGATCTCTTACGCCGCCGACGCCCTCGGCAACAACGACGATAAAGTGTTTCTTGCCGGTTTTCTGAGTGTTGATGATTCTGGTGATAACATCGCGCTCGATGTTGTACTTGACCTCGGGGACGAGGATCGCGGTAGCGCCTGTGGCGATACCTGTCTGAAGGGCAATGTCGCCGCAGCGTCTGCCCATTACCTCAACGATAGAGCAGCGGTCATGTGACTGAGCGGTGTCGCGGATACGGTCAACCATCTGAAGCGCCGTATTCATGGCGGTATCAAAACCTACCGTGTACTCAGAGCAAGCGATATCGTTATCGATAGTACCGGGAACGCCGATGCAGTTGATGCCCGCGTTTGTCAGAGCTCTCGCTCCGCGGAAAGAACCGTCGCCGCCGATTACTACAACGCCGCAAATACCGAGGCTGCGGCAGAATTCAGCCGCTCTCTGCTGAGCCTCGAGGGTTTTGAACTCCTCGCTTCTCGCGGTATAGAGCTTTGTGCCGCCGTAGCCGATGATTTCGGAAACCGAGCGAAGGTTCATCTCGGCAACATCCTGATTGAGCAAACCGTTGAAGCCGCGGTAAACACCGTAAACCTTCATACCCATATTGATGCCTGTACGTACAACCGCTCTGAACGCCGCGTTCATACCCGGAGCGTCGCCGCCGCTGGTTAATACTGCAATAGCTTTCTGCTGTGACATATATTTTCCCTCCGTTAAAGGTTAATTTCTTTCCTTATTATAATACAATCCGTTTCTGTTGACAAGAGGATTTTCGAAATTTAGAAAAAAATCTTACAAAAAAAGACACTTTGTTTTTTGTTTTCTTGACATTTAGCAAAATAAATACTATTATTATAATGTATTACTATGTGAGGAGTAAAAAAATGACAAACTTATATCTTGCTATTCCGTGTTATAACGAGGAAGAGGTTCTGCGCGATTCAGCAGAAAAGCTTCTCCGCAAATACGAATCCATGATGTCCCAGCATAAAATAAGCTTTGACAGCAAAATAGTCTTTATCGACGACGGCTCAAAGGACAAAACCTGGCAGATCATCGAGGAGCTTCACAACGAAAACCCGATTTTCCAAGGTATCAAGCTCTCCAGAAACCGCGGTCACCAGAACGCTCTTCTCTGCGGTCTTATGACGCTCAAGGACAGAGCTGAAGCCGTGATATCGATTGACGCCGACCTTCAGGACGATATTGAGGTATTTGACGAAATGGTCGCGAAATACGAGGACGGCTGCGACGTTGTATACGGCGTACGTTCAAAGCGCGCGACCGACACCTTCTTCAAGCGCTTTACCGCTGAGGCGTTCTACAAAATCCTCAACCGCATGGGCGCGAAGGTAATCTTCAATCACGCTGACTTCCGCCTGATGAGCAAACGCGCGCTTGAGGCGTTCTCTCAGTACAAGGAAACAAACATCTTCCTCAGAGGCATGGTTCCGCTGATCGGCTACAAGTCCGATATCGTCACCTACGAGCGCTTTGAAAGACTCGCCGGCGAAAGCAAGTATCCCCTCAAAAAGATGCTTGCGCTCGCATGGGAAGGTATTACCTCTCTGAGCATACAGCCCATTCGGATTATCACATGGACAGGCGTTATCATCTTCCTCATAAGCATGATCATGGTCATCTACTCGCTTGTCAGCTTCTTTGTCGGCGCTGCGGTAAGCGGCTGGGCAAGCACTCTCTGTTCTATCTGGGCTCTCGGAGGTCTGCAGCTTCTGGCGATCGGTATTATCGGCGAATATATCGGTAAAATATATCTTGAGACAAAGCACCGTCCGCGATTTATCGTAGAGAAATATCTGGATGATTGACAGAAGGAGCTTAAAGAATGAATATTAAAAAATTGGAGCGGCGTAACAGCTCGATGGATATCCTGCGTATCGTCGCCGTGTTCACGGTCTTATCCGTACACTTTTTCCTGCACAACGGCTTTTACAGCGAGCCTGTCAGCGGCTTAGGCCCGATCGAGGGTATAATCAACAGCATCACGACAGGCAACGGCGATTCACTGCACGGGCCGCTGATGTTCCTTGCGGTCGGAATGCGCACGCTTTTCGGCGTCTGTGTCCCGCTTTTCATGATTCTGACGGGCTATCTTATGAGCAAAAAGGAGCTGCAGAAGGGTTACTACAAGGGTATACGCAAAACCGTAATCGTCTTTAT
>ONDL01000026.1:0-2767 GCA_900316555.1 uncultured Eubacteriales bacterium | reverse complement strand
GAGGCTTTTTACAGCTTTAACTTCGGCGCGATGTTCGAAGCGATCGCACAGTCGGGCAAGTATAATTTCATTAACTACCTCTTCTCTATTCTCGATTTCACGGGCGCGAATTATTCGTGGTATATTGAAATGTATATCGGAATGTTCCTTATCGCACCCTTCCTCAATCTCGCATACAATAAACTGGGAAGCAAAAAACACAAGCAGATTTTGGTCGTCACCATGGTTTGCCTTACAATTCTTCCCACAATGCTCAATATCTTTAATTTTCAGAGCGCTGAATGGTGGGTCACTCCCACGGGCAGCGATGAATTCCAGAAGCTGGTTCCCGCTTACTGGATGGGACTTTATCCTCTCACCTATTATTTCGCGGGCGCTTATCTCAGAGAATACGGTCTGCGTCTTAAAACAGGCGCTGCCGCGGCTCTCTTTGTCGGCACTCTGCTCGCTTCAACCGTATTCAACTGGTTCCGCAGCTACGGCGGCGGCTTCAAAACAGGCATTTACGGTTTCTGGTACGGCTTCTATCCGTTTGTGCTGTCTGTACTTCTCTTCCTGCTTATCAGCAGAATCAAGACAGATAACTGGAAGCCCGGTGTAAAGCTCACGCTCTGGCGCGTATCTGACCTTGCGCTCGGAATTTATCTGTGCTCCTACATTTTCGACACACTGATTTATGAGAACCTCAGATTAAATGTTCCCATAATGGTTGACCGCGTTCCCTACTATCTTATCACGGTTCCTATGTGCTTCCTGTTCTCGGCGATGCTTTCATTCGTTCTGGACGTGCTGGCAAAGCAGATCATCAGGCTTTACGAGTACCTCAAGAAGGTCGTTGCGGAACAGATTCAGGGCGGCAACTTAATAAGATGGCAGGATATTCTCTTTATCGTTCTGATGTGCTTCGGCGTGATCCTGTCTATCTGGAAGCTCCGCTACGGTTTTGGCGGAAGCGACGAGGCGTTCTACCTCACCGTACCGCACCGTCTTTCACTCGGCGACGCGCTGTTCAGCGACGAATGGCACGTATCTCAGCTCTCGGGCTTTTTGCTCATTCCCTTTGTTTCGCTATTCAGAATGATAACGGGCTCCACGGACGGCATCATGATCGCCGCGAGAGTGCTCTATCTTGTTCTCCACACAGGCGCGGCGGTACTCATTTACACCAGACTGAGAAAGTACGGAATCATCAGCGTTTTCGGCTGCGTGCTCTACTTTATCTACACGCCCTACAATATCATGGCGCTCAGCTACAACACAATGGGAATTGAGCTTCTGCTCGTCGCCGGAGTACTGCTGGCAACCGCCGATTACTCTAAAAAACTGCTGCCGATCCTCAGCGGTCTGGCATTCGCGGGAGCCGTGCTCTGCAACCCGTATCTGATTGTATGCTATCTGTTTTACGGCATCTGCGTCGGTGTACATTACGCAATCAGAAATAAAGAAATGCGCTTTGTGCTCAAAAGCGATATGTTCTCACTTCGCACCTTCCTGTTCTTTACAGCAGGAGCTGCGGGTCTGGCGATTATTTTCCTGATTTTCACACTCACAAGAACCGGCGTCGGCGATATCTTCGCAAATATTCCCGAGATGCTCAAGGATCCCGAGCACCCGCCGATTTCCTTCGGCAAAAAGGTCGAAACCTACTTCCAGTCGATTTTCAATATGACTCCGCATTTCAAGTATGTACTTTACGGCTACTTTGCTATGCTGGCGTTTATGATTTTCGACAGAAAGAGAAGGCTTCACCGCGCGGTCTACCTCTGTCTTTCCTGCGCTGCAACGGGAATCTCGCTGATTATGCTGCTTCCCGGAATATCGTCAACGACATACAACCACATCATGCTTCCGATGCTCTTTATCGGCATCACATCGTATATCCTGCTTGAGAAGAAGCCGAGAGAGCTTTTCGCGGCTGTGTTTGTGACAGGACTAATCTACTCCTTCTGCATTCACTACGGTTCGAACCAGATGATTTACTGTATTGCATCTGTCATGGTTGTCGCGAATGTGGCGAGCTTTGTTTTCCTCGGTCAGCTCCTAAAGGAAATGCGCGAAACACCCGATAACCTCACCTATACGACCGCTTCCCGGGTGCTGAGCTATATTCTCGTCGGTATCATCATCGCCTTCCAGGGCGGAGCACAGATCACCGCAAAGACTTGCCACGTATTCTGGGATTCCGCTCCGGACGCGCTTACCGCGGAAATCAAACAGGGTCCCGCCTCAGGTATTGTAACCACTGACGCGAATGTCGCAAGCTACAACAATATGTACACCGACCTGGTTCCTCTTCAGATGAAAGAACCCGGCAACATTCTCTTTATGAGCTTTGAGACATGGCCTTACCTTGCAATGAATGATTTCCCCTACGGAACCTTCTCGGCATGGACAGGTAACGAACAGGGTGAAAACACGCTCTCGAGGATGCGCACGTATTACGAGATGAATCCCGATAAAACTCCGAAGTATATTTACATTCCGAAATCGGCAAAATGGGACTTCAACACTCTGCTTCCCGAGCTCAAAAGCAAGGGATATTCCGTTACGGAAACCAACGTAAGCTATCAGCTTGAGAAAAAATAAATAAAGATTTAAAACGGCGAAAAGAAGTTGCAGAATAACTTGTTTTTTTCGCCGTTTTATGTTATGATTATATAAAATTGGATACTATTATACCACTATCTTTTTAAAGGGGGATTATCCTATGGAGATTACTAAATTATATGAATCCTGGTGCAAAAACGCCGTTGAGGATCAGGATTTA
>ONDL01000024.1 GCA_900316555.1 uncultured Eubacteriales bacterium | reverse complement strand
TTTTTTTTTTTTATTTCTCCTTTGTCATTTTTTTAACAAACAAAAAAGGGCGTGACACGCCCTTTCGTTGCTTAGTCGATTTCAACCATTACTCTTTCGTCCATGCGGATAGACGCGCTCTTGGCGATCGTACGGATAGCCTTGGCGATTCTGCCCTGCTTGCCGATGATTCTGCCCATGTCGTCCTCTGCGACGTGAATATGGTATACGGTTACGCCTTCCTCGTTGGTCTCGTCCCTGTCAACGCTTACAGCGTCGGGGTCGTCAACCAAGCCCTTGGCGATGATAGCAAGTAATTCCTGCATTGTAGTATTCCTTCCTGCCCGAAATTAGTCGATGATGCCGTTCTTCTTGAGCAGAGCCTTTACGGTATCGGTGGGCTGAGCGCCGTTGGCGATCCACTTCTTTACAGCCTCGGCGTCTACCTTGAACTCGGAGGGCTGCTTGAGGATATCATAGGTACCGATTTCCTCGATGAATCTGCCGTTTCTGGGATATCTGGAATCCGCAACTACTACTCTGTAGTAGGGAGCCTTCTTTGAACCCATTCTTCTAAGTCTGATTTTTACTGCCATAATTTACACCTCTATAAAAATATTAATTATATATTCACCATTAAAAAATGGAAGAATAGCGTTTCTTAAAACGGCATGCCGTTTCCGCCGCCCATCGGCATTCCGCCGAGTCCGGGAAGCATTTTGTTTTTACGGCGCTTCTTTGAGCCCTTGCCGCCCTTCATCTGCTTGATCATCTTCTGCATCTGCTCAAGCTGCTTTAATAGCTTGTTGACCTCCTCAACGGTTCTGCCCGAGCCTGCCGCGATACGGCGCTTTCTCGAGGGATTGATGATTGAGGGATTTGCTCTCTCCTCAGGAGTCATCGAGTAGATAAGAGCCTGCAGCCAGTCAATCTGTCTGTCGTCGATGTCGACGTCGTCGAGCTGGTTGCCGATGCCGGGGAGCTTTGAGAGGATACCCTTGAGCGGGCCCATCTTCTTTATCTGGTTGAACTGCTCGTTGAGGTCGTTGAAGTCGAGCTTGTTGTTGAGCATCTTCTGCGCCATTTCCTCGGCTTTTTTCTCGTCGAGCTTGCTCTGGGCGTTCTCGATGAGGGTGAGCACGTCGCCCATGCCGAGAATACGGCTCGCCATACGGTCGGGGTGGAATACCTCGATGTCGTCGAGCTTCTCGCCGGTTCCGGCAAACTTGATAGGCTTGCCCGTAACCGCCTTGACTGAGAGCGCTGCACCGCCTCTGGTGTCGCCGTCGAGCTTTGTGAGGATAACGCCCGTGATTTCGAGCAGGTCGTTGAAGCTCTTTGCCACGTTGACCGCGTCCTGACCTGTCATCGAGTCGATAACGAGGAGGATCTCGTCGGGGTTGACCTCAGCCTTGACCTCCTTGAGCTCGTTCATCAGCACCTCGTCGATGTGCAGACGGCCGGCGGTATCGAGGATAACAACGTCGTTGCCGTAGTCCTTTGCGTGGCGTACAGCCGCGCGCGCGATTTTGACGGGATTCTCAGTACCCATCTCGAATACGGGAACGTCAGCCTTCGCGCCGACGACCTTGAGCTGGTCGATAGCCGCGGGACGGTAGATGTCGCAGGCGACGAGCATCGGGCGGCGGTTCTGCGCCTTGAGCATCTTCGCGAGCTTCGCCGAGTGGGTCGTTTTACCGGAGCCCTGCAGACCGCACATCATAATGACGGTCGGCGGCTTTGAATTGAAGTTGAGTCTTTCGTTTTCGCCGCCCATCAGAGCCGTCAGCTCCTCGTCGACGATCTTGATAACCATCTGCGCGGGCGTAAGGCTTTCCATAACGTCCTGACCGATGGCGCGTTCCGTTACCTTATTGGTAAAGTCCTTCGCGACCTTGTAGTTAACGTCCGCCTCGAGCAGCGCGAGTCTGACCTCACGCATCGCGCCCTTTACGTCGTTTTCGCTCAGCTTGCCCTTGCTTTTAAGTTTTTTGAACGCGTTGCTGATTTTATCCGCAAGTCCTTCAAATGCCATAAGCCTATTCCTTTTCTTTAAGCTCGCCCGTCTGCCTGAGAATGTCCCCGGCAAGCGCGCGGATATCGTTGTCGTTTGTGGTTTCGGAAATTTCGCGCGCCTTGCGGGCGATATCGTTCAGTCCCGCCTCAAGCTGCTGGAAGCGGCTGAGAAGTCCGAGCTTTTGCTCAAACTCAAAGAGCTGCTTCTCACCGCGCTTGATCCTGTCGCGCACGCCCTGCCTGGTTATGCCTGTTTCGGCGGCAACCTCAGCGAGGGATAAGTCGTCGTTGTAGTAAAGCTCCGCCATCTGCCTGCACGAGGGCTTTAGCAGCTCTCCGTAAAAGTCGAGCAGCAGCGAAACCTCAATGTTCTTTTCCATTTTCATAGCTCCTTGCTATGCGGCCTGTAAAGCTTTTTTCTTCACACCTGAGCTATTATACCGCATAAAGACTGATTTGTCAAGCCTTTTTGGCACTGACTTTCGGGCTGAGATAGACCGAAAATTTTTGCGAAACATTCATAAAAAGGAAAATAATTTTTATTAGTATTATCCAAAAATTTATCGAAAAAACATCGCTCAAAATAATATTATATTGCGTGACCACACGGAAACAACAAATATATACGCTGAAAAAACGGCGTATTGAACATAAAACCGCCAAAAACAAGGGGCTAATTATTCACGTATTTGTATATTATTTATGAACTTTTTAAAATTGTTTAAAAAAGCTGATTTTTACAAGTTATCTAAGATAAATTGTGTTATAATTTTATTATAATCAGCAAAAATTAGGAGCTGTGCCTTACGGAACAAATAATCAGTATAGACAGAATGGAAAACGCCGTCGCTCTGTTCGGGAGCTTTGACGAGAACATCAAGCTCATCGAGCGCGAGTTCGGCGTAAAAATCACCTGCCGCGGAAGCGAGCTCAAAATCGAGGGCGATGTCGAGAACGCCGCCCGCGCGAGGACGGTCATCGAAAGCCTGCTGCAGTTTCTCAGCCGCGGCGAGGCGCTATCGGAGCAGAATATCCGCTACTGCATCTCGCTTGTCCGCGAGGGCAGCGAGGAGAAGATCGAGCAGCTCGCGGGCGACTGCATCTGCATCACATCGAAGGGCAAGCCGATAAAGCCGAAAACCATCGGCCAGAAGCGCTACTGCAGCATGATCGCCAAGAACACGATCACCGTCGGCGTAGGCCCCGCGGGTACGGGCAAGACCTACCTCGCGGTCGCAATGGCTGTCACAGCTTTCAGAGGCAAGCAGGTCAACCGCATTATCCTCACGCGTCCCGCTGTTGAGGCGGGTGAGAAGCTCGGATTTCTGCCGGGTGATTTGCAGAGCAAGGTCGACCCTTATCTCCGTCCTCTCTACGACGCGCTGTTTGACATGCTCGGCGCTGAGACTTACCAGAAGTACGTTGAGCGCGGAAATATCGAAGTCGCGCCGCTCGCGTATATGCGCGGCAGAACGCTCGACGACAGCTTCATCATTCTCGACGAGGCTCAGAACACCACGCGCGAGCAGATGAAGATGTTCCTTACGCGTCTGGGCTTCAACTCAAAGATGGTCATCACGGGCGACATCACCCAGATCGACCTTCCGAACGGAGCCAAGAGCGGACTGAAGGACTGCATGAAAATTCTGCGCAATATCGAGGGCATCGGACAGTGCACCTTTGACGAGAAGGACGTTGTCCGCCACAAGCTGGTTCAGGATATCATCAAGGCATACGCCAAATTTGAAAACGGTAAACAATAACTTTGTATCATATCGATTTATAATCAGAAAGGGTGAAACAATGGCAGACAAAATCAAGGTAGTAATTACAAACAAACAAAAGGCGGTTAAGATCCCGACAGGTATCCGTATGCTTGTCCGCCGCTGCTGCAATGCTGTACTCAAGCTCGAAAACTTTGAGGGTCCTGCTGAAATCAGCGTCACCTTCACGGACAACGCGGGTATCCGCGAGCTCAACAAGCAGTACCGCGACAAGGATATCGACACCGATGTACTGTCCTTCCCGATGGGAGAGAACGGCGTATACGACATCGACATGGAAACAGGCGCCAAGATTCTGGGCGACGTTGTTATTTCCATGGAGAAGGCGAGAGATCAGGCTGAGCGCTTCGGCCACTCCTTCCAGCGCGAGGTAGGCTACCTCACCGCTCACAGCGTGCTTCATCTCCTCGGCTACGACCACATCGACAATCTTGAGAAGGTAAGAATGCGCGAAAAGGAAGAGCTCGTTATGGAGCAGCTCGGACTTCCCGCTTCCTCGAGCTACATTATCAGCTGATGAAAAAACAGTTTCTCAGTTTCTTCTACGCGTTTCGGGGTATTTGGGACGCTGTATGCACTGAGGCTCATCTTCGGTTCCATCTGACGGCGGCGTTTTATGTGCTGCTGCTGTCTCCGTTTTTCGAGCTGAACGCTGCTCAGTATGGGGTATTGATTTTGCTGATCGCAGCGGTGATTTCCGCTGAGCTGTTCAACACGTCGCTCGAAACCGTCTGCGACCTTATCACAAAGGAGCGAAGCTACTATATCCGCATCGCCAAGGATATCTCAGCGGCGGCGGTGCTGGTGTTCGCTCTCGCGGCGACGGCGGTAGCGGTGGTGTTCTTCTGGAACGCGGCAGCTTTTGCGGCAATGTTTAAGTTCTTCGCGGCAAATCCGATTTTGCTGGCAGCGCTCGTACTGTCGGCGGTAAACGCGGTATTCTTTGTCGCTCTGGGACCGAGAGAAATATGGGACAGAATTTCCAAAAAACGCAAACCAAAGGGCTAAACTTCGCGTTAGCCCTTTTCTTGCGCCGATTTTTGTGTTATACTAAAATAATAACGAACAATAACGGAATAAAAGAGGTGTTCCCATGCAATACAATACAAATGACAAAAGCGCGTTTATCGCGATCGTCGGAAGGCCAAACGTCGGCAAAAGCTCGATACTCAACCGCCTTCTCGGACAGAAAATCGCAATCGTTTCCTCAAAGCCCCAGACCACGCGCAACCGCATCACGGGCGTGCTGACCGACGGCGAGTACCAGATCGTGTTTTTTGACACACCCGGTATGCACAAGCCAAAGAACACTCTCGGCAAATACATGGTTCGCTCCGTAAACGAGAGCGTAGGCGGCGTTGACTGCTGCATGCTCGTGGTCGAGGCCGGCAAGGAACCCGCGCCCGCGGACTTGTCGCTGATTGAGAAGTTCAAATCGATCGGCATGCCCGCGATCCTCGCGATCAACAAAATCGATATGCTCAGGGAGAAGGACGAGCTGATGAAGCAGATCCTCACCTACTCGCAGCTCTATGACTTCGAGGCTGTCGTACCCGTCAGCGCTCAGGACGGCAGCGGCATGAACGAGCTGCTCGACGAGCTGAAAAAGCAGGCGTCCGAGGGCGGTCATTTCTTTGACGACGACACCCTCACCGACCAGCCCGAGCGCGTTATCGCCGCCGAGCTTATCCGCGAGAAGATCCTGCGCCTCTGCGACAAGGAGATTCCGCACGGCACCGCGGTTCTGATTGAGAAGATGAAAACCCGCGACAACGGAATCCTCGACATTGACGCGACGATATACTGCGAGCGCGACACCCATAAGCGAATCATCATCGGCAAAAACGGCGCGATGCTCAAAAAAATCAGCACCTACGCGCGTCAGGACATCGAGCGGTTCTTTGACTGCAAGGTATTTTTGCAGACGTGGATAAAGGTCAAGGAGGACTGGCGCAACCGCGCGCAGCTCGTCCAGAACTTCGGTTACGACGAGCGCAATTTCGACGGGTAAGACCCGGGCAAATTCGCGGACTAAGGCGCGATTCGACAATTAATGATTTGTAAATAACTGCATTAAATATTTACCAGCCATAAACCGCCGCTTCCGTGCGACACTATCATAAGGAGGTGTTGTTATGGAAGAATGGTATATGTGGCAGGTGTTTTTCACGACGGGCAGCGTGCTCGACTATATCCGCTACAAAAGCATTCAGAACGCCGCGGATACGGGCGCGGACACGGTGCTCAGGGAGATTGGCGATGAAATTCCGGACGGACGGACTGATTATCAGAGAACAGAATATCGGTGAGAACGACAGGCTCGTCTGGGTTCTGACGCGTTCAAACGGCGTAGTCAAGGCTTTCGCGCGCGGAGCGAAAAAGCTCACAAACGCAAAGTGCTCGGCGACCTCGCTTCTGGCATACTCCCGTCTCACGATTTACAAGAGCCGGGAGAGCTACATAATCGGCGACGCTCAGACGCTCAGGATTTTTTCAAAGCTGCGCCATGACGTGCGCAAGATGTGCCTCGTGCAGTATTTCTGCGAGATCGCAAGACACATCTGCCCGAGAGAACAGCCTGCCGATGAGTTCCTGCGGCTGTTTCTCAATTCGATTTACCTTTTGTCCGAGAACAAGCGCAGCGAGCTGCTGGTAAAGCCCTGCTTTGAGATGCGCTTTATGTGCATGGCTGGTTACACGCCCGATTTGCTGATGTGCCGCAAGTGCGGCGCGTACTCTGCAAGCGCGATGTATTTCCTTCCGCGCGAGGGAAAGCTCGAGTGTTGTAACTGCCGCAAGAACCCCAACGGAGCGGTGCTTCTCAATGACGCGGCGCTTACTGCGCTCAGACACACTGTCTACGCCGAGGACAAACAGCTGTTTTCGTTTGCTCTGTCCGACGAGAGCCTTCAGATTCTCAACAGAGCAACGGAACTGTATCTGCGCTGCCAGCTTGAAAGGGACTTTCAGGCGCTGAATTTTTATAAAACAATATCATAATAAGGTACAGCTATGAACCGTAACTACAGAACACTTGAACTTGATAAAATACTCGAAAGGTTAGCCGCCATGACGACGCTCGAGGACGCGAAGCAGGCGGCGCTCAACCTCGAGCCGCAGTTTGACCTCAAGCGCGTTGAGCTGCTGCTCAGACAGACCGACGACGCCGTTGCTCTCAGCGGCAGGTTCGGCGCGCCTTCTTTCGGCGGAGCCGTAAATTGCGGCGGCAGTCTGCGCCGTGCGGAAGCCGGCGGCTGTCTGACCACGGGCGAGCTGCTCTCGGTCGCGCGCACGATGCACGTTATCCGCACTGTCAAGGAGTGGCACAGCCGCTGTGCGTTGGTGGAAAACGCGCTCGACGGATATTTCAGCGGACTTGTTTCGAACAAGTACCTCGAGGAGAGGATCACAACGGCAATCATCAGCGAGGATGAGATTTCCGACAAGGCTAGTCCCGCGCTCTCGGATATCCGCCGCAAAATCCGTACCGCGTCCTCAAAGGCGCGCGAAACCCTCGATAAAATCATTCACAGCTCAAAATACATCAAATACCTGCAGGACGCTATCGTCACCCAGCGCGACGGCAGATACGTTGTGCCCGTCAAGTCCGAGTGCCGAAACAACGTGCCGGGCTTGGTGCACGATACATCTGCCTCGGGTCAGACGGTTTTCATCGAGCCGATGGGCGTTGTGCAGGCGAACAACGACATAAAGGTTCTCCGCGGCAAGGAGGAAGAGGAGATCGAACGCATTCTCTTTGACCTCAGCGCAAACTCGGGTGAGTTCGCGGACAGCATTATCCGCAGCTACAAGAACCTCGCCGAGTTGAATTTCATCTTTGCAAAGGCCGATTTGGCGTATTCAATGCGCGCGAGCCGACCCTTAATGAACGACCGCGGCGAGGTGCGTATCCGTCAGGCACGTCATCCGCTTATCCCGAAGGACAGGGTGACATAACCCTCGGCAAGACCTTTGATACCCTTGTGATCACAGGCCCGAATACGGGCGGCAAGACCGTTACCCTCAAGACCCTCGGGCTGTTCACGCTGATGGCTATGTGCGGCTTGCTCGTACCCTGCGCGGACAACAGCGAGCTGAGCGTTTTCCGCAGGGTGCTTGTCGACATCGGCGACGAACAGAGCATCGAGCAGAGCCTTTCGACCTTCTCGGCTCACATGACTAATATTATCCAGATTCTTAAGCTCGCGAACGCGGGCTCGCTCTGTCTGATTGACGAGCTGGGCGCGGGTACAGACCCCGTCGAAGGCGCGGCTCTCGCGACGGCAATACTCGAGAAACTGCGCGAAAAGCACGCTAAAATCGCCTCGACCACCCACTACGCGGAGCTCAAGGAATTTGCCCTGCGCACGGAGGGAGTAGAAAACGGCTGCTGCGAGTTCGACGTCGCTACCCTGCAGCCGACCTATCGCCTGCTCATCGGCGTACCCGGCAAGAGCAACGCGTTCGCTATTTCAAAAAGACTTGGTATGGACGCGTCGATCGTCGACCGTGCAAAGGAGCTGGTGTCGAGCGAGAGCAGACAGTTCGAGGACGTTGTCGGAAAGCTCGAGCAGCAGCGGCAGAGCCTCGAAAAACAGGTCGAGAACGCGAACCGCCTTACCGCGAAGGCGAACACCGAGAAGCAGCGCGCCGAGAACGAAGCGCGCCGCGCGCGTGAGGATGCCGAGCGCGAGATCGAGCGCGCAAAGCAGGAGGCGCAGAGAATCGTATCGCGGACGAGGGCTCAGGCTGACGCGCTGATCGAGGAGCTCGAAAAGGCGCGCCGCGAAAAGGAGATGACCGCCGAGCAGCGCACGAAGCTGCGTCAGGACATCAATCGTATGGAAGCTCACGCCGACCCTATAAAGCTCAAGAACACACCCGACGAGGAATATGTGCTTCCGCGGCCGCTCAAGGTGGGCGACGTGGTGCTTATTTACGACATAGACAAGAACGCCACGGTGCTCGCGCCGCCCAACAAGGACGGTCAGGTGCTTGTACAGGCCGGTATTATAAAAACGCGCGTGGACATAAAGAATCTGCGCCTGCTCAAATCGCAGATAAAGCCAAAGGCGGACAGATTCTCGTCGGCAAGGCGCGTGCCGAGCCGTATGGACGTGCGGCCGGAAACCGAAATCGATGTGCGCGGCGAAACGGGCTTTGATGCGGTCAATATCGTCGACAAGGCTATCGACAACGCGATGCTGTCGGGCGTCGGCAAGCTGACGATTATCCACGGCAAGGGTACGGGCGTGCTGCGACGCGAGATCAATCAATTCCTGCGCACGAACAAACACGTCAAATCCCACCGCCTCGGCACCTTCGGAGAGGGCGAGGACGGCGTGACGATCGTCGAACTGAAATAATTTGGAGTTTAACATATGAAAAAGCAATTTTTGGAAACAGGCAAGATTGTCGGAACACACGGAATAAAGGGCGAGCTGAGGATTGAGCCGTGGTGCGACTCACCCGAGTTCATCTGCGCCTTCAAAAAGCTCTACCTCGACCCGAACGGCGCGACTGCTATTGAGGTAAAGAGCCGTCCGCACAAGAATATCACCCTCGCGAAAATCAAGGGCGTCGACACCATCGAGGACGCAGAGCGTCTGCGCGGCAAGACGATCTATATCAACCGCGACGACATCAATCTCGGCGAGGGAGTCCACTTCGTTCAGGATTTGCTCGGGCTTGAAATCCGCGACGCGGACAGCGGCAAGGTCTACGGCACTCTGACCGACGTGCTCCGCACAGGCGCGAACGACGTTTACGAAATCACGGACAGCGACGGCAAAAAGTACCTCGCGCCCGTGATCGACGAGGTTGTCATCGAAATCAACACAGACGGCGGCTATGTTTTGCTGCGCCCGATGAAAGGAATTTTTGACGATGAGGATTGACATCATCACTCTGTTTCCCGAGATGTTCGAGCCGGTGCTGGGCGACAGCATAATCGGACGCGCCCAAAAGAGCGGCGCCGTTGAGATCCACACCCACCAGCTGCGCGACTTTGCCTTTGACAAGCACCGCCGCGTCGATGACAGCCCCTACGGCGGAGGAATGGGAATGCTGATGAAGGCGGAGCCTATAGCGCTCTGTTTTGAGCATATTTGTGAGGAGATCGGCTCACGCCCGAGGTTTATCTACATGTCGCCGCAGGGCCAAACTCTCTGTCAGCAGCGCCTGCGCGAGCTGAGTACGGAAGAAAACATAACGATTCTCTGCGGTCACTACGAGGGTGTTGACCAGCGGCTTCTCGATATGTATATTGACGAGGAGATCTCGATCGGAGACTACGTGCTCACGGGCGGCGAGATACCGGCGATGGTATTTGCCGACGCGCTCTGCCGAATGGTTCCCGGGGTGCTCACGAACAACGAGTGTTTCACTGAGGAGAGCCATTTCAACGGACTTCTGGAGTATCCTCAGTACACGAAGCCCGCCGAGTGGCGCGGAGTTGAGGTGCCTGAGGTACTTCTCAGCGGACACCACGCGAATATCGAGAAGTGGAGGCGCGAAAAAAGCCTTGAGGTCACTCAAAAGAAGCGTCCCGACCTTCTGAACCAAACGGATTAATCCACAATTTTCGGTGCTGAAATTTCAACCTTTTGACTTTTATCTTAACAAAACTGTATAGTTTTTGTAAAAATGCACAATAAACCGTTTAAATTCTTTTGCGGTGGTGATTATAAGCACGAAATTGAATATTCTTATTGACCTTCCAAGAAAAAAATATTATAATAGTAGCGGTAAATGACCCTTTCAGGGGACTACGAAACTAAATTCATGTATTTAGAGAAGAGGGTAATAAATATGTATGTTAAGGAAGTTTTAGTTCAGAACAAAGCCGGACTTCACGCTCGTCCCGCAACATTCTTTATTCAGAAGGCTAACGAGTACAAGGCTACCATCTGGGTAGAGAAGGAAGAGCGCCGCGTTAACGCGAAGAGCCTTCTCGGTGTGCTTTCACTGGGCATCATCGGCGGCACCACAATCAAGATCATCGCTGACGGTTCCGACGAGACCGACGCGGTAGAGGGTCTTGCGGCTTTGGTTGAGAGCGGCTTCGCTGAGTAATAAAATCATAAACTGCATTATTTTAAGGGCGAAGTATCTTCGCCCGTTTTATTTTTAAATCCGAAAGGAAATCCCATGAATCCCAAACTTCCCGAGCTGCGAAAAAAGGCAATGGCGCTGCCGCTGCTGCCGGGCGTGTACATCATGCACGCGAAGGACAGCGAGATCATCTATATCGGCAAGGCAAAGGCGCTCAAGAACCGCGTAAGCCAGTACTTCGGCTCACAGAACAACCACGCTGAAAAGGTGCGCCGGATGGTCGACAACGTCGACTGGTTCGAGTACATCATCACCGACAGCGAGTTTGAGGCGCTTATCCTCGAGTGCAGCCTGATAAAGCAGCATACCCCGAAATACAATATACTTCTCAAGGACGACAAGGGCTACTCCTATATCCGCGTAGGCGCGGGCGATTGGGGCAAGCTCAGCTATGTGCTGCAAAAGCAGGACGACGGCGCGACATACATCGGACCGTACAAGAGCAGCTACTACGTCAAGAGCGCGGTAGAGGAAGCAAACAAGATCTTCATGCTGCCTACCTGCAACCGAAAGTTTCCGCAGGACTTCGGCAAGGCGCGGCCGTGTTTGAATTACCACATAAAGCAGTGCATGGCGCCCTGCACGGGCAGGGTGAAGCTTTCAGAATATCGCGAGAGCATGGAACAGGCGCTTGACTTTCTCAAGGGCGGCTCGTCGAACTCAGTAAAGCAGCTCACCGCGCAGATGGAGGAGGCTGCCGAGAACTTGGAGTTTGAGCGCGCCGCGAGAATACGCGACAAAATCGCCGCTGTAAAGAAGATGGGCGACAAGCAGAAGGTAGTCGCAAACAAGGTGCTCGACGAGGATGTTATCGCGGCATTCTCCGACGGTACAAAAACCTGCTTCCAGGTGTTCCGCTTTGAGGGCGGCAGGCTGTTTGACCGCGAGAGCTTTATCGTCGACAGCGGCGAGAGCGATACCGAGGAGTTCATTCTCCGCTACTACACCCTCCGTCCCGACGTGCCCAAGAATATCGCCGTCGACACAGAGTGGGAGGGCATGGACGAGGTCGCGCGCTGGCTGAGCGAAAAGCGCGGCAGCAAGGTCAATCTGACGGTTCCGCAGAGGGGAGAGCAGGCGCAGCTCGTGAACATGTGCCGCTCTAACGCCGCCGAGGCGCTCGCCCAGCAAAAGGGTGCGACGGTGCGCGAATACGGCGTGCTTGAGGAGCTTAAGGAGCTGCTCGGACTTGATACTCTGCCCGAGTACATCGAGTCCTACGATATATCGAACCTCAACGGCAGCGAAAACGTCGCGGGTATGATCGTCTATCAGAACGGCAAGCCGCTCAAATCAGCCTACCGCAAGTTCAAAATAAAGGGCTTTGAGGGGCAGGACGACTACGCCTCGATGGCTGAGGTGCTGACGCGGCGCTTTGAGGAGTACCGCAGGGCTGAAGGCGGCGAGGGCTTCGGCAGACTGCCCGATCTGATCCTGCTCGACGGCGGTGCGGGACAGGTTCACGCGGTCAGAGATGTCATGGAGAAAATGGACATCGACGTGCCGCTCTTCGGTCTTGTCAAGGACGACAAGCACCGCACCCGCGCCGTGACAGGCGACGGCGGAGAGATCGCGATAAGCTCGCGCAGACAGCTCTTTACCTTTCTGAGCAAAATGCAGGACGAGGTTCACCGCTTTGCGATAGGCTACCACCACGCGCGCCGCAGCAAGAACACCTTCCGCAGCTCTCTGACGACAATCGACGGTGTAGGAGAGGTCAGGGCTAAGGCGCTGCTCAAGTACTTCCGCACGATCGACAACATCAGCAAGGCTGACCTCGAGGAGCTTGAGGCGGCTCCGAAGATGACCAAGGACAGCGCGCTCGCGGTTTACAGGTATTTTCACGGCGGCGATTCGCCGCAGGAATAAAAATATTATTGCAATAAAGAAAAATATATGGTATAATATCGAAAACAGTCTATAAGGAAGATTCTATGCGAGTGATTACAGGTACCGCGCGCGGCAGACGGCTGCTGACTCTTGAGGGCGAGGACGTCCGTCCCACCACCGACAGGGTCAAGGAAGCGGTTTTTTCAATCATACAGTTCGAAACAGAGGGCAGGGCGTTTCTCGACCTCTTCGCAGGCTCCGGACAGATGGGCATCGAGGCTCTCAGCCGCGGCGCGAAGGAGGCTGTCTTTGTCGACAGCGCGAAGAAAAGCGTTGACATTATCCGTCAGAACCTCAAGTCGACCAACCTTGAGCAGAACGCCAAGGTATGCCGCCTTGACTGGCAGAGCTTCCTTTCGATGAACACAACGAAGTTTGACATCGTGTTTCTCGACCCGCCGTACGGCAAGGGAATTTTGCAGGACGCGCTCGGAAAAGTATCCGCTCACATGAAGGATACGGGCGTAATTATCGCGGAAAATCCCTTAAATGAGGAAATTTTGTCAAAATACGGTGATTTTGCACTTGACAGACAGTATCGCTATGGTAAAATAAAAATAAGCACATACAGGCATGAGGATTTTGTGAAATGAAAAGAACGGTAATCTATCCGGGCAGCTTTGACCCTGTCACGCTCGGACATCTTCAGGTGATTCGCAGAGCGGCAAAAATGTTTGACAAGGTGATAGTTGCGGTTCTGATTAATTCATCAAAAACCCCGACCTTCTCCGTCGACGAGAGAATGGATCTTCTCCGTCAGGTCACCGCTGATCTGGAGAATGTTGAGATCGCGGGCTTCGACGGTCTGTTGGCGGAATATGCGCGCGAGCGCGGCGTAAACGCGATCGTCAAGGGCTTGCGGGCGGTTTCGGACTTCGAGTACGAGTTCCAGATGGCGATTGCCAACAAGAAGCTCAACCCAGACCTCGAGACAATATTCATTACCGCCGATTCCGACCTGATGTACCTCAGCTCGAGCATGGTACGCGAAATCGGCTCAATGGGCGGCGATATCAGCAATTTCGTGCCCGAGTGCGTGCACGACAAGATCGTCGGCAGATTAAGAGATAAAAAGTAGCTGCTGCTTTTTATGATAAGGAAATTGACAGCTATTAATATATAAGGAGTGGAAGAAAATGAAAGTTGATGATTTAATTTTAGATTTACAGAATCTGGTAGACAACGCCAGACCCGTACCCCTCTCAGGCGGCAAGGTAATGGTTAACAGCGACGAGGCGTTTGAGATTATCGCTCAGATTCAGGACGCTATGCCCGCCGAGGTAAGACAGGCAAAGAACATCGTTGCCGACAGAAAGCAGATTCTCAACGAGGCTAACAGCGAAGCGGAGAACATTATCCGCGCAGCCGAGGAGCGCAAGAAGATCATGCTTAACCAGAACGAGCTTGTCCGCGAGGCGCAGGCTAAGGCTAAGGAGATCGTAGACGACGCCAAGGCTAAGTCCGCCGAAATCCGCAAGGCTGCCAACGTCTATGCCGACGGTATCCTCAAGCGCGCCGAGGAGAGCCTTTCAACCCAGCTCACCGACATCAAAAAGACACGCTCGACACTTGCAAATTCCCAGAAAAAGTAATATCTCTGATACTTTTATAAGGTCTGACGAAATAGTCAGGCCTTTATTTTTTGGCTGATAGCGGGCAAAATCCGGCATTTTGTATGTGTTTTATTACTTGACGGAGTAATTTGGGAATAATAACGAAATTTTTATTAAATTGTAATATCTGCTTGATTTTTGGAGCCTTATAGGTTATAATAGTGATAGTCGGTGTCATTTTGTGTCATTAAGTGACAGTTGAGTGCCGAAATTCGCAAAACGGAGGTGGGCAAACGTGTTTTTGGGTATGTCAAACCATAATATAGACTCCAAGGGCAGGATCGTGTTGCCCGCGAAATTCCGTGAGGAGCTCGGCGAGAGCTTCATTGTCGCGAACGGCTTCAACTCAAAATGCGTTCAGGTGATGTCAAAGACGGAGTACGAGAATATCTCCGCGCGCATCCGCCAGCTTCCCGCGAAGCAGGCGATGGCTATGCAGTACAACTTCACCGTGACCGCCTCGGAAGTGACTCCGAATGCTCAGGGACGGTTCGTGATTCCGCCCGCGCTGCGCAAGATCGCCAAAATCGAGGGCGAGGCGCTTGTGCTGGGAATGGATACCAGAATCGAGATCTGGAGCAAAGAGGTATATGACGAGTTCATGCTGTCGCAGCAGCCCGTGCTTGACGAGGCGCTGGAGAACTTCGTGTTCTAGGAGGGCGTTATGGAATTTTCTCACAAGCCCGTCCTGCTCAACGAGGCGATCGAAGGACTCGCAATAAAAGAGAACGGAATATATGTGGACGGAACAGCAGGCGGAGGCGGCCATTCGAGCGAGATACTCAAGCGCCTCCGCGGCGGTACGCTGATTTCCATCGACCGTGACCCCGACGCGATCCAGACGCTGACGCAGCGATTCTGCAAGAACGAGAATTCGATCGTCGTCAAGGGTAATTTCGGCGATATGCGCGAGATTCTCGCCCAGAGAAAGCTCTACAGGGTCGACGGCGTACTGCTCGATATCGGCGTTTCCTCGCATCAGCTCGACACCGCCGAGCGCGGCTTCTCGTTTCACGAGGACGCGCCGCTGGATATGCGCATGAGCCAGAAGGGCACGACGGCGGCTGAGCTTGTAAACACCCTGCCGTTCGAAGAGCTGCGCAGGATATTGTTTGAGTACGGCGAGGAGAAGTACGCAGGCTCGATCGCGAAGGGAATAATCGCCGCGCGCGAAGAAAAGCCGATCGAAACGACCTTTGAGCTCGCCGAGATAGTCAAGGCAAACGTGCCCCAGAGGGTAAGGCGCGACGGTCACCCCGCGCGCAAGACGTTTCAGGCGATACGCATCGCGGTAAACGACGAGCTGGGCGCATTGAAGCGCGGACTGGAGAACGCGTTTGAGCTTTTGGGCAGCGGCGGAAGGCTCGCTGTAATCACCTTCCACTCGCTCGAGGACAGGATCGTAAAGCAGCAGATGGCGGCGTGGTGTCAGGGCTGTACATGCCCCAAGGACTTCCCGGTTTGCGTCTGCGGAAACACTCCGAAAGCAAAATTAGTCAATAAAAAACCCATTTGTGCAAATGAAACAGAATTGACAGAAAACCCCAGAGCGAGGAGTGCAAAGTTGAGAATATGCGAAAAAATTTAAGTTTTTTCTTCTCAGCTATGGACAAACGCGGTATTTTGGTGTAAAATATAACAAAACTGTAAATAAGATTACAGCTACAACCGCTTGTGATTTACAAAGCTGTTATGACTAAATATCCGGTAAAAACGGCTTGAAACCGTAATTTCGGACAGATTGTGTGTGATTTCTGAAATCAAATTGTTAAAATTTTGAAACTTTTTGATTTGAAAGAATTAAATTGCCGTATTATTTTGAAAAGTTCGGCGAAATAGTGTGTTTTGTGAAAATTTTGTATAGAGAAAGGCATAAGGTGCAATCCAATGGCATACAATAATAATGCTGCTTATGACTTAACACTTTTTGACGAGGAAAATACATACTCCTCAGCCGCTCCCAAGCGCCGCGAGGAAGAACCCGTCAAAAAGCCTAAGAAAAAAGTTAAAAATAATGTAGTCGAGTTTTCCGAGGAGGACAAGCTCAAGGCAAGACGCCGTAAGCATAATCCTTTCAAGCTTCTGCTCGGCGGCGTAAGCGCGGCGGTAGTCACCGTGATCATCGGTTTCATCATCGTCGGCCAGGTACAGCTCACAGAGCTCAACCAGCAGATCATTTCCGCTCAGGAGACCCTCGAGGATACCCAGAGCATTTATACCCAGAACCAGATGAAGCTCGAAGCCAATCTCTCAAACGCTGAGATTGAGAAGTACGCTGCTTCGCTCGGCATGACCAAAGCCTCTAACGCACAGAAGGAGTTTATCTCTCTCGAGGGCGGCGACAAAGCAGAGGTGAGCGTTCAGAAGAGTGAGAATATTTTCACCCAGTTTATCGAATCAATTAAAAATCTTTGGTCATAACATTCATTGAAATTAAATATAATGAACTGACAAATCAGAATGAGAGTTAAGGCTTAAAATGTCTTGGCTCTTTTCCTTGTTTATAGAGGGCAAATGCAAAATGCAGAATTCTCCCGATATTTTGCGGGTAAATGATATATGATTGCGGTGGAAGGAGTATATTTTGGAAGATAACAAGAAGAAATCAACACCACCCAAAAAGCGTGCCGACAAGGGTCCAAACCAGCGGCTGCGCCAGAGAACGGCGGTTCTCATTATACTGATACTCGTCGTCGGTTTCGGCGCGACGCTTCTGCGCCTGTCCTTTCTGACGATGGTTCAGGGCAGCGAGCTGCAGGAGAAGGCTGTCAGCCAGCAGCTCAGCGATACCGTCCTCACCGCAAAGCGCGGCTCGATTTACGACGCGAAGGGCACTACCCTCGCGGAGAGCGCCTCGGTGTGGCAGGTCGTGCTCGCGCCTATCAACTTCGAGAACGACGAGCAGCGTCAGGCGGCGGCAAAGGGTCTGTCGGAGATCCTCGGTCTGGACTACGAGAACGTCCTCGAAAAGACCAAGCAGCAGAATTACTACACCGTCGTCAAGCGCAAAATCGAGGTTGAGCAGCGCGACCAGGTCATGGAGCTGCAGGAAAAGCTCAGCAAGGACTACAACTGCGGCGCTGTTATCCAGCTCCTCGACGACTACAAGCGCTACTACCCCAAGGACGACCTCGCCTCCTGCGTAATCGGCTTTACGGGCGCGGACGAACAGGGACTTGAGGGTGTAGAGTACAAATACGACGACTACCTCTCGGGCACCCCGGGACGAATCGTCACCGCCAAAAACGCGCGCGGCACCAACATGCCCTTCCAGTTTGAGCAGAACGTCGAGAGCGAGGACGGAAAAAATATCTACCTCACGATCGACGAGGGGATCCAGAGCATCTGCGAAAAGCACATGGCTCAGGCAATCATCGACAACAACGTACTCAATCGCGGCGTCTGTATCGCGATGGACGTAAACACGGCCGCTATCCTCGCTATGGTTACCGCCAACGGCTACAACCTCAACGACCCGTACACGCTTCCCGCGGAAACGGAGCTCAAGATAAAGGAGCTTCCCGAGAAGGAGCAGGACGCCGAGGAGAGCAAGTCCCTCGCGGCGATGTGGCGAAACAAGTGCGTTGCGGATACATACATGCCCGGTTCGGTATTCAAGATGTGTACCGCTTCAATGGCGCTTGAGGAGGGTAAGATCACCGACAGCTCACGCTTCACCTGCGGCGGCTATATGCGCGTCGAGGACTACGATATCGGCTGTTCGGTAACCTCGGGTCACGGCACCCAGACCTTCCTCGAATCCTTCTGCCATTCCTGCAACCCCGCATTCATTCAGATCGGTCAGCTCGTAGGAATAGATAAGTTCCGCGACTACTATACAGCCTTCGGCTTCTCCGAGAAGTCGGGCATCGACCTCCCCGGTGAGGCGGACGACAGCTTCTGGCCCGAGGGTCAGATGGGTATGGTCGACCTCGCGGTTGCGTCCTTCGGACAGAACTTCAACATCACTCCGCTCAGCATGATCACCGCCTGCGCGGCTGTCTGCAACGGCGGTTATGTTCTCCAGCCCTACGTCGTTTCAAAGATCACCGACTCCAAGGGCAACGTCGTAAAGACGATGGAGAAGAAGGTCAAGCGCCAGGTCATCTCCAACGAGACCTCAAAGAAAATGTGCGAGATGCTCGCGGCGTATCCCGAGGTCAACGGCGCTTCGGGCGGTTACGTAGCCGGCTACAAGACGGGCGGCAAGACCGGTACCTCCGAGAAAATCGGCGTTGAAAAGAAGCAGAGCTCCTTTGAGAAGGACTACATCTCGTCCTTCTGCGGAATCGCTCCCACAGACGACCCGCAGATCGCGCTGCTTGTTTTCCTCGACACTCCCGACGGCGGAGCGTACTACGGCTCGCAGATCGCGGCGCCTATCTTCATCAATATCATGACGGAGCTGCTTCCGTACCTCGAGGTCAAGACGGACTACTCCGACGAGGATCTCGCGTACCTTAACGTCAGCATGGGCGACTACACCACCCTCTCTGTTGACGAGGCGCTCAAGAAGGCTGAGGCGGACGGCTTCATCGCCACCGTGATCGGCTCGGGCTCGACGGTGCTCTCTCAGATCCCGACGGTATCCTCACAGGTTGCGGCAGGCTCGAACGTCGTGCTCTACACCGAGGGCAACCAGCCCGAAAAGGTCACTGTGCCGAGCTTCCTCGGCTGCGCGGCCTACGAGGCGAACAGCGTCGCACTTCAGGCGGGACTGAACGTCAGCTACTCGGGCGCTGTCAGCTCGGGCGGCGTCGCGGTTGCACAGAGCATCGCGGAAGGCGCTGAGGTTGCCAGAGGCACGGTCGTCAGCGTCACCTTCGCGGCGAACACCAGCGACGGCAACAGCGACTAAGCAATTTATTCTGAGATTATTTGTCATATAAGCGAAAATGAAAGGAACGGTAAATATGTTAGTATACGGAATATGGACGTTTTGCGCGGCGATTGCTGCCTTCCTGATTTCGGCTGTGACGGGAAAGTTTCTGATTCCCTTCCTCCACAAGCTCAACTTCGGACAGACGATCCTTGAGGAAGGCCCCAAGTGGCACAAGAGCAAGCAGGGTACTCCCATCATGGGCGGTATCATGTTCATCATCGCCATCGTTGCGGTTTCGGTTATCAGCACCGTGGTTTACATGCTCACGGGCTCGGGCTTCATCGAGACCTACTTCTCGGACATCAGCCGCGAGGTCACTTTCATCTTCGCAGGTCTCGGACTTGCGCTCGCCAACGGTCTGATAGGCTTTATCGACGACTACACAAAGGTAGTCAAGAAGCGCAACCTCGGACTCACCGCCATTCAGAAGCTCGTTTTACAGTTTGCGGTTGCGGGAGCATATCTCGCGACCCTCGGAATCGCGGGCTACGGCACTTCAACTATCATTCCCTTCGTCGGCTCTGTCGACCTCGGATTCTTCTATTATATCATCGCGGCAATCGTGATCGTCGGCGTAGTTAACGCAGTCAACCTCACCGACGGCGTAGACGGCCTCGACGGCTCGATCACATTCTTCGTCGCCGTCAGCTTCATGCTTATCGCAAGCAAGCTCTATTCTCTCGGCATCACCGCCGTCAGCGCGGCTATAGCGGGAGCCTGCCTCGGATTTTTGGTATGGAACTTCCACCCCGCGAAGGTATTCATGGGCGACACAGGCTCGCTCTTCCTCGGCGGCATCGTGTGCGCGCTTGCGTTCGCGGTCAATATGCCGATACTCCTTCTGCCGCTCGGCATCGTCTATCTCTGCGAGATGTTCTCGGTTATGCTGCAGGTCGGCTACTTCAAGCTCACCCACGGCAAACGCCTCTTTAAGATGAGCCCGATTCATCACCACTTTGAGATGTGCGGCTGGAGCGAGGTCAAGATTGTCGCCGTATTCAGCGCGGTAACCGCTCTCTTCGGCGCGGGCTCGTTCCTGCTGGTTCTCTTCGGAGTATGATAATAACTACTACAATTCCTTTGGAGGTAAGCAATGGCTCCAAACAGAAAATTACTATATAAGGGCGACGTTAACCGCATCTATGACGATGAGTACAAGGCGTCGCAGGCGGCGAAGAAGGAGAAGCTCTTCATCAGACCGTCGCGTCAGCGCAAGATGAAGAACGCCAAGTGGTTCGGGATCGGCATGGGAATAGACCTGCCGTTCTGCATAATCCTGCTCGTTCTGCTGACAATAGGAACGATCATGATGTTCTCGGCGAGCTACGCCTTCGCCTACTACACCCAGAGCGACAGCTACTACTTCCTTATCCGTCAGCTGATATTCGTCGTAGTCGGCATAATCGCCATGGGCGTAATGTCCTTTTTCAACTACAACAAGCTCCACAAGATAGCGCCGCTCGTACTCGGCATAGCATATGTCTGTCTGCTTGCGGTACTCGTGCTTCCCGCGGGCGACGGCGGCGTAAAGCGCTGGATACCTCTGGGCATGTTCAATATCCAGCCCTCAGAGATCGCGAAATTCGCGGTTATCCTGTTCTTCGCACACTGGGCGAGCAAGTACTACGACAAGATGCAGCTCGCGAAGTTCAGCGTGCTGCCGGGCATCATTGTATTCGGCTCGATCGCGATGCTGCTGTTTCTTGAGCCGCACTACTCGGGTATCGTAATCATCGGTATGCTCACCGTACTGATGCTCTATATCGGCGGAATGAAAACAAAGTACCTGCTTATCGGCGGAGTAATCCTCGGCGGTTTGGTGCTTGTGCTCGCGGTGACGGGCGGTCTGAGCTACGCTATGAGCCGAATGGACGGCTGGGGTCAGGCGCTCGAATACACAACCGAGGAGATGTGGCAAACCACATGGCAGACCCGAAACTCGCTCTACGCGATAGGCTCGGGCGGCTTGTGGGGACTCGGCCTCGGACAGTCGCGCCAGAAGTACCTCTATCTGCCCGAACCGCAGAACGACTTCATCTTCGCGATAGTCGTCGAGGAGCTTGGACTTATCGGCGCGGCGATCATCCTCCTGATTTTTGCTCTGCTCGTATGGAGAGGAATCACTCTCTCGCTGCGTTCAAAGGATAAATTCGGAAAGCTGCTCGGTATCGGATTGACCTCGCAGATCGGCATTCAGGTCGTCCTCAACATTCTCGTTATCACCGACTGGCTCCCGAACACGGGTATCAGCCTCCCGTTCTTCAGCTACGGCGGCTCCTCGCTGATCATGCTTTTGGCGCAGATGGGCATTGTGCTCTCGATTTCGAGAACGGCAAATATTGAACGGCAGTAATTTTGGAGGTTCCTATGAAAGTTTTACTCGCGGGCGGCGGTACGGCGGGTCACATCAATCCTGCTCTCGCCATCGCTGGCTATATCAAAACAATGCGTCCCGACACACAGTTCCTTTTTATCGGCAACCGGGGCGGCATGGAACAGCGTCTTGTACCGCAGGCGGGCTTTGAAATCAAGTCCATCACGATCAGCGGCTTCAAGCGCAGCCTCAAGCCAAAGGCGGCGGTCGAGAACATCAGGACTCTCGGCAGAACCGTTTCGTCCTCGGCTCAGGCAAAGAAAATCATCAGAGAATTTGATCCCGATATCTGTATCGGCACGGGCGGCTACGTCTCGGGACCCGTCGTCCGAACGGCGGCGAGAATGGGCATTCCCTGTCTTATCCACGAGCAGAACGCCTATCCCGGCATCACGAACAAGCTGCTGAGCAAGCGCGTCAAGAAGGTAATGCTCGCGGTTGAGGCGGCGAAGAAGTACTTCCCGGACGCTGACGTTGTCGTAACCGGCAACCCCGTCCGCGGCGAGATTCTCACAGCCGACAAGGAACAATCGCGCGAAAAGCTCGGTCTTGACCAGCGTCCCGTTGTGCTTTCCTTCGGCGGAAGTCTCGGCGCTCAGAAGGTCAACGAGGCCGTTGCCGATATCGTAGCGCGCAGCGGAATTGACGGCAGATATCAGCACATTCATGCCTACGGAAAGTTCGGAAGCTTCTTCCCGTCGCTTGTCGAGGAGAAGGGCGCCGATCTGAGCAAGGCTCCGAACATTGACATAAGACCGTATATCGACAATATGCCCGAATGCATGGCGGCGGCTGACCTCGTTATCTGCCGCGCGGGCGCAATCACGCTAAGTGAGCTTCAGGCGATGGGCAAGCCCGCGATCCTGATTCCCTCGCCGAACGTAGCGGAAAATCATCAGTACCACAACGCAATGGCGCTTGTCAACGCGGGCGCGGCGGAGCTGATTGAGGAGAGCGAGCTTACGGGCGAGCTGCTGACCAAGAAGGTCGACGCGATGCTCTCAGACCGCGAAAAGCTAAAAAAATACAGCGAGTGCGCGAAGCGTATGGCTATCACCAACGCCGGCGAGCGAATCTACGCGATCGTAAAAAAGACGCTCGGAAACACAAAGTAAAACCACTCACGAACCCCGCAAAATGACATATGATATACTGTATTCTTGAAAAGAGGGTGTCAGTATGTCAAGGTTATTGATTGCAGGACGGCAGCGGCTCGAGGGCGAGGTATCTGTTCAGGGCGCGAAAAACAGCGCTCTCCCGATCATCGCGGCGACCCTGCTGACCAAGGGCGAGAACGTTATCTTCAACTGTCCGCGGCTCTCTGACGTCGAGGCGTCGTGCGCGATCCTGCGCTATCTCGGCGGAAAGGCTCAGCGGAGCGACGGCGCGCTGCTTATCAACTGCGACGGGGTTAATCAGTCGGAAATACCCGATTCGCTCATGCGGAGAACACGCAGCTCCATAGTTTTTCTCGGGGCGGTGCTCGCGAGAACGGGCAGGGCGAGGCTGAGCTTCCCGGGCGGCTGCGAAATCGGCCCGCGTCCGATAGATATGCACCTCAAGGCGCTGCGCGAGCTCGGCGCGGAGATTGAGGAAAAGCACGGCGTGCTCGAATGCAGAGCGCCTTACGGACTGCGCGGAGCAAAAATCGCGCTGTCGTTCCCGAGTGTGGGCGCGACAGAGGACGTGATGATTGCCGCCGCTCTCGCGGGCGGAACGACAACGATATCAAATGCGGCTAGGGAGCCTGAAATCCGCGACCTTGCCGATTACTTAAACAAATGCGGCGCCGAAATCTACGGCGCGGGCGAGGGAGTCATCGTCATTGAGGGCGTATCCTCGCTCCACAGCGCGGCACACACTATCATTCCCGACCGTATCGTTGCGGCGACGCTAATGTCCTGCGCGGCGGTCACAGGCTCCGAGATCGTCCTCAGGGACGCTGTCGCGAGCCATCTCGGCGCGGTGATTCCCGTCCTTGAGGAGGGCGGCTGCCGCGTGAATCTCACCGACCGCGACATCAGGCTCAAGGCGCCGAAGCGCCTGCGCTCAATGCGGATCGTTCGCACCATGCCGTATCCCGGGTTCCCGACGGACGCCCAGGCTCCGCTGATGGCGGCGGCTTGCGCAGCGGACGGCACAACGGTCTTTATCGAGAACATATTTGAGAACCGCTACCGCCATATCCCCGAGCTTGCGCGAATGGGCGCGGCTGTGAGGACAGAGGGCAAGGTTGCCGTCGTCGAGGGCGTTCCAAGGCTCTACGGCGCGGCGGTGGAGGCAACTGATCTGAGAGGAGCCGCGGCGCTTGTCACGGCGGCGTTATGTGCCGAGGGCAGCACGTCGATCGGCGGAGTCCGCTACCTCGAGCGCGGATACGAGGACTTCGATCTGGTTCTCTCGTCCCTCGGGGCGGACATAAAAAAGGTTTAAGAAGGAATTCTGAGAAAAAGGAGGTATGCCCATGGCACTCAGCTCAAAAGAGAAAAAGGAGCTCGCACGCCAGCGCAAGGAAAACGCGAAGCAGGCGCAGAAGTTCCATAAGGAGCAGGAAAAACGGGCGAAAAAATCCTCTTCAAAATCCAAAAAGCAAAAAGACGAAAAGCCCGCAAAGCCTTCCGCGAGCAAAATCGAGGAAGCGGTAAATTCGGGCAAGACCGCTAAATTTCAAAAAATCAGCCGTGAGGAGAAATTCCGCCGCGAGAGCGAGGAAAAGATCCGCAACCTCAAGCCCCAGGACTTTGAGGACGGCTATTACATAGACGAGTACAGCGAGAAGCAACGCCGCGAAAGACGCGCTCAGGTTATCCGCAAGCAGGAAACCGAGACTATCCGCCGCAACAAAAAGCCGATGACCAGCAAGCAGATTCGTATTCGCCGCATTCTGATCATGTCGGCAATCCTGCTCGCGGTAATCGCTATCGGCGTGATACTCAGCTTCACGGTACTTTTCAAAACGGAGAATATCATCGTCGAGGGCTGCTCATACTATTATGACGACCAGATTATCAGCTACAGCAACGTTTCACTGCAGCAGAACATCTTCATCGCGAAGATGAACAGCACGCCGCAGGATATTATCGACAACTTTGCCTACGTTGAGGACGCCCGCGTCGATTTCAATATACCAGACACTATCACCATCACAATCACCGACGCCGTTCCCGCGTATTACATGACGGAGGGCAACAATTACCTTCTCATCAGCGCGAAGGGCAGAGTGCTTGAGCGCACGGAAACAAAGCCCGACGGACTTCCCGAGCTGATCTGCGGCGAGGTCACGGGCAAAGAAGTCGGCGAGTACATCAAATTTGACGACCCGTCTGTACCCGATCTGCTCAACACCGTCGCTAATAGCCTTTCGGACAATTCGTTCACCGGCATTGTCGGCTTCGATGTTACGGACACCACGGCTATCACCCTTGACTACGAGGGCAGGATAAAAATAAACGTCGGTGTCGCTGAGGATCTGGACTACAAGCTGCGTACAGCGCAGGCAATCATCGACAAGAAGCTAGACCCTAACCACACAGGTCAGGTTTACGGCAATCTCGACGTTTCCACCTGCGCCAAGAACAAGATGTCGCACTACGTTCCCGCGGCGACGGTTCATCAGGCGACCATGGCGACCTCGGGCTCTGTTCCATCGACAACAGCGCCTGCCGACGGTTCGGGTGACGGCACAGACTGGGGCGACTATTCCGACGATTTGTACGGCTTGTACGGCGTCTACAACTGGGAGGATAATTCCGACGAGTGGAGCGACGACAACAACACCGACTGGAACGACAACAATGGCGAAGGCGGTTATGATAACGGCGGCTATGACGGCGGCGGTTCTCAGAATAACGGCTACGACGGTGAGGTTCCCGAGTACTAGACCCGAAAAACAAAAATTTATTACTTAAAAAATACCCTAAAAACCATTGATATTTTTATAATAGTGTGATAATATAGTAACATAAGTATGTAAAATACGAAATTAGGCACTTTTCTGTGATAGATAAGATTGCGTTAAGGAGGACAACAAAATGGCTTTTGAGCTGGAACTGGAAAATGAGTACACCCCGAAAATTAAAGTAATAGGCGTAGGCGGAGGCGGCGGCAACGCTGTCAACAGAATGGTTACCACAGGTATCAAGAACGTAGAGTTCATCGCGGTCAACACCGACGAGCCTGTGCTCCGTCTTTCAAAGGCTACGCAGAAGATACACATCGGCGAGAAGCTGACAAGAGGTAAGGGTGCGGGCGCTAATCCCGCAATCGGCCAGAGCGCCGCTGAGGAGAGCAAGGACGAGATCGCAGCGCTTCTCAAGGACACAGACATGGTATTCGTAACCGCAGGTATGGGCGGCGGCACAGGTACAGGCGCTGCTCCCGTTATCGCCAAAATCGCTAAGGATCTCGGTATCCTCACCGTCGGCGTAGTAACAAAGCCCTTCGCATTTGAGGGCAAGAAGAGAATGACCCAGGCTGAGCAGGGTATCGCTGAGCTCACTCCCTGCGTTGACTCTCTTATCATCGTTCCTAACGAGGGCCTCAAGAAGGTTTCTGATACAACCATTACACTTCTCAACGCGTTTGAAATGTCAGACGACGTTCTCAGACAGGGTGTTCAGAGTATTTCCGACCTGATCCTTCTTCCCGGTCTGATCAACCTCGACTTCGCGGACGTTACCTCCGTAATGAAGGACGCAGGCAATGCTCACATGGGTATGGGCAAGGCTTCCGGCAAGGACAAGGCGAAGATCGCCGCTACAAAGGCAATTTCCTCTCCGCTGCTTGAGACCTCGATCGACGGCGCCAAGGGCGTAATTATCAACATCACCGCTTCCTCAGACATCAGCCTCGAGGATATCGACACCGCCGCTACCATGATCAAGGACAAGGTAAGCGAGGATGCGAACATCATCTGGGGTGCCGTTATCGACGACAAGATGAACGATGAGATGAGCGTAACCGTTATCGCTACAGGATTTGGCGGCGTAGGTGAACAGCCCGCTGCAGCTCCGAGCGACAATGTTATCGTTGACACTCCCGCAGAGACAACTGCTTCTTCCAGAGCTACCAAGGACACAACCGATGACGAGGACGACACCTTCTACGACATCATGTCAATCTTCAATAAATAATTTATAGCAAAAGTAAGGCGGTACAGCGCAGGCTGTACCGCTTTTTTGTGTTTAGTTCTCCATTTGTTTGCCGAGAAACGCCGCCGCAGACTGAGCGAGCTTGATCTCAACCCCTGTCGGGATTTTGGCGCTCTCGCCCGTGAGCATAACCACAGCGCCCATAACGTCGCCCGAGGCGATAATGGGGTAGATGACCGCCGCGTCGTGCTCAATGCCCTCGATCGGCTGAACATTTCCGAGGGTCTGGTTTGTCGCGGCGTAGCTTTTGCGGTTGTCCATGTAGCTCTCGAGAATCGAGCTGATACGCCGCTCAAGAAATTCGCGCTTGGAAACACCCGCCGCCGCGATAACATGGTCGGTATCGCAAATCAGGGTAGGCATAGAGCTTATGCGCGCGATAACGTCGGCATATTGCCCCGCAAATTCGCTCAACTCACCTACAGGCGAGTATTTCTTGAAAATAACCTCACCGTCCGTAGCGGTGTAAATCTCCAGAGGGTCACCGTCACTGATAATATTGACATCAAAGACCTTGTCTTTTTGGCATTTTGCCTTCGAGACGAGTGTGACAGATAAGTTATCCATGATGCCTGAATCAAAATTTGCGGCTTCCTCCATATCCTCTGCAAGCGTTCCGCAGCGCAGAAGGCTGTCGATGTCCGCTTTGAGCTGAACGTCAACGTGATCCTCGTACACGCGGATCCGCTCGATAATCAATTGCAGGTCGCTGCGGTCGAGCTTGTCCTTGTTGAGTATGTCGTCGAATACCTCGAGCGCGAGCTTTGCCGTGCGGTTTACCCTGATGATGGTATTTCTTCTGTCGACAGTGAGGTCGATCTGATTTTGTATTCCCGCGATTCGCCGCGTGAGATCGTCCTCCAATTCGTCGTAGGTTTCCTCGAGCATTTCCTCCTGGTCGGGGTGCTTCATGATGTCGCGGATGCGCTGACGCTTGGTCGCTTTCAGCTCCCCCTGCAGGTCGAGCAGGATTTCCTCAAGGTTTTCCTCGCTTCTGTCCTGCTCCTTCATGTCCTCCGCTTCCTTGGCGAGGTCGGCGTTGAGCTGCGTCAGCATTTCCGTGGAGTTGTCCTTCACCATTTGGAGATAGGTTTTCAGGATTTCATCGAGGTCTTCCACGCGGATGTGGTGGCTTGTGCAGCCCTTCAAGC
>ONDL01000061.1 GCA_900316555.1 uncultured Eubacteriales bacterium | reverse complement strand
TAACGGCGGCTGGGATATGAACTGGGGTCTTGTTAAGGAGACCGAGGCTAAGCTCAACGAGCCCAACCCCGCTCAGTACAATTCCGACAACATTCTCTTTAACGTTGAGTCCGAGGAAGACACAGTTAACGTAACCATTCAGCTCGATATCTCCAACTGGGATACCGTTAAGAAGGGCGGCGCTACCTACACTATCTTCATCAACAGAGAGACTCCCGTACTCTGGGGCGATGTTGACGGCGACGGCGTGATCACAACTAACGATGCTACCTATGTACAGAAGTACAGCATCGATCTTCCCACCACAGATAACTTCAACGCGGCTGTTGCAGATGTAAACGCTGACGGCAGAATCTCTGTTCTCGACGCTACCTGCATCCAGAAGTTTGTTGCTGAGTTCAAGAACGGCACCGGCAGAACCGGTCAGCCCGTAGTTTTTGAATAATATTTTCAGCAAAACATTTTAGCAAATCAGCCTCCCGAGCGATCGGGAGGCTTTTTTGCGTCTGCGTAAAAGAAAGGCGGTTTGCATTTGTGATTGCAAACCGCTTTCTATTGTGATATAATCAAAAGACAGGAAAGAAAAGGGGAGTGGAAGATGATTATTCACGATATTTCGCGCGACGCGCTGACGACGCCCGTCTATGAGGGCGATCCCGAGCCGCAGGTCGAGCAGCTCAGCAGCCTTGAGAATCTTGACGACTGCAACCTGAGCTGTATCCGCATGACGACTCATACGGGCACCCACATCGACGCTCCGCTCCATTTCAGCGAGGACGGACAGTCGATCGACATGCTCCGTCTCAATACATTTTACGGCAAGTGCACCGTCATCAGCGTCGAAGGTATCCTCACTGGCGCGGATATGGAGCGCCTTTTGCCGTACTGCAAGCGCAGAGTGCTTTTCCGCGGCTGCGGCAAGACGTTTCTGTCCTACTCCGCCGCGATAGTCCTCGCCGACAGCAAGGTTGTGCTCGTCGGCACCGACGCGGATTCCATAGCGCCGTCCTTTGACGAGGCGAACACACACCGCACCCTCGCGCGCGCAGGTATCGCTATACTCGAGAACCTCAACCTCGACGCGATAAAGCCCGGTGAGTACGACCTCTGCGCCTTCCCGATAAAGCTCGGCGGACTTGAGGCGGCTCCGTGCCGCGCGATCCTGTTCGAGATGGAGAAAGGACTGAACTGATGATAAAGCTGGCTGTCTTTGACCTCGACGGAACCCTGGTCGATTCGCTCACAGACCTCGCGCTCAGCGTCAACAAGGGTCTGAAAAAGGCGGGTCTGCCCGAGCACCCGATCGAGAAATACAATAAGTTTGTCGGCAACGGCAGAGAGATGCTAATCCGCCGCGCGATCGGCGAGGGCTGCACCGAAGAGCTGTTCGACTCTGTGATCGGCACCTTCGACAGAGAGTACCGCCTGCACTGCAACGACAACACCGCCGCCTATGACGGCTGCGCCGAAATGCTCGAAAGGCTCGCTTCCGGTGGCATTTACACAGCCGTCCTCTCAAACAAGCCCGACGAGTTCGTTGCTCAGATACTGCAAAGGCTCTATCCCGGCCACACCTTTCTCGAGGCATGGGGTCAGAAGCCGCAGTACAAATGCAAGCCCGACCCCGAGGCGCTTCACGCCATGCTCGCTCTCCACGGCATTTCGCCCGACGAGTGCGTATACGTTGGCGACAGTGATGTTGACGTTTTCACCGCGCAAAACAGCGGCGTAAAAATGGCGGGCGTTTCCTGGGGCTTTCGCGGACGCGAGGAGCTGCTCAATGCAGGCGCGCCGTTTGTAGCCGACAATGCCGACCAATTAGCGGAGTACATTCTCAGCCTATGAACAAGATAAATTACCAGAAGGAGCTCGACCGCATTATTGAGCGCAATCAAAGGGACGGCGTTACGCCGAGGCTGCTGCTGCATGTCTGCTGCGCGCCGTGCTCGAGCTACTGCCTCGAGTACCTATCGGAGTACTTCGACATCACGGTCTACTACTACAATCCGAATATTTCGCCCGAATCGGAGTACCGCTTCCGCCTGAGCGAGGAGGAGCGTTACATCTCGCTGCGCGACTTCAAAAATCCCGTAAGCATCACCGACAGCGTCTACGACCCGAGGGAGTTCCTCGACGCGGTTCGCGGTCTTGAACGCGAGCCCGAGGGCGGCAAACGCTGCGAAAAGTGCTTCCGCCTGCGCCTTGAGGCTTCCGCTAAAAAGGCGAAGGAGCTGGGCATGGACTGCTTAACGACCACGCTCACGATCAGTCCGCTGAAGAACGCCGCCCTGCTCAATGAGATAGGCTTTGAGCTGGGCGAAAAATACGGCGTAATGTGGCTGCCGTCGGACTTCAAGAAGCGCGAGGGCTACAAGCGCTCGATCGTGCTTTCGCGGGAATATGACCTTTACCGCCAGAATTACTGCGGGTGTGCGTTCTCAAAAATCAACAGGGAATAAACTCAGGCTTGAAGGGCTGACGCCTTTCAGGCCTTTTGTTTTGCCAATATGCCCCTATATATAGATTATATTTCGACATAATTGCGGATTTGTACACAAGATATGGTATATAAAAATTCCAATATTGTAACTTGACTTGTAATAATTATTGGGACGTGGTGTGCGGATATTGCAGTTTATTCCTTTTAGAAATCGCCGAAAACCGCTTGGGCAAGCCGTTTCCCGACTGTGTTAAAAACTTGACACAGAGTTACAGACACCGCAAGATAATGGGTATAATTCTTTTTTAGAATACAAGATGTTGTGTTTTTTCTTTGTCAACCCCTTGCTTTTTCCCAAATATTGATGTATAATTAATCCTGCACGCTAATGATACGTATTTGATCACTCAGGATAGATTTGAAATTAACAGAAAGAAGAGGAAGGGTAATTCATGAAAATTATCAAGCGTAACGGCTCCGAAGAGACGTTCAACATCGAAAAAATCATCAACGCCATTCGCAAGGCGAACAATTCCGCCGACAGTCCGTTCCTCACCGAGGAACAGATCACCGACATAGCAGACTACGTGGAGTACAAGTGCAACAAGATCAAGCGCGCTGTTTCCGTAGAGGAGATCCAGGACATGGTTGAGGATCAGCTCATGGCCAAGGGCGCGTTTGAGCTCGCAAGACGCTACGTACGCTACCGCTACAACCGTTCGCTCGTCCGCAAGGCGAACACCACCGACAACCGCATTCTCTCGCTGATCGAGTGCAACAACGAGGAGGTTAAGCAGGAGAATTCCAACAAGAACCCCACCGTCAACAGCGTTCAGCGTGACTATATGGCAGGCGAGGTCAGCCGCGACCTGACCCGCAGAATGCTTCTCTCTCCCGACATTGTCGAGGCTGATAAGCAGGGTCTGATCCACTTCCACGACTCCGACTACTTCGCTCAGCATATGCACAACTGCGATCTCGTGAACCTCGAGGATATGCTCCAGAACGGCACCGTTATCAGCGACACCCTCATCGAGAAACCCCACAGCTTCTCCACCGCCTGCAACATCGCTACTCAGATCATCGCCCAGGTCGCAAGCAACCAGTACGGCGGACAGAGCATCAGCCTCACCCACCTCGCTCCCTTTGTTCAGATTTCGAGAGAGAAGATCCGCAAGGAAACCCTCGCCGAGATCGAGGAGATGGGCGTTGAGATCAGCGAGGAAAAGATTCACCAGATCGTCGAGGAAAGACTCCGCAAGGAGGTCAACCGCGGCGTTCAGACTATTCAGTATCAGGTTGTGACCCTGCTCACCACAAACGGCCAGGCTCCGTTTGTCACCGTATATATGTACCTCAACGAGGCTGAGAACGAGCAGCAGAAGGCCGATCTCGCGCTCATCATCGAGGAGACCCTCAAGCAACGTTATCAGGGCGTAAAGAACGAGGCGGGCGTTTGGATCACTCCCGCGTTCCCCAAGCTCATTTACGTTCTCGAGGAGGACAATGTGACCGAGGGCAGCAAGTACTGGTACCTCACCGAGCTCGCCGCCAAGTGCACCGCAAAGCGCATGGTTCCCGACTACATCTCCGAGAAGGTCATGCTCGAGCTCAAGGGCGACGTTTACACCTGCATGGGCTGCCGTTCGTTCCTCACTCCCGACCGCTTCACTGACGCGGGCGTCGGCAATATCGCCAACGCGGGTAACTACGTCGAGGGCAAGCACAAGTACTATGGCCGTTTCAACCAGGGCGTTGTCACCGTTAACCTCGTCGATATCGGACTCAGCGCGAACCGCGATATGGATAAGTTCTGGAAGATCTTTGACGAGCGTATGGATCTCTGCCACAGAGCGCTCAAGGCTCGTCACGAAAGACTCAAGGGCACCCTTTCCGACGCGGCTCCTATCCTCTGGCAGTACGGCGCTCTCGCCCGTCTTAAGAAGGGCGAGACCATCGACAAGCTGCTCTACGGCGGTTACTCTACGATCTCTCTCGGCTACGCGGGACTTTGGGAGTGCGTTTACTCCCTCATCGGCAAGAAGCTCACCGAGGAAGAGGGCAAGGAGCTCGGCCTTGAGATCATGAAGGCTCTCAACGCCGCCTGCGCGAAGTGGAAGGCTGAGGAGAACATCGACTACAGCATTTACGGCACGCCGCTCGAGAGCACGACCTACAAGTTCGCCAAGTGCCTCCAGAAGCGCTTCGGCATCATCAAGGGCGTGACCGACCGCAACTATATCACCAACAGCTACCATGTCCACGTAACCGAGGACATCAACGCGTTCGACAAGCTCAAGCTCGAATCCGAGTTCCAGGCGCTTTCACCCGGCGGCGCAATCAGCTACGTCGAGGTTCCCAACATGCAGGACAACATTCCCGCCGTGCTCCAGGTAATGAAGTTCATCTACGAGAATATCATGTACGCCGAGCTCAACACAAAGAGCGACTACTGCCAGGTTTGCGGCTACGACGGCGAGATTGCGATCGTGGAAGAGGACGGCAAGCTGCTCTGGGAGTGCCCGAACTGCCATAACCGCGACCAGGATAAAATGAACGTCGCGCGCCGTACCTGCGGCTACATCGGCACACAGTTCTGGAACCAGGGCAGAACCCAGGAGATCCAGGAGAGAGTGCTCCACCTGTAATGCCATGAACTACGGAGAAATAAAGAATTTTGACATCGCGAACGGCGAAGGCGTGCGCGTCTCGCTGTTTGTGTCGGGCTGTACCCACCACTGCAAAAACTGCTTCAACAAGGAAACGTGGGATTTCAACTACGGCAAGCCCTTCACCGAAGAAACCGAGGAGCTGCTGCTGCGCGAGCTTGAACCTGACTACATCGACGGGCTTTCTCTGCTCGGCGGCGAACCCTTTGAGCCTCAGAACCAGGCGGTGCTGCTGCCGTTTCTCAGGCGCGTGAAGGAGAGTTATCCCAAAAAGAAGATCTGGTGCTACACGGGCTACCTCTACGACAGGGATTTGCTCGGCGAAAGCCGCGCGCGCTGCGAGTACACCGACGAAATGCTCGGTCTGATCGACATTATGGTTGACGGCGAGTTTGTACAGGAGCTGTACAGTATTTCGCTGCAGTTCCGCGGCTCGTCAAATCAGCGGATAATCGACGTGCCCAAGTCGCTGCAAGCGGGAGAGGTTGTACCATATCAGCCCAAAAGCGGAAAAATATAATACGCATAAAAAACAGGGACAGCTTTTTCGGCTGTCCCTGTTTTAGTTTGTTACATATTTTTTGTTGCCGCGTTTCTCGCGAACGCCTCGCAGAGCGAAACGAAAACGATGAACAGCGGAGTTGAGATCGGCAGCGCGATATTGACCGTAGCCTGTGCGAGATATGCTACTGCCGCCGCCGCGCAGCAGAGTACCGCGGGATTATTCTTCGCCGACCTGAAGCCGCGCACAAGCGCGCCGCCGACAAATGCGAGATACGAACCCAGACCCGCGATTCCGATTGTGATAAGGTAGTTAATGTACTCGTTGTGAGCCGCGTCGGTCGAGCTGTTGCCGTATTCCTGAAGCTGGCCGAAGTACGGCTCAAAAGCAAAGAAGAATGTATCGGGGCCTGTACCGAACAGCTTCTGCCACGGGTTCGCCGCCGCAAAAATGTCGAACGAGCGCAGCCACATTATTCCTCTGTGAGTACCCCAGGCGTCGTTCATACGCAGGAGCTTTTCCATCTCGCCGAGCTCGGTTTCCTTGTCAATAACGCTGAACCAGAGGAAAATGCCCAAGCCCGAAAGAGCCGCAAGTCCGAACAGTGCGCCGAGCACGACAGGTACCGCCTTAGGCAGCTTAACGCAGGGCTTTTTGCCGTCGGCGAAATAGAGCAGAGCCGTGATCATCGCGCAGACCGCAAGCAGGATATATACATAGCTTGAGAACAGCAGCGCCTTCGGTATCGCGCCCAGCTCCTTGTAATTGTCGTTCATAGCCGCCGAGAAGAGTCTGAGCAATCCCACCGACGCGAGCATCACCGACAGTGTCAGGAAGAAACGCTTGAGACGCGTCACGCTACGCGCGAATACTACGAGGAATACCGCGATAAACACCGCCGTGCCGAGCATCGCCGAGTCGCTGTCGCCGATTATCATCGCCATCATGCCCAGTCCCGACGCAAGAAGATACACCGCCCTGCGCCAGAGCGTTTCGGTCAGCACCGCCATCACAACGCTTGCGGGCAGCGTTACGCAGATGAAGCTTGCGAGCATGTTCTTGTTGCCGATCGTCGAGAAAAATTCCATGTACACGCCCGGCTGCGAGGTCTTGAACTGCTCGAGCATATTCATCGGGTCGAGGTAGTAGCCGTTGAGCACCGTCAGCAGGTACACAAGCGAGCACGACACCGCCAGCGCCGTGAACAGGGCTTCGCTGTAGCGGAAGAACCGCGTCAGCACAAAGTAGAGCAGCACGTAGACGAGTATCAGGAACAGTCCGTTGTTTCTGCCTGCCGAAATTCCGCCCTCGTTGATCTCGCCCCAGAAAGCCAGCGCCGGATACGGCGAGAACAGCGTTGACAGCGTGCAGCTGACTACCAGCGCCACCGCCGACCAGTCGGTAAAGCTCAGCGGCGTGAACAGCTCGCCGAGTTTGCGGTTTTTTGCCTCGGGAGAGGACTTCGTAAGGAGTATCATGACCTCGGCGACCACCGCCAGCAGCGCCATCGTTACGAAGAAATAAAACTTGTCGTGGCGGATATTGTAGAATCCGTCATCGAAATGGATAAATGGAAACTGACCGTCCGCATATATGCCGACAAAGAGCGGGAAAACCGCGAACATCAGGAAAAGAAAGATGCCCGGCACCATGTTTAACAGGGTTGCGGAAGGAGCTTCAGTCTGAGCTTGTCTTGTATGCTTCATATGAAAAACCTTTCTGTTGTAATACAAAAATATTTTATACCGCGGCGGCTGTAATGTCAATCAAAAACTATTGTAATTCCGATATTTTCGTGCTACAATTAAAGCAGGCAGGTGATAATATGAAAAAACTGATTATTATTGGCTACGACGGCACTATCGCCGACACTTCACCGGGTATTCTCTACTGCATGAACACCACCGCCAACGCCATGGGCTACACTCCCGTCCACCACGACGAGCTTTACGGCGTGATCGGCGTTTCTCTCGAGCAGGGCTTCATGAGCCTTTACGGCATGAAGGAGGACGAGATCGAGTACGCGATGAACAACTACAGCAAGCTGTATTCCATCAAGGGCGAGGAGATGTTCCTGATTTACGACGGCATCGAGGACTCGCTTCGCATGCTGCGCAACAGCGGCTGCAAGCTTGCGATTGTCACCCAGAAAAACGAGAAATTCATCAACAATATGCTCGGCGTTTACAAGACCATCGGCGAGCTTTTTGACGAGGTCTGCGCCACAAACGTCGATGTAGATATGACCAAGAGCGAAATGCTGCTCAAGGTCTGTAAGGAGCTTGACGTCGCGCCCGCGGACAGTATTTTTATCGGCGACAGCTATGTTGACGCGCTCGCTGCGAAGGAAGTCGGAATGGATTTTGCTGCAGCTCTCTACGGCTGGGGCTTTCGCAGCAGAGAGGACGCCGAGAGATACGATCCGAAGATTTGCATCGGCAGCGCCGAGGAGCTTTACAAAAAGATTAGTTTGCTAGATTAAGGTTGACAAACCGAATAATATTGTGTATAATATAGGGGCTGTCACAGTCAGCGGCGGCCCTTATTTGGGAGCGTGTACGCATTTTGTGTCAGGACAGATTTCAAAACCGCTAAACGCCGCATAACACCTTGCTTTCGGGGGGTTCCCGCCCGCGGAAAATGACGTCGGGATTTGGCTTTGACCACATATCTGACCACAACAGCGGAAGATTAGCATTTCTTTCGGGGTGTAGCGCAGCTGGTAGCGCGCCTGGTTTGGGACCAGGATGTCGGGGGTTCAAGTCCCTTCACTCCGACCA
>ONDL01000084.1 GCA_900316555.1 uncultured Eubacteriales bacterium | reverse complement strand
ATAGAGATTTTTCAAGCCCACCTTGTTTTTTGCTAAAATAATCTGGTGGTAGCTGGGCAGCTTCTTGAAATCGCCGCCCGCGATTTTTGTATTGATTTCAGCGGTCGAGTGAATGTCGTAATCCGCTTCAAGACGTCCGCAGAGGCTGACAAAAATCTTTGAAAGCATATCTGCGTCGTCTGTCGCACGGTGGTGGTTGAACTTGCCGAGTCGCAGGTAATTTGCGACAGTATCGAGCTTAACGTTCTTTATATCGGGCAAAATCGCTCTGGAAATCGCCACGGTATCTATGGACGTGTAGTTATACTCAACACCCATATTCTCGCACGCCTTGCGGATAAACGAGGTATCAAACGGCGCGTTGTGGGCGACCAGAATGCTGTCGCCAGCGAATTCGAGAAAGGCTGAAACCGCCTCAGACTGCGACGGCGCGTCCTTTACCATTGCATCGGTGATGCCCGTGAGCTGAACGATTTTTGCGGGAATCGGCATCTCGGGATTGGCAAAGGTCGAAAAGATATCCGTAACTGCACCGTTTTCAATCTTTACCGCGCCGATTTCGGTAATCTTGTCCTTTAACGGCGACAAGCCCGTCGTCTCGATATCAAAACAAATAAACGTGCCGCTCAGCGGTTCGTCCTGCTCTCCTGATACCGACTCGACAAGATCGTCGACAAAATACGCCTCGGTGCCGTAGAGGACTTTTATTTTCTCCCCGTCCTTATTTATGCGCTCGGCGGCGTTCATCGCGTCTGGAAACGCCTGCGCAACACCGTGGTCGGTAATCGCGATCGCCTTGTGACCCCACGCGGCGGCTCGTTTTACCAGCTCGCTCGCTGGTGTGAGCGCGTCCATCTGGGACATATTTGTATGGAGATGAAGCTCGACGCGCTTCTCGGGAGCCTTGTCGACAACCTTTACCTTCTCGGCGGTACCGATCGCACGGGCGTTTACAACAAGCTCACCCGCGTATTTGTCGTACTCAACGTCGCCCATAACGGCGATTGTATCGCCCTTGCGGATTGAGTCGACAACAGCGGACTCACGGATAGTATTGAACACCTTGACGGTTGTTGAACCGGTGTAATCAGTAATATTGATCGTAAAGATATTCTTGTCGCCCGATTTTGTAACGCGTTTTTCAAGCTCAAAAACGTCGCCCCAGACAGTGACCTTGCCCGAATCCATGGCTATTTCGCTGATTGGGATCATCTTGCCGCGAATATTTCTTCCGTACAGAGGACGGATAGAGGATTCAATAAGCTGCGGAGTGGCAAATTTTCCCTCGCGGATCTCGGTTTCTGTGGCCGCGGCTTCCTGCTGCTTTGCCCTGACGTTTTCCGAAACCTCCGCGTCCGCGGCTTCTGTCTGAACCGCCTGCTCGAGCTGCTGACGCTGAACCTGCTTCTGCGCGTTCTGCATCTGCTGTTGGTAAGCGGTATTGTCCTCGGTCATCTCAAGGAGACCGTCATATATCAAATTAAAGGATAAATCAAATTGTTCGGCTATAAGCCGTAAAAGCACTCCGTCAAAACCCTTTGCATCGAGAATCGCCTTTCCTCCGTTGTAAAGAGTAATCCTGAGATTCTTGCCGTCCTGTTTGACGTCGGCGTTGTTGAGAGTGCCGTTTATACTGGGTATTTCACGTCTTGCCGCCTTGTAAAGCTCGGGAAAATACCTTACGGTAAAAAGCTCCCTGCCGAAGTGCGGCTTTATCACAACCGAGGAGTCGAGCGATTTCGCGTACAGCTTCTCGGTGCGGATAAGGTCGTCGAGCGGTATCAGTTCACTGAAATGTACCCAAAGCGTAATCAGACGCACCTCGTTAATTATGTTGACGCGCGTGACCACACCATCGGTTATTCGATCGGGTATCTTTGTATTGCCCACCGACGAACCAAATATACTTCCTAATGTTTTCATATATTTCCTTTACATTTTTTCAATTTCATCCATAAGGCGTCGACGAGCTTATCCTCGTCAACCTTATACAAAATCTCGCCCTTCTTGAAAACAAGGCCGCAGCCTTCGCCGCCCGCAATTCCGATGTCGGCTTCCTTGGCTTCGCCCGGGCCGTTTACCACGCAGCCCATAACGGCGACCTTGATGTTCTTTTTGCAGCCGCGCAGACGCTCCTCAACCTCGTTCGCGATTCCGACAAGATCGATGCGGGTTCTTCCGCAGGTCGGGCACGAAACGAACTGAACGCCCTCTTCGCGCATATCGAGCGCCTTGAGAATATCAAAGGCTGCATATACCTCCCTGACGGGGTCGGCAGTAAGCGAAACGCGGATTGTATCGCCGATGCCGCGAGTAAGCAGCGCGCCTAAGCCGGCGGCGGATTTGATTATGCCCATTCGCTCGGTGCCCGCTTCAGTTACTCCGAGGTGAAGCGGATAGTCGCACTGCTCGGCTGCGAGCTCATAAGCCTGTATCATTGTGGAGACAGTCGAGCTTTTCATTGAAAGCACGATGTCGTTGAAGTCAAATTTTTCCAGCAAAGAGGCGTGATAAAGCGCGCTGTCGCATAGAGCCTGCGGAGTGGGATGACCGTACTTCGCGAGGATTTCCTTTTCGAGCGAGCCTGAGTTTACGCCGATTCTTATCGGGATCGAGCGCTGACGGCAGGCGTCCGCCACAGCCTTGACCCTGTCGTCCGAGCCGATATTGCCCGGATTGATGCGGATCTTGTCGACGCCCGCGGCGCAAGCCTCAAGCGCCAATTTGTAATTGAAATGTATATCCGCGACGATCGGTGCCTTGACTGCTTCCTTGAGCGCGGGAATCAGCCGAACGGCGTCCATGTCGGGAATTGCGGCTCTGATTACCTGACAGCCCGCTTCCTCAAGCGCGATCGCCTGACGGACAGAGCCTTCTATATCTGTGGAGGGGACGTTGAGCATGGACTGCACACTTACGGGAGCGCCGCCTCCGATTTTGAGATTTCCTGCCTGTACCTGAATTTTACTGCTCATATTTCCTCCTACATACTCGGAAATGTTCCTGTAACTAACTGCCATACGTCCTTGACGGAGATCACCGCGATGAATATGAGAAGCAGCGCAAGTCCCACGCCGTTGATGATATACTCAAATTTACGCGGCAGAGGTCTGCGGATAATCGCTTCAATAACAAGCATTACAAAGCGTCCGCCGTCGAGAGCAGGAAACGGAAGAAGATTGACTACGCCGAGGTTGACGGTGATAAGCGCCATGATAAATATGATATTGTTTACCGCGCTCATGAAGTTTATCTTTAGTCCCTCGGACGCCACCATTGACACCGCCTTGGTAATGCCGACAGGACCCGAAAGGTCAGTAAAACTGAACCTGCCCTGTACGAGCATGACAATCGACTGCCATACTGTCTTTGCAAGGCTGGCGGTCTGGCTTACTGTCTGTCCGAGAACCGTACCGAAATTCTTTTCGATCGGTTCAACGGAGAAATCATAGCGGACTACTGTTTCCTTTGTATTCTTTTCCTTTGCCGCTTCCTCAGATTTATATTCTGTGTAGAACTGCACACCCTCCAGCGTTAGCTTCTCACCGTTACGCTCAACCTCTACGTCGGCGGTATAGCGAAAACGCTCGTCGCGCTTTTCTATTTCGGGATATGTGTATTTTTCGGTTTTATTGATGTCTTTATAGGCATAGAGCAAGTCAATTGACGCCTTTGCCGCGTCATACGCCTCTTCCTTGGTCGTCGCCGCCTGAATCGGAGCGGCGGATTTGAGCAGAATCTGATAAAGCTCGCTGTATTCTTCGTCTGTCAGCTTCGCACCGTAATACTTTTCATCGTTATTTACAAGCTCAACAAAGGTTCTTACGGGTAGGTTTGCGCAGTCCTCCTTGTAAACCTCGAGCGAATCGGGATCAACGCTTTTGCACTGCATCGTCTGAATGGCAAACTGCAGATCCTTTATGTTCCAGACAGGATAGCCGTTTATGCCTACGATTTTGTCACCGACCTCCAAGCCGCTGCTCGCGGTGAAGGCGTTAGGCGCAAAGCCGCTGATGATCGTGCTCTCAAAGGACGGCTGCTGAACAAGAACAACGAACATAAGCAATAAGCCCACGACGAAGTTCATGAAAGCTCCGGCGACAATGATAATCATGCGCTTCCAGATTTTCGCGTTTGTAAAAGCCCGCGGATTATCGCTCTCAGCGTCCTCTCCCTCCATGGCGCAGTAGCCGCCTATCGGAAAAAGCCTGAGCGAATACTGGGTTTCGCCCTTCTTGAAGCCAAAGAGCTTAGGTCCCATGCCGAGCGCGAACTCATTTACCTGAACGCCGGATTTTTTGGCGGTGATAAAATGTCCGAACTCATGGGCGAAAATAATGAATTCAAAGAGAAGTACGCCGATTACGATTAGCGCTAACGTGATTAAAAACTGCATTTAATATAAGTCAACTCCATATCAGATTCCGCAACGAATCTTGCCCTGTATACCCTGTTTATACCCTGTCGGTAACGTACTGCCTTGCAAGTCTGTCGGCAGTGAGAATGTCGTCTACGCACGCAGGCGTGCTGTTTTCGATGCTGTCGACCGCACCCATAACAAGTTCTCCGATTTCAAGAAAGTTGATTTTGCCTTTTCTGAACAGCATATTCGCTTCCTCATTCGCGCCGTTTGCGATCGCCGTGGCTGCGCCGCCCATTGCGAGAGCCTTTTTGCACGCGCGCAGACACTTGAACGTCTCGTAATCGGGCTCAAAGAAGGTGAGCTTGCCGATCTGCGCGAGGTTCAGTTCCTCGACGGGCGACTCGTATCTCTCGGGATACGTAATCGCGTACTGGATCGGAATGCGCATATCAGGCACGCCGAGCTGCGCGATTACCGAGTTGTCGGTGTACTCTATGAGAGAATGAATAATGCTCTCGCGGTGTACAACAACGTCGATATCATCACCCGATACGTCAAACAGACGCGCCGCCTCGATGATTTCAAGTCCCTTGTTCATCATAGTCGCGGAGTCGATGGTTATTTTCGCGCCCATGCTCCAGTTAGGATGATTGAGGGCCTGCTCCACGGTGACGCCGCGAAGGTCTTCTGTGGTTCTGCCGAAAAACGGACCGCCCGAAGCGGTGAGAATAAGCTTCTTGAGCGCCTTGTTGGGCGGATTTCCCTGTAAGCACTGGAAAATCGCCGAGTGCTCGCTGTCGACGGGCAATAGCCTGATTCCGTTACGGCGAACAGCATCGGTCACCAGATCACCGCCCGCGACAAGAGTTTCCTTGTTTGCAAGGGCGATGTCCTTCTTTGCCTCTGCCGCGGCAATCGTGGGTTGCAAGCCGACCATGCCGACTACGGAATTGAGCACCAAATCGGCACTGTCGAGCGTAGCCGCAGCGATAAGACCGTCCATTCCCGCGAGAACCTTTGTAGATGTGTCTTTTATATTATCCCTCAGCTCAGCCGCCTTATCCTCACGGAATACAACGGCAAGCTCAGGCTTGAATTTTCTGATTTGTTTCTCCAGCAGGTCAATATTGCTGTTTGCTGTCAGAGCGCGGACGTTAAGGCCGAGCTTCTCTGCAACGTCGAGCGTCTGGGTGCCGATTGACCCTGTGGAACCCAATACTGAAAGGTTATGTTTCATAATTTTACCCTAAGCTTAATATCGGCATATACTGACTGATCAACAGAACAATAGGCGCGGTGAAGATTATGCTGTCGCAGCGATCGAGAAAACCGCCGTGACCCGGAAAAATCGTGCCATAGTCCTTAATGCCGAGACTGCGTTTAATGAGTGAAAAACTGAGGTCGCCGACGATGGAAAATACCGCGTCGAGCGCGCCGATTATTACCATCGAAATGAAATTGACCGAAACCGCCGAAAATACCCAGAGCTGGAAAATAAGTCCCAGCGCCACAGCGGAAATCATGCAGAACAAAACGCCGCCGATTGCGCCCTCAACAGTCTTTTTGGGGCTGATTTCGGGACAGAGCTTGTGCTTTCCCATGCTCGCGCCGACGAAAAATCCGCCCGCGTCAGCCATCCACGGAAGCATTAGTACAACAAAGAACCCGAAGGTCACGCTGATACCGTTGCTGCAAACAAGCACCATCGCGCTCATACCGAAAACTATCAGAAGAGTTCCGAACACCGCGTAGCAAAAGTCAATGTAGCTGATTTTTTTGTGACGGATAATCAGCACCATGAACGCCGCCAGCATAAAGACCGCCAGTATCAGGTAAACATATGCGGTCGCGCACAACAGCGTCAGAAGAAACGCCGCTAAAATGCAAACGACGGATATCGGATAGTTTTTCAGCATTCCCTTACCGTTGAGATATTCCCCTATCATTACGGCCGTTACACCGCTCACAACCAGATTTAAGGTAGGCCGCCAAAGCTCTGACAGGAAGATTATCAAAACTACGGCGGGTATACCGATCGCGGCGGTCAAAAGTCTCGGTTTCAGTGATTTCATTAATTTGCTCCTCTCAAGGCGCGGCTGCTCAAACGCCGCCGTAACGCCTGTTGCGCTGAGAATATATGCGCAGCGCTTCGTCCAAATCGGACTTCTGGAAATCAGGCCAGAGCTTGTTCATGATCACAAACTCCGTGTACGCCGACTGCCAGAGCATAAAGTTTGAAATGCGGTACTCTCCGCTCGGACGGATAATCAGGTCGGGGTCGGGCTGTCCCGCGGTATAGAGCCTGTCGGAGATAAGCTGCTCGGAAATATCCGTTTCGCTCAGCTCGCCGCTCTTTACGTCAGCCGCAATGCTCCTGACAGCTCGGACAATCTCGTCGCGCGAACCGTAGTTCATCGCGATGTTGAGAACCATGCCTTCGCGTTCACGCGAGCACTCCTCGTTCTCGTCCATAAGCGCGCGAAGCTCCGGCGAAAAACCGCTTTTGTCGCCGATAAAGCGCACGACAATATCATCGTCCTTGAAATCGGAGATAGCTTCCTCAAGGTACGACTTGAAAAGCTTCATAAGCGCGCCG
>ONDL01000089.1 GCA_900316555.1 uncultured Eubacteriales bacterium | reverse complement strand
GAAAAACGATGCCTTCAACATCTTCGCCAGCAAGTCCCATACCGCCACTGGAAATGAAGTTGGCATTGCCAGCCAGGGTGAGACCGGTCACGAAGGTGATGGTCTTTGAAGTACCGGGAACAACGGTACCGCCGGAAATCTTGTAGTCCTGACCACCCTGCAGAACGTAAGTGATGTTCTCACCAGGATTGGCGGCTACGTCGGCAGCCAGTTGATCGGTGTTGATGTAGTTCTTGGGGTATACTCTCGAAACGGGGTTGATAGGCGTGCCGTTGATGTTAGCTTTTTTGACGGGGAAGATGTCGCCTAGACCGTCGATAGGTCTGCCGGCGCCGTCGAGCACTCTGCCGATGATCTCGGGAGAGAGCGGCATTTCCATCGGGTGACCTGTCAGGCGGGTGCGGGTATTCTTGAGGCTGATTCTTCTCGTGCCCTCAAAGACCTGCACGACGATCCTATCGCCCTCGATCTGAACGACACGTCCCTGTCTTGTGGAGCCGTTTTCGAGCTTTATATCTACAATTTCTTCGTTGGAAACGCCCTTAACGCCGTCGATAACAATCAGCGAGCCGTTGATTTCTTTAACGCCAACATAATCTATAATCATTGCGCGTTTCCTCCTTACTTCAATAATTCGCCGAGCTTGAGGTCAATTTCTTCAATATAACCGTCAAACATCGAGAGTCTGTCATTGGGGATATCGTATTTCATCTTGGTGAGCTTGTCAAAGAGTCCGAGCTGTGAAATCTTCGAGAGCGGAATCTCGCGCGCGACGACTTCCTTTGCCTTTGCGTGCAGGTGAAGAATAACCTTCATCATCAGCTTCTGCTTCTCGAGGGGTACGTATGTATCCTCGGCGTGGAAGGCGTTCTGCTGCAAAAAGCCTACGCGGATAGCTCTCGCGGTTTCGATAACGAGCTTCTGGTCGTCGGGAAGTACGTCGGAGCCGATGAGCTTTACGATCTCCATCAGCGAGCTTTCCTCCTGGAGCAGCGCGCTGATCCTGTTTCTGTACTCAACGAAGTCGTCGCCGAGGTGTTCTCTGAACCACGGGTCGAGGTCGTTGAAGTATTCGCTGTAGCTGTCGATCCAGTTGATAGCGGGATAGTGACGGGCGTAGGCGAGAGCCTTGTCGAGCGCCCAGAAAACGCGTGTGAAGCGCTTTGTGTTCTGGGTGACAGGCTCAGAGAAGTCGGAGCCCTGGGGAGAAACCGCGCCGATAAGGGTAACGGAGCCTTCGTCGCCGCAGAGAGCCTTTACACGTCCGCCGCGCTCGTAGAACTCTGCAAGACGCGAGGGCAGATAAGCGGGGAAGCCTTCCTCGGCGGGCATTTCCTCGAGTCGTCCCGAGATCTCACGCAGAGCCTCAGCCCAGCGCGAGGTGGAGTCTGCCATCATAGCTACGTGATAGCCCATGTCGCGGTAATACTCAGCGAGTGTGATGCCCGTGTAGATAGAAGCCTCACGCGCCGCAACGGGCATGTTGGAGGTGTTCGCGATAAGCACGGTTCTGTCTGTCATCGGGCGGTTCGATTTCGGGTCGATAAGCTCGGAGAATTCCTCGAGAACCTGGCTCATTTCGTTTCCGCGCTCGCCGCAGCCGACGTAGATGATGATGTCCGCGTCGCACCATTTCGCGAGCTGGTGCTGGTTCATGGTCTTGCCCGTACCGAAGCCGCCGGGGATAGCCGCCGTGCCGCCCTTGGCGATGGGGAAGAGTGTGTCCATGATTCTCTGACCCGTGATCAGCGGGATAGATGGCGTGAGTCTGTCCCTGACGGGACGCGATGTTCTGATAGGCCACTGCTGGCAGAGCTTGAGCTCGTGCTTCTCGCCGAGGTCGTCCTCGATGACCGCTACGGTGTCAAAGATTTTATATTCGCCGTCGGGCTTTACCTCTGTGACAACACCCGAGAGGTCGGGGTGGAGCATAAGTCTGTGCTCGATGATCGGGGTTTCGGGTATGGTCGCGTAGATCTGACCGCCATCGAGCTTGTCGCCTATTTTGATCTTCATTGTGACGTTCCAGAGTCTTTCGGTGTCGAGAGATGTAACTGAAGCGCCTCTGTTGATAAACGCGCCTGCCTGTTCCTCGATAGCCTTCAGCGGACGCTCGATGCCGTCGAAGATGTTGTCGATGATACCGGGGCCTAAGAGTACGTTCATCGGAGCGCCCGTACCCGTGACGGGGTCGCCGGGTTTTAAGCCTGTTGTTTCCTCGTAAACCTGGATAGTGGTGAGCTTGTCGGTGATGCCGATTACCTCGCCGACGAGGTTCTGAACGCCGACGTGAACCATTTCCATCATCTCAAAGCTGTCGGTGTCCCTGACGGTGACAACAGGGCCGTTGATTCCGTATATTACATTTTGATTCATATTAATTCAATTCCTCCCTTTCGGCTTATAGTACGGAAAGGGTGGCGTTTTCGATAAACCACTCCCGCTGTGCTTCCAGCTTGGTGTCAAGGGTTTCGTCGGCGATGATAGCCATTTCGGGGCAGTAACCCTTGATACCGCCGATTTTGATGGTTTTATCAGCCTTTGCCTCAACTTTGCCAGCAAAGAAGTCCCTGAAGCTCTCCGCGGTGCCGAGGTCGCGCTCGTTTACATAGAGCACGCAGTCCCTGTCGCCGAAAAGCTCCGCGATAGCCTTTGCGCTGTTGCAAAGCCTTTGGGTATATTCGTCTGTTTTGGTGAAGTCGATCAGCTTGTCAGACGCTTTCGAGAATATCTCCTCGGTCATCTTTGTGCGTTCGACAAAGAGCTCCTTCTGACCCTCCTGGGTCTTTTTAGCGAGGACAGCCATCTCATGGTTACGCTTCTCGTGCAGCTTATCCTTGATCAGACGTTCGCTGTCACGGCGCGCGGTTTCCTCAGCTTCCTTGATCCGCTCGGATTTAAGCTGCTTGACCTCGGTCTGCAGGAGCGTGCTTTGCGCCTTGGCGTACTTTTTGATCGCCCTCAGAAAGTTATCGGTTTTATTTCTTGCCATATCATTACCTCAGTTCCATGATAACGCTTACAGCTTTACGCCGATGGCGTCCTGAACGTATTTGGTGATGCTGTCCTTCGTTCTGCCGTTTCCGTGACGGTCGGGAATTTCAACGATAAGCGGCTTTTTGCGGTTCAGCTTGAGGTTGTAAACTATGTCGGGACAGAGCGAAACGAGCTTTTCCGTCATCAGAATGACCGCGATATCCTCGTTCTCGATCGCCTGCATCAGTTCTCGCCTGACCTCTTCCTCCTCGTGAACCACAACGCCCGGAATTCCCGCGAAGCGCATACCCATTTTGGTATCGACGTTATCACTGATTAAATAAAATTTCATGGTTTCTCACTTAGCTGTTGATGATCAGCATTGAAACCAGTACGCCGTAGAGCGCGATACCTTCGCCGAGAGCGACGAAGATGATCGCCTTACCGAACGCCTTGGGATCCTCGCTTGTTGCGCCGATAGCCGCGGGAGCAGCGTTTCCGACAGCTACGCCGCCGCCGATGCAGGCGATACCTGTAGCCGCAGCTGCAGCGATGTACTTCATGCCGCTTGCGTCAGCTGCAGCGGAAGCGTCTCCGGCAGCGTTTGCAACGATCGGGAAAATAACACAGAGAGCGAATACGGCAGCAAAGGAAGCGAGCTGCATGAGAAGTGTTCTCTTTCTGCTCTTGCCGCGGGAAACAGCCTTGACAGCGAGAACAACGGAGCCTACCAGGAAAATAACGGGGACAGCAGAGAATAAAAGATTAAAAAGAATAGACATAAAAATAACCTCCAAAAATTATTCAATATTTAACTTAACGGGATTGAAGGGTCTGCCTTCACCCGAATAAAAGCGGTTGAACATCTCGTAATACTCGAGTCTGAGTACCTGAATTGAAACGAGCAGGGCTTCGAGCGCCATAACAAGCGCGTTGCCGAAAATAATGATGATCCAGTAGGGAATGCTGAACTCACCGCCTGCGGTTTCGGCAAGCGTGAATACGACGAGCATCATGCCCGCGTGAACCAGTACGAATACGCCGATTCTAAGGAAGCTCATTGTGTTGGTTACATAGCCGAGCAGTACTTCGATGGATTCAAAGATGTTTTCGACGATATATCCGCCCCAGCTTTCGGGCTGCCAGTCCTCTTTGCCGTTGACCAGATCTCCGAGCGGTTCCGCAAAGAAAATCAGTATAAACGGAAGCACGATCAGACCGAGAATATAGAACAGCGAAACCACGTGCCAGCCGAGGAAAACCTCAGCGACGACGGCGAAGATAGCCGCGCCGTAGAATACGATTCCCGAAAGACCGCTTGTGCCGAACAGCGCCTTGCCGAGATTCTTCTGCCTCAGTGAAGAATAGACGTTGAGGAACATGGCGACGAT
>ONDL01000062.1 GCA_900316555.1 uncultured Eubacteriales bacterium | reverse complement strand
CCGAGGACGATGTACCCGAACCCAAGTCGGTCGCTCCGCCGAAGCAGCTGCTTCTGACGTTACAGCTTGTGATTTGTCTGCTGATAGCGCTTGCAGCCTTTGTGATGAAAAGCATTGGCGGCGAGCTGTATCAAACCGCGCACGAATGGTATGTGAGCAATCTCAATAATACGGCGATTTTTGACGGCAGGGAGGATTATAATCTCGGAATACTGACCGAAAAGGCGACTGCTGATGAGGTTTAGGCTTTGCGGAATACGAGTTGAAATATCATATCTTTTGCTGTGTCTTGCGGCAATGAGTGTAATTCTCGGAATATTTCAGAGCTTCTGCTGCTGTGTTTTGGCTGTGATAATCCACGAGAGCGGGCACCTTATTACAATGCGTGCTCTGGGATATTTCCCTGAGAGAATTAAGATTTTGCTCTTCGAAATATCCATCTCCGACCCCTCAAGGCAAGAGAGAAGTGCGCGTGAAAACATGCTGATAATTTTTTTCGGTCCCGCCGCGAATTTTATTTGTGTTCTGCCGCTTTTTCTGGTATACTTATGTGGAACGGAAAAAATTCTCCCTTTTGCGGCGGCAAATCTGTCTGTCGGACTGTTTAATCTGCTGCCCGTGATGTCGCTCGACGGCGGACAGCTTCTGTTTATCCTGCTGTGCCGAAGTCGCACTCCCGAACAGGCGGAAAAAATCGTCTGCAGACTGACATTTATCTCTGTTTTCCCGATAGCCGCGCTGGGATTTGTGATTCTGTTCCATTCTCACTACAACTTTTCACTGCTTTTTGTCTGCGTGTATCTGATATTCGCGCTTTTAACCAGGCAGGAAAAATACTACTGACGGAGGTTGCCATGGTCAGCAAGGAAGTCGAAAAACTGCTCTTAAAGGTTCAGAAGCCCGGCCGCTATGTCGGCGGAGAGCTGAACGAGGTCATCAAGGACAAACGCAAGGTGGACGTAAGATTTGCCTTTTGTTTCCCCGACACATACGAGGTCGGAATGTCGCACCTCGGAATGAAAATACTCTACAGCCTTTTTAACAGTGTGGATTACATCTGGTGCGAGCGTGTTTTCGCGCCGTGGATAGATATGGAAGAGCTGATGCGCGAGCGTCAGATTCCGCTTTATGCATTGGAGAGCGGCGATCCCGTTTCGGATTTTGATTTTATCGGCTTCACACTCCAGTACGAGCTGAGCTACACTAATATGCTTAATATGCTGAAAATGAGCAATGTGCCGATCTATTCGCGCGACAGAACCGAGTTGAAAAACATTGTCGTTGCCGGCGGTCCATGCGCCTGCAACCCTGAGCCGATTGCGGATTTTGTGGATATGTTCTTTATCGGCGAGGGAGAAGAGGTCGACCTCGAGGTCATGGAGTTGTTCCGTGAGTGCAGGGCAGAGGGCAGATGCAAGTTGGAGTTTCTGGAGCGCTGCGCCCAGATCGAGGGCGTCTATGTGCCTTCCTTATATGAAGTCAGCTACAATGACGACGGCACTATTGCTGCTTTTACTCCGAAGGGCAATGCTCCCGCGGTGATCCATAAGCGACTGATGAAGAAGATGGACGAGAGCTTTTATCCCGACAATTTCGTCGTACCTCTCGTCGAAATAGTCCATGACCGTGCAGTGCAGGAGATATTCCGCGGCTGTATCCGCGGCTGCCGTTTCTGCCAGGCGGGATTTATATACCGTCCCGTACGCGAGAAATCGCCTGAGGTTATCAACGAGCAGTGCAAAAAGCTCTGCATGAATACGGGCTACGACGAGGTGTCGCTGTCATCGCTGAGCTCGAGCGACTACAGCCAAATCGTTCCGCTGCTCGAGAAACTGACAAGCTGGTGCGGTGAGGAAAAGGTCAGCATTTCGCTGCCTTCGCTGCGCGTTGACGGCTTCACCGACGAGATAATGAATAAGATCAAAACCGTCCGCAAGAGCGGTCTGACCTTTGCTCCCGAGGCGGGCAGTCAGCGTATGCGCGACGTTATCAATAAGAATGTTCAGCACGACGAGCTTATGCAGACCTGTGCCACAGCGTTTGCGGGCGGCTGGACAACCGTAAAGCTCTACTTTATGATCGGTCTGCCGACGGAAACAATGGACGACGTCGCGGATATCGCGCACCTCGGTCAGTCGGTTGTCGATACATACTATCAGACGCCTAACCGCTCAAAGGGCAAGTCTGTGCGAGTAACGGTTTCCGCGTCATCATTCGTTCCGAAGCCGTTTACACCCTTCCAGTGGGAGCCGCAGGACACTATTCCCGTTCTCCGCGAGAAGCAGGCGCACATCAAGGAGAGCATTACTACAAAGAAAATCACGTTTAACTACCACGATGCGGACACCAGCTTTCTCGAGGCCGTATTCGCACGCGGTGACAGAAAGCTCGCTAAGGCGATGGCTCTCGCATGCGAGAGAGATTTCCATTTTGACGGCTGGAGCGACTGCTTCGATCTGCAAAAATGGCTGGACATCTTCGAGGAGTGCGGCATAGACCCTGCGTTTTACGCTAACCGCCGCCGTTCCTTCGACGAAATCCTGCCGTGGGATCACATCGACTACGGTGTAAGCAAGCAGTTTTTGATCAAGGAGTGCCAAAAGGCATACAATAACACAACAACACCGCACTGCCGCTTACAGTGCAGCGGCTGCGGCGCGGCAAAATACGGGGAGGGAGTTTGCTTTGAGAAACGTCAGAATCTGGTTTAAAAAGGACTTTGAGTGCCGCTACATCTCACACCTCGACCTCAACCGCACTATGCTCCGCGCGCTTCACAAGAGCAAGCTGCCGATCTGGCATACCGAGGGATTCAATCCGCACCCGTTTGCGACATTTCCTTTACCACTATCGCTCGGCTTTCGCGGTGTGAACGAGTGCATGGACGTCAAGCTTGAGGACGATGCATTTGACATTAAGACAATTCCCGACAGGCTTAATCCTTGTTTGCCGCGCGGTATTCGTGTGTTCGACGCGACAGAGGTCGTTATGAAGGCGGGCAAGGTCGCTTACGCGTCATTCACGATGCGTATTAGTGCGGACAGGCTCTCGTCGTCTGTAGTGACCTCTCAGCTCCGTGAGCTTCTGAGCCGTGAGCACATCGAAATCGAGAAGAAGTCAAAGAAGGGCATGAAAACGGTCGATATAAAGCAGGGTATCCGCAGCTTTGAGCTAAAGGAGATGTTCGACTGCGCGCAGCTTGACGTGATTCTTTCCGCGGGCAGCAGCGACAACGTAAACCCTCAGCTCATTATTTCAGCCCTGCAGCGTGAAAACGGCGTTGAGTACGACGCAGACATTACCCGAAATGACTTATTTAATTCCGAATTAGAATTATTCAGGTGAGATTATGTTTGAATTTACAATTAATGAAGCCGAGCTTCTGAATGGATTCCTGCGCGATTTTTCCGCCTATGTAAATAAATACTACAAATTCACGATGAAATTTCTCGCGAGTCCCGAGCGTAGTGATTTCAGCGAAAATGATAAGCTCGTGCTGATTTCGGTCAACAAATCTGTCTATCAGAACCTCTACAGCTTTCTGCGGCTGAATGACAGCAATATGCAGTATGCGGCGTTCAGCTGTCTTGAAAGCGCGGTATATGCCATGCGGCTGTTCAGCGTGATCGCGCCGTACACTGAGTATCGCTACAAATTCCTCACTGACCCCGAATTTTCATTAACGGAATGCGAGGACGACCTGGCAGGCGATGAGGGAGAGTTTGACGAAAATACAGAACATTTTTCTTTGAAAGAATTTTGTGAAGGTATTCACAGGGTAAATGCCTTCGAGCTGAAAACCGCGTCGATTTCCTCTCAGCTAAACGATGGAAATATTTATCTCGGGTTATCCTGCGGCAAGACTCTCAGCGCCGAGCTTCAGGACGAGGTGCGAAAGAACCTCATAGGTGCGTTTGTGGCTCTGTCAAAGTACGCTAGAATGTTCGAGAGCGATGGAGTTGATGAAGAATTGAAGGCGCTCGAGGACAGTCTGTACGAGCGTTTTCTTGAATATCTGCGTAAATAGCGAAGAATCGTCAGTCTTTCAATAAAACTTTCACCTATGTTTTCACAAAACTTCAAATAGTTTTCACAAACAGCCTGTAATATATAATCACAGCAACAAGATAGGCTGTAAACAAAGCTTACCACCAGTTTTTTCATAGATGTTCCTTTTATTAGTAGAAAGACCGACCGTGAGGTTGGTCTTTTGCTTTGTAATGAAATATGTATTATTATTCCTTAAACGAATATTTAAAAAAGACCTTTGGTGAGAAGGTATACAAGATTTCTCTTGACGGCGGCATGACCTGCCCGAACCGCGACGGTACTCTGGGCAGACGCGGCTGTATTTTTTGCAGCGGCGGCGGTTCGGGAGAATTCTCGGCTGACAGGAATCTGAGCATTACTGAACAGCTCGAGCAGGCGAAGACACGTATCCGTCAAAAGACCGATTGCAGGAAGTTTATCGCATATTTTCAGCCTTTTACCAATACCTACGCCGACGTTTCATATCTGCGGCGCATATTTTACGAAGCGATTCTTCCCGAAGAGATAGCAGTGCTTTCAATTGCCACCCGACCCGATTGTCTGGGAACAGATGTGCTTGAACTGCTCTCTGAGCTGAATAAAATCAAGCCTGTCTGGGTTGAGCTGGGTTTGCAGACCGTTCATGCGCAGTCTGCTGAGTATATCCGACGCGGTTATCCTCTTGAAACCTTTGATGAGGCAGTATCTGATCTCCGTAAAAACGGCGTGAGCGTAATCACCCACGTTATTCTTGGACTGCCGAACGAAACGAAGGAAATGATGCTTCAAACCGTGCGTTACGCAGGGGAGAGAAGCGACGGAGTAAAATTGCAGCTTCTTCACGTTCTCCGCGGCACAGACCTTTTAAGTGATTACGAGAATGGTGAGTTTGAGACGCTCAGTCTTGAGCAATACCTTGACATTCTATGCGACGCAGTCGAGGTTCTGCCGGAAAATACCGTTATTCACCGTCTGACCGGCGACGGCGACAAAAAGCTGCTCGTCGCGCCCTTGTGGAGTGCGGATAAAAAGCGCGTATTAAATGAAATGAACCGTGAGTTCAGGCGCAGAGATGTGGTTCAGGGAAGAAAATATAAAAATTTCGGAAAACCTCTTGATTTTTCCAAATGAATTTGGTATAATAACCAACGGTGTTTGGAGAGATGTCCGAGCTGGCCGAAGGAGCATGATTGGAAATCATGTGTACGGTAATCACCGTACCAGGGGTTCGAATCCCCTTCTCTCCGCCAAAGTTGCCCCCGTAGCTTATGCTTCGGGGGTTCGTTTTTTATTTGCATTTTTGGTTAATGTTATGAAGCGCGTTCTTGTTTTACTGATTATCATTTCTTTATTATTATGTACGGTGACAGCGTCAGCGGCGTCATCTGTTTCCTTCCGTACTTCTGACTGCGAAACAGCGCGGAACCGTGTTTTTACCGTCAATGTCTGCGCGGCGTCAGGCAGCCCGTTGTGCGCGGCGCTGTTTGATATTACATATGATTCATCGGCGTTTGATTTTCGCGGCGCGTCAGTCCAAAAGCCCGCGCTTGTTGAAACAAACAGCGAGGACGGACGAGTCAGACTTGATTATCTGAACGCCGGCGGTACCGACTGCAGCGAAGAAGCCGTGATTTTTACTTTGTCGTTCAAGTCAAAGAAAGCCGGTACATATACCTTTGGCTATACCGTATCGCAGTGTGTTGACAGCGACGCCGAATTTATGTCGGTAGGAGAGGTAAGGTCCGGTGTTATAACCGTAACGGGAAGCGGCAGCACATCTCAGAGCAAGTCGTCAAATTCATCAAAGTCCTCTTCGTCAGGCAGCGGCAATTCAAAATCCTCTTCGAGCGGAAAGAGCAAATCGGGTTCTTCCGGGAAAACCGAGAATACTACGGAAGCAACGGTTCATGATTACGGCTCATTTTATGATTTCACCGACCACGACAGCTCAAATGTAAACCTTGTCGCAGTAGCGGTACTCTGTGCGGTCAGTATGGCTTTGTCGGCAGCGGCGGTACTCGGGATTCTGAAAGTCCGCTCTGTAATCAAACGCCGAAAAGCCGACGCCAATGATGATAAATCAAAAAGTGATGAATAAATCGTGATTTTTGTTGAATAATTTTTCATAATCGCTTGATTTTTGGCAAACTTTCTGCTATATTAATATTATTGTTGAAAAAAAGGAGAGAAAATTTATCATGAAAAAGATTTTATCCGCAGTTTTAGCAGTTGCAATGCTCTGCACCTGTGTTCTCATGTTCACGGCGTGCGGCGGCAACAATTCATCCGCTGCTTCCGACGCTTCCTCAAAGACCGAGGCTAAGGAGCTTCACATGGCGACCAACGCAGCCTTTGAGCCTTACGAGTACAAGGAAGGCGGCGAGGTAGTTGGTATCGACGCAGACATCGCGAATGCTATCTGTGAAAAGCTCGGCTGCAAGCTCGTAATCGACGACATGGATTTCGACGCAATCATCACCGCAGTTACCTCAGGCAAGGCTGACTTCGGTATGGCAGGCATGACCATCACCGACGAGAGAAAGCAGTCTGTAGATTTCACCGATCCCTACACCAACGCTGTACAGGTTATCATCGTTAACGAGAAAGACAGCCCCGTAGCAAGCGCTGACGACCTCAAGGGCAAGTCAATCGGCGTACAGATGGGTACCACAGGCGACATCTATGTTACCGACATCGAGGGCGCCAAGGTTGAGCGCTTCAACAAGGGTGCCGACGCGGTTCTCGCTCTTACTCAGGGCAAGGTAGACGCTGTTGTTATTGACAACCAGCCCGCTAAGGCGTTCGTTGCTCAGAACCCCGGTACAAAGATTCTTGACGACCCCTTCGAGAACGAAGAGTACGCAATCTGCCTCAAGAAGGGCAGCGAGCTTACAGAGCAGTTCAACAAGGCGCTTAAGGAGCTCAAGGATGACGGTACAATCGATACCATCATCAAGAAGTACATCAGCGAGTAAAATTTTTGAATCGCGACGGGCAGGTACTTGTGCCTGCCCGTTTGATTTGAGTAAGGGTATATTATATGGATTTTTTTGAAAGTATCGCTCAGAGCTTTATCAAAACCTTTATCACCGACGACCGCTGGCTTCAGCTGCTGAGCGGTCTTGGCGTAACGATTCTCATTACGCTTGTGGCGGCTGCGATTGGTATAGTTCTCGGCTTTTTGATTGCAATGGTGCGTTCCACCTACGATATGCAGCTGCAGGGAAGAAAATGTTCGAAGCCTTCCGACTATATCCTCAAGGTATTGAACTTTATCTGTAATTTCTATATCACAATCATCCGCGGCACACCTGTCGTTATCCAGCTGATGATTATGTATTTTATCGTATTCGCAAGCTCGCGCGACGGTATTATCGCGGCGTTCATTTCCTTCGGTATGAATTCCGCGGCATATGTTGCCGAGATCGTCCGTTCGGGCATCATGTCGATTGACAAGGGTCAGTTTGAGGCGAGCCGTTCAATCGGTTTTGACTACAAGAACACAATGATTTACATAATTATCCCTCAGGCGTTCAAGAACATTCTTCCCGCTCTGGGCAACGAGTTCATTGTGCTTGTAAAGGAAACCTCTGTCGCGGGTTATGTAGCGCTTCAGGATCTGACCTACGTCGGAAATATGATCCGTTCGCGTACCTACGAGGCGTTTTTCCCTCTGATTACGGTCGCGCTCATTTACCTGATTATTGTTCTGATTCTCTCGTTCCTGCTGAAGAGACTCGAAAGGAGGCTGCGCAACAGTGACCACTGATAATGTATTGATTAAGGTTGACAACCTCTGTAAATCCTTCGGCGACACCGCCGTTCTCAAGGGCATCAACGCCGAGATCGACAAGGGCGACGTAATGGTTGTGATCGGTGCGTCAGGCTCCGGTAAATCAACATTCCTGCGCTGTCTTAACCTTCTTGAGGAACCCACCTCAGGCTCGATCTTCTTCGAGGGCGTTGACATTACAGACGCTTCCGTCAACATTAATATTCACCGCCAGAAGATGGGAATGGTTTTCCAGCAGTTCAATCTGTTTCCTCACATGACAGTCCTGCGCAATCTCACCCTCGGCCCGATTAAGCTCCTCAAGCAGAGCAAGGAGGAAGCCGAGGCAAACGCGATGAAGCTTCTCGAGCGTGTTGGTCTTGCGGACAGGGCAGACGCCTATCCGTCACAGCTTTCGGGCGGACAGAAACAGCGAATCGCCATAGTCCGTGCTCTCGCGATGAATCCCGATGTTATGCTCTTTGACGAGCCGACCTCTGCTCTCGACCCCGAAATGGTAGGAGAGGTGCTTGAGGTTATGAAGCAGCTCGCAAAGGACGGCATGAC
>ONDL01000074.1 GCA_900316555.1 uncultured Eubacteriales bacterium | reverse complement strand
AAGACACCGACACCCTGCCCTGCACGGAGCTTCCCGTATTCATCGACAAAGCCGAACAGCTGCAAAACTACGTCAACAGTCTCTCCTATGACGAGCAGAAAAAGCTGTGGGCGTGCAGCGATAAAATCGCGCAGGAAAACCGTGAGCGTTTCGCCGAGATGGACTTGCGCAAAAGGCTCATGCCCGCGATTCTGGCGTACGACGGCATTCAATACACCTACATGGCGCCCGACGTGTTCGAGCAGCGCTATTTCGACTATGTGCAGGAGCATGTGCGGATCCTTTCGGGCTTTTACGGCTCGGTCAGACCGCTGGACGGCGTCGTGCCGTACCGTCTGGAGATGCAGGCAAAGGCAAACGTTGACGGCTGCAAAAACCTGTATGAATTCTGGGGCGACAGCCTGTACCGCGAGGTGCTGCCCGAGGGCAGAGTGATCGTCAACCTCGCGTCAAAGGAATACTCCAAGTGCGTCGAAAAATATCTGCAGCCGCAGGACAGGTTCATCACCGTCGTTTTCGGCGAGCTGCAAAACGGCAAGGTCGTGCAGAAGGGCGTTTACGCAAAAATGGCAAGAGGCGAAATGGTTCGCTTTGCCGCTGAAATCAACGCGGAATCGCCCGAAGAACTGAAAGCGTTTGACAGAGGTTATCGCTTTGATGAAGAACGCTCCACGGAAACGGAATATGTGTTTATCAGATAGTAATTGACAGGCTCGGAGCTTCTTGCCCCGAGCCTGTCATTCATTTACTATCTCGTCCAGTGCCGCCGACAACTGCGCTTTCATTTCCTCTAATTCATCGGCATTCGGGCGGTTTTCGTCGCTGTACATCTTCTCCATCGGAAGCCACCACACGGGACCCTTTCCGTGATTGCCGTAGCTGCCGAGGTCGCCGCTGACGCGCGGCGTGAGGTGCCAGTGCAGGTGAGCGTCGCCCATGCCGAGCAGCTCGTAATTCATCTTTTCCGCGCCAAACGCCTTTGCCGCCGCCTGCGCAACGAGCGTCATTTCCTCCATGAACAGCGCACGTTCGGCTTTTCCGAGGTGAAACAGCTCCGTCTTATCGCCGTGCTCCTTGTACAAAAACAGCGTGTAGCCGTGAAAATGCTGGTGGTCGCCGATCACGACATAGCCCGTTTTCAACTCTCTGACAAAATAAGGGTTTTCGCCTCTTCTTATCATTTCAATCCTGTCGCAGATCAAGCACATACTACACCTTCTTTACCGCGTAAAATCCGCTCTGCATATACGAGTGCCAAAACAGCTCCGCTACTGCAAATCCTGTTTGCCTGAGCAATTCTAAGTGTTCGGCAATGGTTATCGGGAAGAATTCGCGGTCGTATCGCGCGGAATGTGACCTCACTTCCTCGGGCGTTCTTCCCGCCTTGATTTCAAAATCCTCGAGCCGTTTCAGCATATTGTTGACTCCGCATTCGGTAAACGGCGCGGTGTTCTCAAAGCAGATAAAAATGCCACCGGACTTCAATGCCTTGAAGCAGTTTTTGACCGCCGTTTCTCTGGTCGCTTTGTCGAAATAATGGTGCGACTGAATCGCCGTGACGACGTCAAAGCGGTTTTCAAAGTCCAGCTTTTCCGAGCCGACACAGTGAAATTCACAGGGTTGATCATTGAGCTTTTCCCGCGCGTCTGCAAGCATTTTTTCGGACGGGTCGCAGAGCACCAGCTCCGACAGATTCAGCCTTTCGAGCGCCATCTGACCGAGCGTACCCGTGCCGCAGCCCGTATCCAGAACGGCAAGCGGCTTACTGCCGCAATGCGCCTGAATCACGCTGAAGATCTGCTCATATATCTCATCATAAAACGGAATCACTTTCCGCACGTTTTCGTCATACCGGTTTACCGCAAACGCGGATTTGTTGTCGGTCATACGCTGCACCTCAAAAATATTCCACCTTACCGTCTTCAAGGCGATAAAGCGCTCCGATCACTTTCAAGCCGTGCTCCTCTTCCTCGTGAATGGCAAGACTGCTTTCGATAACCGCGATGCTGTGACGGACGTTCAGACGGCACGCTTCTTCCTCGTCGGTCTCTCCGCCGATGGCAAGGCGAATCTCATCCGTGATGAATTTGATGTACCCGTCGGGGTCGTGGTTGATGGCGGCGTCCACCGCGCCGCAGTGGTTATGACCCATCACGACGATCAGCTTCACGCCGAGGTGCGACGCGGCGTACTCTACAGAACCGAGCTGGTGGTCGTCCATCACATTACCGGCAACACGAATCACAAACAACTCGCCGATGCCCGCGCTGAACACGCTTTCGGGAAGCACACGCGAATCCGAACAGGTGATGATGATCGCATACGGCTGCTGCCCGTTCCGGCAGGTATCAAGCCGCTTTTCAGGCGAAATATCGCCGCTGCCGGTTCTGCTGTTCATGTATATTTGATTGCCGCTTTTCAGCTTTTCCAACGCTTCATCGGCAGTGAGATTTTTGATTATTTCATGTGACATTTTTCATCATTCCTTTGTGTTATGAATGTTCTATTCTTTGAAAATACTTTTCTGACTTCTCATCGCATATCCGCAATATTTCCCGCTTTTCTTCATCAGTCAGATTCTTCCACACTGTCGGCTCCACCTCGATGATGCCGAGGGTTTTGGTGTGGCGGAGCATCTGCATATCTTCAAAGCGTTTGAACGGATTTGCAAGGATATTCCTTCTCGCTTCCGCGTCGGTGTAACCGCCCTTCGCGAAAATACTGTTCGCTTTTTCAGCTTTCAATCCGCTTGCTTTTCTTCCCTCATAATATTCCCTGAAATACGCGACGATATTATCAATCGGCACCCGTCCGTTTTTGTCGGCATGTGCAAAAATCGCTTTTAGCAAAACGGGCTTGTAGGAATAACTCATGTCCATTTGCCGCACCATATCCATGAAAAGCTCCTTGCGGTTTTCATCGTCTATTAATGTCCAGCCGTATTCTTCAGCCGCCGCATTCAGCGTTTCCTCGCGGAAGTATTTCAGCTTTTTGTGCTCACTGAGCGGTACGATCATATCGGGAATGATCTTGCCCTCACGGATATAGCGTTCAACGGTTTCGGACTGCACGTCCACGCGGCGGATAAACTCCATTTGCGACAACATTCCAGCCGCTTCGTCCTGCCAGTTGAATACGTCAACCGCTTCATAATCCGTCGCGCTGACGGGATAGTCGATCAGCGCTTCCGGCTTTTCTCCTCTGCGGTACAGCTCGTCATCCTCCTGCATCTGCTGTTTGGTTCCAAGGACGCGCTTTCCGGGATGATATTCCTTTAATTTCATCAGTCGATGAAGTGAATACGGCATATTATACTGACTCGCGTTATCCACGAAGTCAAACACCATCAAAAATTCCTTGCCGTCGCTCAACCTCATACCTCTGCCGAGCTGCTGTGTATAGAGCACCTTTGACATTGTCGGACGTGCCATAAACAAAACTTCGGTTTCAGGGCAATCCCAACCCTCATTGAGCAGGTCACAGGCGCATAACACCTTGATTTCGCCATGCTTGAATTTGGCAAGGATTTCATTTCTCCCGGACATTTTCATGCTGCCCGACACCGCCTGTGCAGGAACGCCGCGTTCACGTATTTTTGCTGCGATTTCCTCCGCATGCTTTACACTCGCGCAGAAGATGACCGTGCGTTTGTCTGACACGTATTCCATAAAGGTATCAACAATCAGTTTGTTGCGGTCAGGAACAAATATCTTACTTTCAAGGTCGCGGATATTGTAGCGGACGCTGTTGAACCGCACCTTCGTCAAATCAATGTTGGTATGTATTCTGATACAACGAACGGACACAAGCTCGCCGATTTCCACCGCCGTCTTGATATCGAGCTTATGCGCGGTATTTTTGAAAATGTCCAGAATGTTCCGGTCGTCGGCACGTTCGGGAGTCGCCGTCAGTCCGAGCGTGAAGGACGGCTTGAAATACGCCAAAATTTTCTGATAGGTTTCAGCCGCCGCATGATGCGCTTCGTCAATGATCAGATACTCAAAATCCGTTTCGCCAAACTCCTCCGTATGCAGCGCGACGCTCTGCACACTGCCGCAAACAACAAACGCATCCTTTTCTTTGAGCGGACCCATATAAATACCGACGCTCACGTCAGTCCACAGTCTTTTGAATGTCTCCGCCGCCTGTGTGACAAGCTCGTTGGTATGCGCGATAAACAACGTGCGCTTGCCAATGCGCTTTGCGTCCGTGACCGCAGTCACGGTTTTTCCCGTGCCTGTCGCGTGATAAATCAAGGCGATGGTTTCATGCCGCCTACGCATTTCTTCAAGCGAAGCAAGCGCGTCTTTTTGGTGTTCCTTGAGCTCCAGATTATCCGCTTCAATGGCTTTGCTCCGCTGACACGGAAGATAGTCCTCCACCTCGCGGAAATGCGGCGAAGAACCTAAAAAAACGCGCAGCTCGTCCTTGACGGTATCGGGCTGCTGCTGCATCTGACGAACCGCCCAGCGGTAAACATCCCATCCGAGATAGATCATGCTGTTCTGCTTGAGCAGGTCGTCATAGTATTTGTTGCGCGAAACAAGCCGCGGATTGTGGGTGGCTTCATCGTCAATTTCAATCGCGATTCTTTTCGCGCCGTTCTCAATCAGGAAGTCCGCAAATCGATCGTTGTTGTAGATGTCAAAGAAGTGATACTGGCTGTATAAGTACCCTGCTTTTTCCGCGCCGAAGGTATCGGAAAACAGGTCGATAAACAAATCCTCCGCCGTACTGCCGGACGCGGCATGTAATGATGTGCTCATAAGGTGTTCACTTCCTCTGAATAGTCTGGATTAATTGTAGCACTTTTTTTGCCGCTCCGTCAAGGTTAAGCCACATAATATTTCAATGGGGTGATTGAGGTGATTATTCTCCAAAATCCGCATAAATACTTGTGTTTTCCACTTTTTGTCAGGGTGGCGTTCGGGTGATTTATCCCCTCAAGTTTACCTGAACATCACCCCAGCGGATGATTGAAAAAGCTGATGAACACTGATAAAATGCAGATATTACCCCAATCACCCGTAAATTTCATAACTCCCAAAACTATTTCATTCCAATACAATACTGCCCTTTTCTTCTCTGTCCATCGCGTATGTCAGCAGAGCGGACTTGCTGATGGCGGCAAAGTAATCGGACTCGCCGTATTCATCGTCATACAGCTCCTCTATCATCCTCAGCGTTTCGCGCAGCTGCAGAAGCATGGCAAATTCATGCTTGCAGTGATACGAGCAGAAACATCCGCAGGTCAGATTGCTGATCTCGCCCGCGAAATAGTCAAACGTCAGCTCATAAGCCCTGCTGCCCTCGACGATCGCTCTGCCGCTTTCGCCGTCCACGCTGATGTACACTACCTTGCAACGGTTGTAGTAATCAAACCCTCTTTCCGCTATCTCGCTGCGGAAACCAAAGGCTCTCGGGTCATCAATATGAACGCTCTCGTTGTCACAGCCCACCGCGTACTCCTCTTCACTCTCGGGAGGAAGGAACCACGCGCGGATCTTGTCGTATGGAATGACGTCCTTGTCAAAGGCTATCAGGTGCGAACCGCCGAAATACAGTCTGCCTTTTACCTCTGTGTCGGCAACCGCGATCACGCGCTTGTAGTCGGACAGTCTGATTTTAAAGGTGCGCGACAGCTCGGTCACGATTCCCTTCACGCCCTCGAGCTTTCCCTCGACAAAGACGATGTCGCCGACGTGCAGATCAAAGCGGTCGTTGTAGTAAGAATAGGAACGTCCCTGACTCGGGAAGCGCACCTGCACCACCGACTTTACAGGCTGCATCTCTCCGGGCATCTCCGCAAGCTGCTCCGCTGTCTGCTGCTCTTCCTCATATCCGCTGAAACCGATTTTGAACTTCATGGTAATACCTCCCCATAAAATAAGTATGTGTTGTATTTCTGATACCAATATTATCTCAAAACCGATGTCCCATTTAACGGACATTGCAATCCATCATCGTGATTTTCCCGCTTATTTGCAATATATGATTAGAAAAAGCGTGCAAACAGATTTGAATTCTGCTTACACGCTGCTTGAATTATTTACAATAGGATTTTATGCACTGTGATACAAACTCCGCAGTACCCTCGCCGTGTTTGTCGATGTTGTTTTTGAAGCGGACGTCGGCGGCGTACATCTGTCCGAGTCCCGCGAGGATTTCGTTTTTACATGTATAGAAGTTGTCGGTGATACACTGCTGTAATCTCTCGACTTGAATTTTCGCCGCTTCGTCGTCGGGCGAAATCCCGCTGCGGTCAAGCTCGGCGAATTCTTCAAACACCGCGTCAAGCAAAGAAGCCGCTTGGCTGAAATCAGTATTGCGCTGTTGGCTTTCCTTGTACGCGTCG
>ONDL01000082.1 GCA_900316555.1 uncultured Eubacteriales bacterium | reverse complement strand
CTCGCTTTCTTTTCTCAAAAAGTGAAATTCTGTCCATTGCACTTTTTGGACCTGTTTTTCCCATCTATTATCTCACGAATTTTTCAGTTTTGATAGAGGGGTGATTGTTGAGCGGTTACTATATTTCAATAAATGTTATGAGATGTTGCATTTGTTTATAGATAATTGGACGTAAGTACTATTATTTGTTATATGCTGAAAAATGACCCTATAAGCGTCAAATAAACGCCAAACCGCAGTTCTCACAATAATTCAATGCAAAAAGAAAATCGCTTAGGAAACCTTAAACCGGCTTACCTAAGCGATTGTTCTTGGAGCTGATAACCGGATTTGAACCGGTGACCTCATCCTTACCAAGGATGCACTCTACCTACTGAGCTATATCAGCATATTTTGCTCTCAACAGTTTCATATTATAACACATATGTCCGATAAATGCAAATGTTTTTTTAAACTTTTTTAAAATTTTTCTGAAAACGGCTTAAAATCTGCCTTTTGGGGTTGAAATTTTCTTTTTGCGGTGCTATAATCATATATGTAATACGTTGAAACTAAGGAGTGGGCAGCAAACCCGCTCCTTTGTGTTTGTACTGAGGAGGGATTTCATGGCAAAAAGCAAGGGCGGCGTTACCGTCTCAAAGGTATGGGAGCTTTGCGAGCCCATTGTCACTGAGCTCGGCCTTCGTCTCTGGGACGTGCGCTACGTCAAGGAGGGCGCTCAGTGGTACCTGCGCGTCTTTATCGACAAGGACGGCGGCGTCGATATCAACGACTGCGAAGCCGTGTCGCGCGCCATCAACGAGCCGCTTGACGTTCTCGACCCGATCGACAACGCCTACTGCCTCGAGGTCTGCTCGCCCGGAATTGAGCGCGAGCTTGTCCGCGATGAGCATTTTGAGCAGTTTATCGGAGCCGACATCATGGTAAAGCTCCTGCGTCCCGTTGAGGGCATAGGCAGAGAGCTCGACGGCAAGCTCAAGGCGTACTCCGACGGCGAGGTTACAATCATCGACCACGCGGGCGAGAACGAGCTGACCTTCAGCAAGAAGGACGCGGCTTGGGTCAAGCTCGACGATTTTGATATTTGACGGCGGCATGCGCGATTACGCTGACCGCTGATAACGAAAGGATTGATAGGAAAAATGACGAACAAGGAATTATTCGAAGCACTGAGAATGTTTGAAAAAGAAAAAGACATTCCGATGGACTATATGCTCATGCAGATCGAGAAGGCGATCACTATTGCCTGCAAAAACTACTTCGACGGCAACGAGGACGTTATCTTCAAGGCTGACCCCGAGAAGAACTCCTTCGACGTCAAGCTCAAAAAGACCGTCGTAGACGAGGTTTTCGACCCCAGCTACGAGGTAAGCTTAGAAGAAGCCCAGAAGATCAACAAGAGAAAGAAATTCGAGATCGGCGACGAGATCGAGGTCCCGCTCGACCCCAAGAAGCTCGGCAGAATCGCGATCTCCGCAGCGCGCAACGTTATCCGTCAGGGTATCCGCGCCGGTGAGAAGGGTCAGAGCCTGCTTGAGTTCCAGAGCAAGCTCGGCGAGATCGTTACCGCCACCGTCGAGAGGATCGATCCCAAGAGCGGCATCGCAACGATCAAGATCGGCAAGAGCGAGGCTATGCTCCCCAAGAGCGAGCAGATCGGCTGCGAGAACCTCAAGGAAGGCGACCACGTGAAGGTTTATATAGCCGACGTAAAGGACAACGAAAAAGGCCCTCACGCTATTATTTCGAGAAGTCACCCCGGCTTTGTCAGAAGGCTCTTTGAGCAGGAGGTTCCCGAAATCTTCGACTCTATCGTCGAGATCAAATCCGTATCCCGCGAGGCGGGCTCCCGCACAAAGATGGCTGTCACCAGCTCCAACCCCGACGTCGACGCTATCGGCGCCTGCATCGGTCAGAAGGGTGCGCGCGTAAACCGCATTGTCGCTGAGCTCGGCGGCGAGAAGATCGATATTATCGAGTACAGCGACGAGCCCGAGAAGTACATCTCCGCGGCGCTTTCTCCCGCGACAGTCACAAAGGTAGAGATCGTCGACGAGGAAAAGAAGAGCTGCAAGGCTACCGTACCCGACGGCCAGCTCTCGCTCGCTATCGGCAACAAGGGTCAGAACGCACGCCTTGCCGCCAAGCTGACAGGCTGGAAGATCGATATCCGTCCGCAGAGCGGCTTCTACGGTGAGGACGAGGACGACGAAGAGCCTGCCGCGGAGGAAGTGACCGAGGCTGAGGCTGCCGAGACCGAGGAAGCCGTTGAGATAGAAGAAGCGGTTGAGGAATAATGAAAAAGGTACCGCTCAGAAAGTGCACGGGCTGTGGCGAGATGAAGCCGAAGCGCGAGCTGATAAGAGTCGTGAAAGCTCCCGAGAGGAGAGCCGGGGACGGAAGTCTGATTGACGCGGGCGGCGTATCGCTCGACCTGACGGGAAAGAAGTCGGGAAGAGGAGCGTATGTGTGCCGCAGCGCGGAGTGCTTCAGTCTTGCGCGCAAGGCGAGAAGGTTTGAGCGTTCGCTGAGCTGTCAGATTCCCGACGAGGTGTACGACGAGATGGAAAAGGAATTATCGGAAAGTTGAAATTTGAAAATTATCGGCGGGTAAGCCCGCGCACGAATATATAATCCGGAGCGAAGCGACCCTTAATTTTCCACTTTCCATTTTACATTTTCAATTATATATATTATGGATAAATTACTTTCATTTTTAGGCATATGCCGGCGCGCGAGGAAGCTCGTCATCGGCGCGGAAACCGCCATTGATTCGCTTGTTGAGGGCAAGTCACGGCTGGTTCTCTACGCGGACGACGTTTCTCACAACAGCCTGAAAAAGGTGCTCAAAACGGCTCAGAGCCGCGGAGTGGACGCGATGTGCGTGCACAGGAGCAAGGAAGAGCTCAGTATTTCCCTCGGAAGGCTCAGCGGAGTGCTTTCCGTCGAGGACAAGGGCTTTGCAGACAGGCTGCGCGAACTGATTTTGAACGAAGAACAATAGGGAGGAGAATTAGATGATAAAATACAAGGTGAAGGATATAGCGAATGATTTGGGCGTACAAAATAAGAAGATTACAGAGATCCTCGAGAAATATTGCGGTGTAACCAAAAAGACAATGATGTCTCTGACCGAGAGCGAGATCGACGTTATTATCGACGTTGTGACCCGCGAGAACTCGGTGCCGAACTTTGACAAGTATTTCGAGGCGCGCAACGCGAAGCTCGACAAGCCCGAGCCCGAGAAGAAGGCTGCCAAGACAGAGGGCAAGGCTGACGCTCAGGACAAGAAGGCCGACAAGCCCGAGGAAAAGACTGAGGATAAGCCTGCACAGTCAAAGCAGCGCAAGCGCAAGGTCATCGACACCCGTCAGACGAACGTAGACGTAGAGAGATACAACTCCAAGTATGACGACCTCGCGAGCGACACCTCAAAGTCGCGCAGCACAGACCGCGACCACACCACCAAGAAGCAGAAGTTCTCTAACAGGACACAGAAACAGCGCGGCAGACGTCAGGGCAAGCGCGAGACAGAGGCGGAGCGTCTGAAGAGAATCGCGATGGAGCGTAAGCAGAAGCCCATCACCGTTGAGATCCCCGACGAGATCACCGTAAACGAGCTCGCCCTCAGACTAAAGGCGACCGTCGCCGAGGTCGTAAAGAAGGCGTTCCTCATGGGCACCATGGTCACCGCTACAGATACAATCGACTTCGACACCGCTTCTCTCATTGCGATGGAGTTCCACGCGAAGGTTGAGAAGGAGGTCGTCGTCACGATCGAGGAGAAGCTGATCGACGACAGCGAGGACGACGAGGCAAATCTCGTCGGCAGAGCGCCCGTAGTCGTAGTTATGGGTCACGTCGACCACGGCAAGACCTCTATCCTCGACGCTATCCGCCACGCAAACGTAACCGCGGGCGAAGCCGGCGGCATTACACAGCACATCGGTGCGTACAGAGTTCAGATCGACGGCAAGCCGATCACCTTCCTCGACACACCCGGTCACGAGGCGTTCACCACCATGCGCGCGAGAGGCGCTCAGGTTACCGATATCGCTATCCTCGTCGTAGCGGCGGACGACGGTATCATGCCCCAGACCGTTGAGGCTATCAACCACGCGAAGGCGGCGGGAGTTTCCGTCATCGTCGCTATCAATAAGATGGATAAGGACGGCGCGAACCCCGAGCAGGTAAAGCAGCAGCTCACAGAGTATGAGCTCGTTCCCGAGGAATGGGGCGGCGACACACCCTGCATTCCCGTTTCCGCAAAGACAAAGATGGGTCTTGACGACCTGCTCGAGATGGTAGCCCTCGTCGCCGAGATGAAGGAGCTGCGCGCGAATCCCGACCGTGCCGCCAAGGGTACTGTCATCGAGGCGCGTCTTGACAAGGGCAGAGGTCCCGTTGCGACAGTCCTCGTTCAGAACGGTACGCTCCACAAGGGCGACATCATCATCGCGGGCACCAGCGTAGGCCGCGTCCGCGTTATGATGAACGACAAGGGCGAGAGAGTTCAGGAGGCAGGTCCTTCCGTTCCCGTTGAGATCACGGGTCTTGACGAGGTTCCGCTCGGCGGCGACACCTTCGACGCCGTTTCAGACGAGCGCCTTGCGAGAACCCTTGTCGAGCAGAGAAAGTCCGAGAAGAAGGAAGAGATCTTCAACGCGCAGACCAAGGTCACTCTCGACAACCTCTTTGACCAGCTCAAGCTCGGCGAGGTCAAGGAGCTGCAGATCATCGTCAAGGCTGACGTTCAGGGCTCTGTCGAGGCTGTAAAGCAGTCCCTCGAGAAGCTCAGCAACGAGGAAGTCCGCGTCAACGTTATCCACGGCGCGGTCGGCGCTATCAACGAGAGCGACGTAATGCTCGCAGACGCTTCCGGCGCTATCATCGTAGGCTTCAACGTCCGTCCCGACGCCGTCGCTTCCGCAAATGCCGAGCGTTCGGGCGTTGACATGCGTCTCTACAGCGTAATCTACGACTGCATCAACGAGATCGAGGCTGCGATGAAGGGTATGCTCGCTCCCAAGACCAGAGAGGTCGTCCTCGGTATGGCTGAGTGCCGAAGGTAAGGGTTATCCGCGACGGTATCGTTATCGCGGACGACGCTATCGGCTCGCTCCAGCGCTTCAAGGACGCCGTTAAGGAAGTCAACGAGGGCTACGAGTGCGGTATCGGACTCGAGAAGTTCAACGACCTCAAGGAGAACGATATGTTCGAGGTCTATACTATAGAAGAATACAGAGATTAATCTCGCCTGATACGTCCGCGCTGAGTGCGCGGACGATTGCTAGGCGGCAATAAATAAATGAGGACAATATGGCAAGTCACAGAATTGAAAGAACAACCGAAGATATCAAGCGCGAGCTCACCGCGATTTTCCGCGAGCTCAAGGATCCGCGCGTAAGCTCAGCGTTCCTCTCTATCGTGCGCGTCGAGGTGACAAACGATCTTTCCTACTGCACCGTCCACGTCAGCGCCATCGAGGGTCTTGACCGCGCCAAGGAAGCCGTAAAGGGTCTGAAATCCGCGTCGGGCTTCGTTCGCCGCGAGCTGGGTCACCGCCTCAAGCTGCGCCATGTGCCCGAGCTGATCTTCACGGCGACGGACAGCATTGAGTACAGCGCCAATATCAGCCGCATTCTCAGTTCGCTCGATATCCAATCAGACGTCCCCGAAAGCGAGGACGAGGACGATGAATGATACAATGCGTGCTGCGGCGGATTTCCTGCTGTCGCACGACAACTACGATATTCTGACCCACGACTACCCCGACGGCGACACCCTCGGCAGCGGTTACGCGCTTTGCAGGGTTCTCCGTCAGCTCGGCAAAAACGCTAGGGTCATCACCACAAGGCTGCCCAAGGACTTCGTTTTCCTTGCGCAAGGACTCGAAGAGCAGAGCTTTGACACTCAGACCGTCGTCAGCGTAGACGTCGCCGACGAAAAGCTTCTCGGCTCAAACAGGGAGAAGTACCTCGGCAAAATCGACCTCTGCATCGACCACCACGAGATAAACAGAGTAGACGCGCCCTTGAAGTGCGTCGACCCGCACGCCTCGTCAAACTGCGAGATACTCTTTGAGCTGTTCGCGGAGATGGGCGTTCCGATCGACGCTGACACCGCGGCATGCATCTACACGGGCGTTGCAACGGACACGGGCTGCTTTAAGTACAGCAACACCACGAGCAAAACCCTGCGTATCGCGGCGGAGCTGCTCGACCTCGGCGTCGACGCTCCCGCGATCAACAAGGTCATGTTCGACACCAAGACAAAGAAGAAGCTCCTGATCGAGCGCGAGGCATACAATTCTCTGACCTACTGCGCCGGCGACCGCTGCGCGATCATCGCGGTAACTCAGGATATGATGAAAAAGGCAGGGGTGAACGACGACGAGCTAGAGGGTCTCGCGTCGATCCCGCGCCAGATCGAGGGCGTTGAAATCGGCATCACCATGCGCGAGAAGGAGCCGAATGTATTCAAGATCTCCGTACGCGCAAACGAGAGGCTCGTAAACGCGGCTCAGTTCTGCGCGCGCTTCGGCGGCGGCGGTCATGCGGCGGCTGCGGGCTGCCGTATAAAGGGCACTCTCGCTGAGGTTACGGCTAAGCTGCGCGAAACGGCGGAGGAGCTGCTGTGAACGGCGTACTTGTGATCGACAAGCCCGAGGGCTTCACCTCGTTCGACGTTATCGCCGTCGTGCGTAAGCTCACGGGTCAGCGCAAGACAGGCCACACCGGTACCCTCGACCCGAACGCCACGGGAGTACTGCCCGTGCTGCTCGGCTCCGCGACGAAGGCTCAGGATATCCTGCCCGACCACGACAAGTCGTACACCGCGGGCTTTCAGCTCGGTATTCGCACCGACACCCTCGATATCTGGGGAGAAGTCCTTGAACGGGTGCAAACCGACGTGTCGGAGGAAGAAGTCCTGCGCGCGATGGAGAGCTTTCGCGGCGACATCATGCAGGTGCCGCCGATGTATTCTGCGATAAAAAAGAACGGTCAGCGCCTGTACGACCTCGCAAGACAGGGAGTCGAGGTTGAGCGCGAGGCAAGACCCGTGACGGTTTACAGGCTCAGTCTCGTTTCATTTAATATAGAAAAACAGAGCGGTGTGCTCGAAATAGAGTGCTCAAAGGGCACCTATGTCCGCTCGCTCATCGACGACATCGGCAAAAAGCTCGGAGCATGCGCCGTAATGACCTCGCTCAGGCGCACACGCGCCTGCGGCTTCGGGTTGCCGGACTGCGTCACCCTCGACGCGCTCAGAGAGCTGACAGAGAGCGGCAGAACTGATGAAATAATCAGACCCGTTGAGAGCCTGTTCGTGACATTTCCGGAAATTATTGTGTCCGACGCTCAGGCAAAGCGGTTCTCAAACGGCGGTGCGCTCGATATTTCGCGCACAAAACTGAGAAATAATCCGCCGCCCGACGGCGCTGTACTGAGGGTTCTCGACGGCAAAAAAAGCTTCCTCGGACTGGCAAAAGCTGAGGAAAAAAGCGGACTTCTGAGAATTTTTAAGCTCTTTGCACACTGACGAAATAACTAAAAACCATCATACATACAGAAGCGAATGTGGTTCGCTTCTGTTTTTTTGTCAAGAAACTTAAAAAATTATGATAAAAGTTATTGCAAAATGAATCGCCTTTTGTTATAATTATACTGTTCATTAATATGTTCAAATTTATAAAGGAGGAACAAAACAAATGAGAAAATCTAGAAAGCTCATCAGCCTGCTTCTCGCTGTTGTTTTGACACTGTCTTGCTTTGCATGCCTGTCATCCGTCAGCGCGTTTGCGACTGAGGGCGACACACTCAAGGGCGATGTTGACAAGAACGGCAGAGTAGAAATCACTGATGTTACGCTGATCCAGTTATACGTAGCCAAAGACGCAGGTACTGTTGCGAAATTCGAAAACGGCACTTATGATCTTGCAGCGGCTGATGTTGACGGAAATGGCACTATCGACATTATGGATGCTACTTTCACTCAGCTTATCATTGCTCACGCAGAACCCACAACCGCAGAGCCCACAACCGAGGCTCCCACAACAACTGAGCCCGCAGAGCCCACAACTGAGGCTCCCACGACTCAGGAACCCACCGAGGCTCCCACCACCGAGCCCGCTACCACCACCGAGCCCGCAGGCGAGGATATCTACGTTCTCGCAGGTTCTTCCAACTTTGTTGAGAACGGTTGGTCGCCCGATCCCGCGTCATACGTTATGACAAAGGGTGAGGACGGCGTTTATTCCGCAGACGTTCCCAATGTAGCTGCTGAGGAAGGCGCTCTCTATCAGGTTAAGGTTGTTCAGTTCGTCGGCGGCGACCCCGCTAACGCTGTATGGCACGGCATGGACGGCACAGACCTCAACTATGACTTCATGCTCAACGCTGACGGTACCGTAACCGTAACCTACAACCCCGAAACAGCCGAGATCGCTGTTAAGGGCGACACCGTAATTCCGCCCGTATACAAGATCGACTCCATCACTGCTGTCGGCGGCGGCCAGGGCAACTTCCTTAACGGCATTACCTGGGATCCCGCTGACGAGAGTAACAAGATGACCGAGGTTTCCGAGGGCGTATACGAGATCACCTTCGAGGAATGCGACACCAACACAGAGTATCAGTTCAAGTTCGCTGCTAACGGCGGCTGGGACATCAACTGGGGTCTTGCAACAGACGTTGTTTACAACACTCCCATGGAGGCTGCTTACAACGGCGGCAACGCTCTCCTCAACTATGAGTCCGAGGAAGAGTACTTCGACGTAACTCTCCGCCTTGACATCACAGGCTGGGATACCATCAAGAAGACCGGCGCTAAGATCACTGTAGCTATCGAAGGCGCTCCCGAACCCACCACAGAAGAGCCCACAAC
>ONDL01000065.1 GCA_900316555.1 uncultured Eubacteriales bacterium | reverse complement strand
TTTGACGACAACAACCCGTCCAAGAACCTGCTCGCCGTCGGTTTTGTCGACGACGACATCACAAAGCAGGGCGCGAGGATAGACGGAGTGCCGGTGCTCGGCACAACGCCCGAGATCGAGCGCATCTGCACCGAGCACAATATACAGACGATCATCGTCGCGATACCCTCCTGCGAGGAGGACGAGAAGCGAAAGATACTCAACTTCTGTTCAAAGACAAAATGCGACATCAAGGTTATCCCGTACCTCAGCGAGCTGCTTTTCGGCGAGGGCAGGGAGCTTATCTCGCAGGCTAAGGAAATCAAGATAGAGGATCTGCTCGGACGTAAGCCTATCGAGTTCGACCGCGGCAGGATCCGCGATTTCATCAAGGGCAAGGTATGCATGATCACGGGCGGCGGCGGTTCGATCGGCAGCGAGCTTGTGCGCCAGATCGCCGCATAAGATCCCAAGCAGGTCATCATCGTCGACATCTACGAGAACAACGCCTACGATATCCAGCAGGAGCTTGTGCTCGAGTACGGAAGCTCGCTAAATCTCGTCACGCTTATCTCGTCGGTGCGCGACTACGACAAGATGGAGATGATCTTCCGTCAGTACCACCCCGAGCTGGTTTTCCACGCGGCGGCTCACAAGCACGTTCCGCTGATGGAGACCGTGCCTGAGGAGGCGGTCAAGAACAACATCTTCGGCACCTTCAACGTCGCAAAGCTCGCTCAGGACTACGGCGTCAGGAAGTTCGTGATGATCTCGACCGACAAGGCGGTCAACCCGACAAACGTAATGGGAGCGACAAAGCGCGCCTGCGAAATGATTATCCAGTACATGGCGCAGAACTCCAACCAGACCGACTACGTCACCACGCGCTTCGGCAACGTGCTCGGCTCAAACGGCTCGGTCATTCCGCTCTTCCGCAGACAGATCGAGAGCGGCAACCCCGTCACCGTTACCCACCCCGACATTATCCGCTACTTCATGACTATTCCCGAGGCGGTATCTCTCGTTCTCGAGGCGGGTGCGATGGCTCACGGCGGCGAGATCTTCGTCCTCGACATGGGCGCACCCGTCAAGATCACGACCCTCGCCGAGAACCTTATCCGCATGTACGGCAAGGTTCCCTACAAGGACGTTCCGATCGTTTTCACGGGACTCCGACCCGGCGAGAAGCTGTTTGAGGAGCTTCTGATGGACGAGGAAGGTCTGAAGTCGACGGCTAACAAGAAAATATTCATCGGCAACCAGATCGAGATCGACCCCAAGGCGCTCGAGCAGAAGCTCGACACCCTCAAGGCGGCGGCAGAGGCGAACGACTCCGACAGGACAGTCGAGCTGCTCGCCGATCTGGTACCCACCTTCCATCATAATGAGCATTAAAAAAGAGGTTCGGATTTCCGAACCTCTTTTTATCTTAGCCTACGATATGGCCTTTTGCGCGGATAACGTCGATGACCTGATCAACGTACTTCTCGCACTCCTCGTCGGAGCCTGCCTCGACCATTACTCTGATAACGGGCTCTGTACCCGATTCTCTGAGCAGGATCCTGCCGTTCTCGCCGAGTGCAGCCGCGACCTTCTCGACCTCAGCCTGTACGTCGGGGTCGTTTTTCGCGTCGGGCTTGGAAGCAACTCTCACGTTCTTGAGCACCTGAGGATACATTACCATCGGCGCTGCAAGCTCGCTCATGGGCTTCTCCTTCGCGAGCATTACCTCCATCAGCTTGAGCGAGGTCAGAATGCCGTCGCCCGTTGTCGCGTAGGTCGGGAAGATAATGTGACCCGACTCCTCGCCGCCGATCTTGTTGCCTGTCTGCATCATGTTCTCGTAAACATACTTGTCGCCGACCTTTGTCTTGTCGTACTCAATGCCGACTTTGTCGAGCGCCTTGAACAGACCGAAGTTGCTCATAACGGTAGCTACGACCTTGTTGTTGTGGAGCTTTCCTCTCTCCTTCATGTAGCAGCCGTACATATAGATGATGTGGTCGCCTGTTACGACATTGCCCTTCTCGTCAACAGCGAGGCAGCGGTCAGCGTCGCCGTCGTAAGCGAAGCCTACGTCGAGGCCGTTGTCAACAACGAACTTCTGCAGGTGCTCGATGTGGGTCGAGCCGCAGTCTGTGTTGATGTTGAAGCCGTCGGGGTTGTCGTTCATAACGTATGTCTTTGCGCCGAGAGCGTCGAATACGCCCTTCGCGATCTGCCATGACGCGCCGTTCGCTACGTCAAGACCAACCTTTTTGCCCTTGAAGCTGTACTTGCTCATTGAAATGAGGTATCCGATGTAGCGGTTTCTGCCGGCTACATAGTCGACGGTTCTGCCGATGTCGGCTCTCTCAGCCACGGGAATCTCGAGCTTGCCGTCGATGTAATCCTCGACCTTGAGCAGGGTCTCCTCCTCCATCTTCTCGCCCTTGCTGTTGAGCAGCTTGATGCCGTTGTCGTAGAAGGGGTTGTGAGAAGCGGAGATCATGATGCCGCAGTCGAAGTCGTCGATTCTTGTGATGTACGCAACCGACGGAGTGGTGGTTACGTGCATGATGTACGCGTCGGCGCCGCTCGCCATAAGGCCTGTGCAGAGCGCGTACTCAAACATATATGAGGAACGGCGGGTGTCCTTGCCGATGACTACCTTCGCCTTTTTGCCCTGATTCGCGCCGTAGTACCAGCCGAGGAAACGGCCGATCTGTACCGCGTGCTCAAATGTCAGGTTCTTGTTGGCTTCGCCGCGGAAGCCGTCTGTTCCGAAATACTTACCCATCAGTCAGCCTTCCTTTCTATAACAACGCCGCTGTTCTTGAAGATGCAGTTCTCGGGGATAACTCCGCGGACGCATGAGGTGGGATAAACGCTCGAGTGTCTGCCGATGACTGTGCCGGGGTTGCAGACCGCGTTGCAGCCGACCTCGACATAGTCGCCGAGCATTGCGCCGAACTTCTTGATGCCTGTTTCGATGTTCTCGGTGCCGTTGTGAACGACGACGAGCTTCTTGTCGGACTTTACGTTCGAGGTGATCGAACCCGCGCCCATGTGGGAGAAGTAGCCCAGAATGGAGTCGCCTACGTAGTTGTAGTGGGGAGTCTGAACGTGGTCGAAGAGAATGACGTTTTTGAGCTCAACGGAGTTGCCGACAACGCAGTTCGCGCCGACGAGAGCCGAGCCTCTGATGAAAGCGCCGTGTCTTACTTCTGTTTCGGGGCCGATGATGCAGGGCGCGCCGAGGTAAGCGGAATCAAAAACCTTGGCGGTCTTGTGAACCCAAACGCCTTCGGCTCTCTGCTCGTAATCGCCGCCGAGTGTGGGGCCGAGCTCGAGGATAAAGTCCTTGATGCCCTTTAATGCCTCCCACGGATAGGTGAACTGCGAAAGATAATCCTTCGCAAGGGTATGATCGAGGTCATACATGTCTTTGATAGTATACATTAAAGTCTCTCCTTCTTCTCGATATCGAGGAAGTATTTGTAGGTGTCGACAGTCAGCTCGCCGCATGCCGCCTCGTCGCAGGCGATGATAGCGCCGTTGTGCATCTGAAGCGCGGAGCAGGTCCACTTGTGGCTGACGGAACCCTCTACGGTCGCGGCAAGAGCTCTCGCCTTGTTGTGGCCGTTGATGAGAATGAGAACCTCCTTGGAGTCGGTAACGGTGCCTACGCCTACGGACAGCGCCTGAGCGGGAACCGCCTCGGGGTCGTTGCCGAAAAAGCGTGAGTTTACGATTCTGGTGTCGGTGGTGAGGTTTCTCACGCCTGTGCGTGAAGCGAGGCTTGTGAAGGGCTCGTTGAAGGCGATGTGGCCGTCAACGCCGATGCCGCCCATGAAGAGGTCGATGCCGCCGTAGGAAGCGATCTTCTCCTCGTAGCGCGCGCACTCACCCTCGGGGTCGTCGGTCATGCCGTTGAGAATGTTGATGTTCTCGGGCTTCATGTCGACAAGGTGATTAAAGAAATTGTCGTGCATAAAGTACCAGTAGCTCTGGTCGTGCTCGTGGGGCAGTCCGAGGTACTCGTCCATGTTGAAGGTGACTACGTTCGCAAAGGACAGCTCGCCTGCCTGGTTCATCTTGTAGAGCTCCTTGTAAACGCCGATGGGCGAGGAGCCTGTGGGAAGACCGAGCACGAAGGGACGCTCTTCCTTGTGGTTCTTGATCTTGGCGGCGATGTAGTTTGCCGCCCACTTGCACATCTTATCGTAATTATCCTGGATTACAACTCTCATATCTAAAATCTCCGATTTCTATTATTTCATATTCTGTTCATATTCTTTCGGTGACAAGAGGAGCTTTGTTACAGTTTTGATTCTGCTTTTTGGTTCCTCTCTTACGACGCACTTCCGCCGTGGCGGCATCCGCCGAATCTTTCGATAACCGCCATTCCTCGTCAGCCTTTCGGGCCCCGGCGCTAATAGTCCGAATGTCCTCCTTCCGCAGGGACTATTTTATGCGGGAGAACTGCGTGCGATTACGCAAATCCGCCCCAAAAATGAGGTTTACCTACTATCCCATGGTAAACATAGAAATTTTAACACAGAAGGGAGAAAAAGTCAAGGCGTCATCGGACGCTCTCTCCGGCGTCATCGGACGCTCTCTCCGCCTTTGGAGAGGTTCATCTGACTCTGACGCTTCATAAACGGCGGGTCAGGCGTTTGCTTTTGCTTATGCCTCGCCTGTCCCTGAGAAAACTGCCCGAAAATACAAACCCGAAAACACAAATCGGAGCGAAGCGACCATTAATTTTTCATTTTCAATTTTTCATTTTCAATTTAAACACAAATTCCTCTTGCGTCATCTGACAAAATATACTATAATAAATCTGTATGTAAATTTATCCGTATTTTGTATGGAGGAATGGAAGATGAGAGGAAAAATTGTCAGGAAGCTCGCGGCGGCGGGACTTTCCGCGGTTGTCGCCGTCAGCGCGTCTGTACCCGTGTTCGCGGCGGACAAGAGCTACAGCATTTCCGAAATCGGAGACATGAATATTTCACTGCCCGAGGACATCACGGTCATCGACCGAAACGCGCCCGACAGCGCGGAGTATTTCAAGCTCTTCGGACTTGACTACAATACCGTCATGTCGCAGATGGACTCGAACAACGTCTATCTCCAGGGCATGGACAGCACCGCGTCGCTGACCGTCACCGTCAGTATGACCGAGAGTGCGGATTCGCAGGAGCTTGAGAACTACAATCTCCTCTCCTCCGAGCAGCTCGGCGATATCGCGCGCAATTTCCTCAGCCAGCCCGAATACACCGCCTGCCGTATCGACGAGGCGGGCAAGCCCGTCACGTGGCTGAGCTTCGACACGAACGTCGGCGGAGTCAAGGCGTACCTCGCGAACACCGTATACGACGGCAGGAGCATCAACCTCACCGTCCAGCGCGCGGGCAAGGACGCTACCGACGACGACTACAATATCTTCACCTCCGCGGTATCGAGCGTCAGCTTCGGCACAAAGAACTTTTTACAGAAATACTGGCTCTGCCTCGCGATAGCGGCGGCAGCGCTGATAGTTCTCCTCGTTCTGCTCATACTTATAATAAAAACCGTCCGCTCGCTCAGGACACAGAAGAAGCAGCAGAAGGAAAACGACAAGATACTCGAGGAGCTTTCGGGCAAGTACTCGCGCCGCACAGCAGGCAAGCCCTCGGACGACGACAACCCCGCGGCGACGAAGGTCATTCCCGTTCAGAACAAGACCGCACCTCCCGAACCCGAGGAGGCAGCGCCCGAAGAAGTACAGCCCGTACCCGACGAACAGCAGCAGACGCCGCCCGAGGTCGTTGCGGAGGATTATGATGATTACGACGACGAGCCGCGCAGCAAGTTCACTGACGAACAGCTCGCGGAAATGCTCGGCGAGGAATTCGCGACCGACGAGCCGTATGTGATACTGCCGACCGAGCCTGAGCCTGTCCCCGGGGAGGAGCCCGAGGTCGTCAAGGAATACGTCCGTCAGCCCAAGCAGGCGGCACAGCCCGAAGAAGCGGAACCCGAAGAGGACGATTTCTTTGCGGGCGCGAACTTCACCGACGGAGAAGCGGAGCCTGACGAAGAGCCCGAAGCCGAACCCGAGGTTGAAGCAGCGGCAGAACCCGAACCCGAAGCGGAGCCGGTTGAAGAAGCCGCCGAGGTGATAGAAGCGGACAGACCCGAGCTGATTGAACAGCCCGAATCCGAGCCTGTTCCCGAAGAAGAACCCGAAGCGGAAACCGAGCCCGAGCCGATAGCCGAGGAGGTGCTCGAGCAGGCGTTTGAGGAAGCGGCGGAGAACGCGAAGCCCCTGACGAACGCCGAGCCCGAACCCGCCGGGGAATTCTACGACGAGGATGACGGCGACGATGATGACGACGGCGAGCCCGAGGCTGAACCCGACGAGCTCGAGGAATATATGAACGACGAGGTGCTTGTCCGCGAGGACGCGAAGTCCAACAAGTTCAGGGACAGCAGCGACTTCTTTGAGGAAGCGCCGCGCAAGAGCATGGGAGTGCTCAGCAGCCGCGATATCCAGGACGCCGAGGAGTACGACGTAATCGGCGAGGAGGAGAAGCGCGCCGAGAAGGTAAAGCGCGACGAGCCCGCGCCCAAAAAGAAAAAGAAGAAAAAGTCAGGCGGCTTCAAGGGCTTTGCACTGGGCTTCCTCGCGGGAGCGAAGTATTTCTTCGTTCACTGCGGCTACTTTATTACAAATGTCTACCGCCTGATAAAGCGCAAGCATAAAATCAGGAAGCGCAAGAAGGCTGAGGAGGAGCGCCGCAGACGCGCACGCGAGCGCGCGGCACAGCAGCGCGCAAGGGCAGCTCAGCGCGAAAGACAGCAGAGAGAAAACGGCGGTCTTGTACAGGTTCACAGCCGCGACGACCGCAGACCACCCTCAGGTCAGCAGCGCAGACCCTCAGGTTCACCCCAGCGCAGACCGTCAGGTTCGGCACAGCGCAGACCGTCGGGCAGCCAGCAGCGCAGACCGCAGCAGAAGCGCAGACCCGCGGGTTCACAGCAGCGCAGACCGCAGCAAAAGCGCAGACCTCCCGAGAGAAGATAGGAGTACAGATGAAAACAGTTATTAAAAACGCGACGGTCGTTTCACCCGCAGACGGGCTGAACGGCGTATGCGACATTCTGATAGAGGACGGCAAAATCGCCGCGTTCGGCAATGACCTCACCGCCGAAAACGTAATCGACGCGGCGGGACTTACAGCCGTTCCCGGGCTTGTGGACATGCACGTCCACCTTCGCGACCCCGGTCAGACCGCCAAGGAGGATATCCTCACGGGCTGCCGAGCGGCGGCGGCAGGCGGCGTCACCAGCCTGCTCGCGATGCCCAACACCAACCCCACGACCGACAGTCCCGAGACCGTGCGCT
>ONDL01000060.1 GCA_900316555.1 uncultured Eubacteriales bacterium | reverse complement strand
ACTCCGCGCATACAGCCGAGGTCGACAGTGAGGTTGTGAGCGGCGTCGCACATCACGGCTCTCGCCTCCAGCACATCGCCTGTCTGAGCCGCCTCGTGCAGCAGCTTCGGCGAGCTCATTTTATGCAAATTCGAGGGGTCGGCGGACAGCCTGCCCTCGGGCAGATATTCTGACATTTTATTACCTCCGTCATATTTTCTTACAAAACAGGATATGAATTTTTCGTCGGAGATATGATTGCATTCGGCGGCATGATGTGCTATTATTTGAATGGAAGGGAGTGCTAAACATGTCCGAAAAAACGATCGTCGCCATCATGTACGACTTTGACCGCACGCTTTCGACGCGCGATATGCAGGAATTCAGCTTCATTCCGCGGCTCGGAATGGACAGCGCCGAGTTCTGGAGCTTCGCAAACGACCTCGGCACACGCGAGCACATGGACTCAGTCCTCGCTTATCTCTACGCCATGGTGCGCATGTCCGAACAGCGCGGCATACCTCTTCGCCGCAGCCAGCTCGTCGAGATGGGCAGAAGCGTCGAGTTTTTCGACGGGGTAGAGGACTGGTTTGACCGCGTGAACGTCTTCGGGCGCGAGTGCGGAGTGATGGTCGAGCACTACATTATTTCCTCGGGAATGAAGGAGATCATCGAGGGCACCAAAATCGCGGATAAGTTCCGCTCGATCTTTGCCTGCGAGTTTCTCTACGACTCCTCGGGCAAGCCCGTCTGGCCGAAAACCGACGTTAACTACACAAACAAGACCCAGTTTGTATACCGCATAAACAAGGGAGTGCTCGACGTTGAGAACGACCTCGACCTCAACCGCTCGATGCCCGACGACAGCAAGCGCGTGCCGTTCTGCAACATGATCTACATCGGCGACGGACTGAGCGACGTGCCGTGTATGAAGATGATGAAGGCCTACGGAGGCTACTCTATCGCGGTCTATCAGGACAGGAAGAAGGTTGAAGCGCTCCTCGAACGCAACAGGGTGGATTTCATCTATCCTGCCGACTACCGCGAGGGCAGCGGTCTTGACGTGACCGTGCGCAACATCATTCGCAAAATGGCTATCAGCGACGTGCTCTTCCACGAGAACGCCGCCCAGAAGCGCGGTCAGGAGTGATAATAATACGCGATCTTGTGCAGCTTGTATTTCGCCGCCTTGATGTGGCGCGAAACGGTTGATTCCGAGAGGTTAAGCTCCTCGGCTATCTGCTTCTGGGGTTTGCCGTTTATGTAACCGAGCATGCAGGCGAGCTGCTTCTTGGTTAGCGAGCCGTACATAGCCTTAGTGAGGACTTTACACATTCTCCTGCGCTCGGCGCTGTTGTCAGAGCCGCGGCTGTACATTGAGCTCATCATTCCGTAGCGGTTCTCGTTCTCTGAGTTGATGTGATAAACCTCTGTTCTCACGCTGCGTCACCGTGCCTTTCTCTGAGCAGGGCAGCGGTTTCCATGCATTCGCGGAAATAAACGCGGAACTTTGCGATTTTGCGGTCAAGCTCCTTTTTGCACGAGGGCGAGGCGGCTTTCCGCTCTGACTTGAGTTTATCTATCACCTTGGCAAGCTCGTCCGCGGTGCTTTTATATTCATTTGACCATGCAAGATAATTCATTATTCGTCCTTCCTTTTGCAGTGAATTATTCGTTACTATCTTTTCGTGCAGGTTTTCCGACGGGGCGTTTCGAAATCCCTGTAATTCTATTATAACCCATAATTTCGGAAAATGCAAACGAATGTTCGAAAATTTTTGAAAAAATTTCAGATTCAATAAAATCGTGTGCTGATTTTCTGTATAAGAATTATAACCTGTCAAAATACCGAACACTTTTTTGTATCATTTGCCGATAGGCGAAATTCAAAACCCTTGAAATTGAGGTTTTATCAAAGAATTCCGAAAAATACTGTACAAAGTTTCTGTCGAAATTATGTGCAACCTGTCATTTCTCCTGTCTAGAAAAGACAAATCCGTCATTTTCCTCTTGAAAATGACGGAATTTTTTTGTATAATAGTAGTCAGAAAATCATTCAAACACCGCATAAACACTGAGCTTTTGGGTCAGTTTGGTGATTTTTCCAAACTTCGGTAAAATGCAATGCTCTTAATGGGACATTCATTTTCATAAAACACACAATCGCGAGGCAGACCGTCTGATGATGGTCTGCTTTGCGTTTTAAACGCCTTTTACTTCCGGAGGGCAAGCGCGCGCTGACAATAAGAGTGTTCGTTTTCTTCTTTGTTTTCTTCTTTGTTTTCTTCTTCGTTTTCTTTTTCTTTTTCTTCTTGTATGCGATCGCATGCGGCCGTAGAATGCTTTTGTTTTGCACGCAAAATAAAGAGTGTTCTTCTTCGTTTTCTTTTTCTTTTTTGTCTTCTTTTTCTTCTTGTATGCGATCGCATGCGGCCGCATACGCTCGTAGAAGCAATAGTTTAATTGCATATCAATATGCAAGAAAAAACGCGTTTGCATAAAAATATGCAATTTATAATTTTGTACTTGTAAAATCTAACGAAAAATGTTAAAATAAAACTGTGCAAAATACCACAACTTAATAGGAGGATAATATTATGAAGGTAAAAATCATTTCAGACAGCACAAGCGATTTATCGCCGGAGCTTGTAAAAAAATATGACATCAGTATCGTTCCGCTATACGTGGTGATGGGCGACAAGATCAGAAAGGACGGTATTGAGGCAACTCCCGAGGATATTTACGAATATGTTTCACAGAGCGGCAAGCTGCCCAAGACCTCCGCGCCGAACCTCAACGACTTTCTGAGCGCCTTCCGCAACTGGCGCAATCAGGGATATGAAATAGTCCATTTCAACATCAGCTCCGAATTCTCGAGCTCTCACGCGACCGCCCGCATGGCTGCCGAGGAGGTAGGCGGCGTTGAGGTCGTCGACACGCGCAACCTTTCAACAGGCTCGGGACTTGTAGTTCTCCACGCCTGCGAGATGGCTGAAAACGGCGCGTCGGCAAAGGAGATCGCCGAGGAATGCCGTGCGCTGACAGGCAGGGTAGAGGCGAGCTTCGTTGTTGACAGCATCGATTATCTCCACAAGGGCGGACGCTGTTCTTCCGTTGCGGCTCTCGGCGCAAACCTGCTCAAGCTAAAGCCCTGTATCGAGGTAACTCAGGGCAAGATGCAGTCGGGCAAGAAGTTCCGCGGCACGATCGACAGGGTGATCATCAACTATGTGACAGAGCGCCTGCAGAACCGCGAGGACATCGACAAGCACCGCATTTTCATCACACACACGCGCTGCTCGGAGGAGACCGTAAACGCCGTCCGCGACAAGATCAACGAGTTGCAGCCGGGCTTTGAAGAAATCCTTGAAACCACCGCAGGCTGCACCGTAACCTCGCATTGCGGACCCGGTACTCTAGGCGTGCTGTTTATCCGCAAGGCGTAATACCAACTAAAAAAAGCCCGGACAATCGTCCGAGCTTTTTTCTATACTAGAATTATTCTTCCCAGTTGTGCCAAACGTTCTGGATATCGTCATTATCCTCGAACATATCGAGCATCTTCTGCATCTTGACAGCAGCGTCCTCGTCCTCGATCTTTGTGTAGGTATCGGGAACCATCTCGATTTCCGCGGAAACAAAGGTGTAGCCGAGCTTCTCGAGGTCATCTCTTACCGCGCCGAAATCATCGGGCTCGGTGTAGATGGTGAAAACGTCCTCGTCAGCCTCAAAGTCAGCGGCGCCGACCTCGAGAGCGTCTGTCATAACGGCGTCCTCGTCCTTCTCGAGATCCTCGCGCTCGATCACGAGCACGCCCTTGCGCTGGAACATAAAGCCTACGCAGCCCTGTGTACCCATGTTGCCGCCGAACTTGTCGAAGTAGTGTCTGACCTCGCCCGCGGTACGGTTGCGGTTGTCGGTCAGCGCCTCAACGATAACCGCGATGCCGCAGGGACCGTAGCCCTCGTAGGTAACAGCCTCGTAGTTGGTGGAATCGCTGTCGTTGGCAGCCTTCTTGATGATTCTCTCGATGTTGTCGTTGGGCACGTTAGCCGCCTTAGCCTTTGCGATGGTATCGCGCAGCTTGGAGTTTACGTTAGGGTCAGCGCTTCCGCCTGTCTTGATAGCAACGATCAGCTCTCTGCCGATTTTGGTGAATACCTTAGCGCGGGCAGCGTCGTTCTTACCCTTTTTCTGTTTGATTGTGCTCCATTTGTTATGTCCTGACATGAAATCAATCCTTTTTCTATATTATTCAGCCTCAGCCGAGGTAGCGGTTCCCTCTTTTACGAACGGGAAGCCGTTGATATACAGGGTGTCGCCGTCGGACTGGTAGGTGATGTCCATCGAGCTGTCCTTGGTGTAATAGAAGTGCATGGTGATCGAGGTGTCGTTGACGTCGTAGATACCCTCGATCGTGTAGTCAATCGTCATGTTCGCGCCGGTGTACATATTCATCTGGCTGACCTTCTCGTGATAAGTAGCCGTGCCGTCCTTAGAGAACTCGTAGCTGAGGTCATAGCCTTCCTGATTGAATATCCACTTGCCCTGGATCGACTCAACGGGAGTGAAGTCGTTCTCGCGCTTGATTTCGGGAGCGGAGTAAGAAGCGGAAGTCATCTCGATAGTCGCCGACTCGTCGGAAGCGGTCGTGAGGGTGAGCTTTCTGCCTGTGAAGGCGTTGCCGCTTACGTTGACCTCGTACTCGCCGTAGGGCAGGAAGTTGTAGCTTGTGATAAGGTCTGTGAGCTCCATGGTCATAACGGACTTGCCGTCGTCATTCTTGTGTACCTCGTAGGTGCCCTTGCTGGTGACGGTACCGATGGTCGCCTTGACCTCGCTGCCGCTGAAGGTGAAGTAGTAGTCTACGTCGACATTTTCGACAGCCTCGTCGCTGGTGGCGTCGGAAGCGAGCATGGGAACCTGTCTTACATAGTGCCATGTGCCGTCAAGACCGGTGTTGAAGAACAGTCTGATCACGAGTGCCGCGAGAGCCACGACGATAACGATGCCTGCCGCGATGAGCACGGGCTTCATGATAAGGCTTTTCTTTTTGGGAGCTTCGGCGGGAGCGTCAGCCTCAACCTCGGCGAGCTCTTCGCCAAAAGCGGTATCTGCTTCTGAGATCACCTCTGCGGATTCCTCAGCTGCTTCCTCGGCAGCTTCCGCAGCGTCCTCGGCTGCTTCGGTAACTTCCGCCGCAGTCTCGGCAGCTTCCGCTTCGGTATTTGTTACATTTTCTTCGGAAACGGTTTCATTGTTGAATTCCTTATTTTCGTCCAACTTTTAATACCTCCTTTACAATCTTACCCTCTATAATACTACTTTTAAACACAAAAATCAAGTTTTTTAAATCGCGTACTAAAGGTTTTTTATATTGGAAACGTCTGAGTTTCGCGGGAAGTGTTCAGCTAACTCTGACTGCACCTTTTCTTACTGAGAGATTGATATAATTCCGACCGCTCTTGCTGAAAGGTTTGATATTTCTGTCACCATTTACGCGGGAAGTGTTCAGCTAACTCTGACTGCACCTGTTCTATTTAATTACACCGATAATAAACAGACTGAAAAAATATAAATCGGAGCGAAAGCGACCCTTAATTTTTCATTTTCAATTTTCAATTTTCAACTTACAAAAAACGGTTACAATTCGGTTACAAAACCATTGCCAAAACACCATTGCGGTGGTATAATATATAGAATACGAAAAGAATAAAAAATTCTGGTGAAAGGAAGTCTTAACATGATACATTCAATGACAGGCTTCGGTCGCTGTGAAACTGAAATAAACGGACGTGAAATCTCTGTTGAAATCAAGAGCGTGAACCACCGCTATTTCGAGTTCAACTGCCGTACTCCGCGAGCCTACAGCTTTCTTGACGAGAAGCTCAAGAGCTATACATCGACCCGCGTGTCAAGAGGCAAGATAGATATGTTCGTATCTGTCGGCGCGAGCGACGAGGTCGCTTCCGAGGTCGCTGTGAACCACCAGCTCGTGGCGGGATATCTCGCGGCAATGAAGGAGATCAGCGAGACCTACGGCGTAGCCGACGACGCTACGGCGGTATCGTTATCGCGGTTCCCCGACATATTCACGGTTCACAAGGCGGCTGAGGACGAGGAACAGATAACAGCCGACGTTCTGACAGCGACGGCAAAGGCTCTCGACGCGTTTGTGGCGATGCGCGCCGCCGAGGGCGAGAAGCTCAAGGCAGATATTCTCGGCAGGACAGAAACCATTCTTTCTATCGTCTCAGAGATCGAGGAGCGTTCTCCGCAGACCGTGAAGGAGTACGAGGAGCGTCTGCTCGACCGTATCCGCCAGACGCTCGACAGCTTCAGCGTCGAGATCGACGAGCAGCGCGTGCTCACAGAGGTAGCGCTCTTCTCAGACAAGGTCGCGGTAGCCGAGGAGACCGTCCGTCTGCGCAGCCATATCGACCAGCTTCGGGAGTTCCTCGACAGGGACGAGCCCGTAGGCAGAAAGCTCGATTTCATCATTCAGGAGATGAACCGCGAGGCGAACACCATCGGCTCCAAGGTACAGGACGCCGTTCTCGCCCACAAGGTCGTCGACATCAAGAGCGAGATCGAGAAGATCCGCGAACAGGTTCAGAATATCGAGTAAAGGCAGAAGGAATATGAAATTAATAAATATCGGCTTCGGCAATCTCGTAAGCTCCGACAAGCTGATCGCGGTAGTCGCGCCCGACGCGGCGCCCGTCAAGCGAATCGTGCAGGAGGCGAAGGCGAGCGGAATGCTCATAGACGCGACCTGCGGACGAAAGTGCAAATCGGTGCTTGTGAGCGAGAGCAACCATGTAGTGCTCTCGGCGGTATCCTGCGAGACTATCCAGAACCGCGCCGAGGAAAGTGAGGAAAAAGATGACTGATCAAAAGGGAAAGCTGGTGCTCTACTCAGGCTCCTCGGGAGTCGGCAAGGGCACGATTCTCAAAAAGCTCATGGAGCTTGACGAAAACGTCTGTCTCTCCGTGTCCGACACAACACGCGAGCCGCGCGAGGGAGAAAACGACGGCGTACACTACAACTTCGTCACCCGCGATAACTTCAAGGAAAAGATCGCTTCCGGCGGTTATCTCGAGTACGCGGAGTACTGCCACAATTTCTACGGCACGCCCATTCAGCAGCTCAGAGACCTGCTCGACGAGGGCAAGACCGTATTTCTCGAGATTGAGGTTGAGGGCGCTTTGCAGGTAATGAAGAAGTACCCCGATATCCTCAGTATCTTTGTGTTACCGCCGAACTTCGAGACCCTCGAGCGCAGGCTCAGAAGCCGCGGCACAGAGGACGAGGCGACGATCGAAAGGCGGCTCGAGAAGGCTAAGGAAGAGATCGGCTGCCGCAGCAGATACACATACAACGTAATCAACAACGACCTCGACACAGCAGTCAAAGAGGTTTACGATATTATTCACGCGCAGTAACGGCGCACGAAAGGAGAAATCACCATGCATAAGGTTAATGTAGACGATTTATTTGAGGGCAAGCAGAGCAAGTACGCTCTGGTTGTAGGCGTTTCAAAGAGAGCCAGAGAGATCACCGAGGTTTTCGAGCGCGACGGCGTCGTCACAGAGGAGAAGCCCGTGCTGATGGCTATTGAAGAAATCAAGAACCACGAGATTGACCTCGTTGAGCCCGACGAGGACGAAATCTAAGGAATGGAAACGCTTTTGGCCGCCTCAGTGGCGGTTGAAAATACCACATTTTCCTTTGACCGCGAATTTGACTATCTCGTACCGCCGCGTATGGCGGACGAATGCGCGGTCGGCAAGCGCGTTCTGGTACCCTTCGGCAGAGGCAACCGCCGCCGTCAGGGTATCGTGACCGGGCTGCACTATATCGAACCCGACGAAAAGCTCAAGGAGCTGCTCTCGGTGCTCGACACAGAGCCGGTGCTCTCAGAGGAGCTGCTCGGAGTCGCGCGTTTCATGAAGGAGCGTTACTTCTGCACCTTCTACGACGCGGTAAAGACAATGCTGCCCGCGGGGATAAACTACCGCATGAGCACGGTCTACAGCGTCCGCGCCGAGGACGGCGGCACGATCCTCGACGAGGAAAAGCAGCGTATCTATAATTATATCTACTCAAAGCGCAAGCCTGTCCGCCTCGAAAAGCTGATGGACGACTTCGCGCTGACGGACAGCCGCGTCCCCGACGAGATGGTACAGGACGGACTGCTCTACAAGTCCGAGGAAGCCTTCCGCAGGGTAAACGACGCGGTAACGAAGATGGCGGCGATCGCGCCGAACTGCGACCTCTCCGCTCATAAGCTCACGCCGAAGCAGGAGAGCGCGGTCGAGCTGCTGCAGATGGTCGGCGCGGCTCCCGTCAAGGAAGTCCGCTACTATACGGGAGTCAGCTCCGTGGTGATCGACGCTCTTGTCAAGAAGGGCATAGTCGTCCTCTTTGACGAGGAGGTTTTCCGCATAGGTGACAGACAGCCCGACGACAGCATCGGCGAGCT
>ONDL01000059.1 GCA_900316555.1 uncultured Eubacteriales bacterium | reverse complement strand
GCGCCCTTCAGAACGGTAGTTACACCGTATCTTTCGGCAAATCGTGCCGCGAGGTTTTCTCTGTCGGCGTTTACCTCGGCGGGCGTTGACTTTATCAGCCTAGCGAATTCCCCGGGGTGAGGGGTAATGACGATATCTGCCTTTGCCTTTTTCAGAATTTCGGGGTCGTCGGCAATGCAGTTGAGCGCGTCCGCGTCAAGCAGCACCGGATTCCCACAATATTCTATAAAAGAATTAACAATCTGCTTTGTATCATTGCACACCGACAGTCCGCAGCCGATAACAACAGCGCTGCAACGCTTCGCTTCCTCGAGCAGCTTGTCAATGCAGTCTGCGCTGAGCTTTCCGTCGGGTGTTTCGTCAAGCGGTAAATATACGCTCTCCGGGATTTTCATGGCGACGATAGGATAGATGCTTTTCGGCAGAGCGCATTTATGCAGTCCGATTCCCGTTCTGAGAGCAGCCTTTGCCTCGAGCATTGCGGCACCTGCCATACCGTAGCAGCCGCAGATACTGAGCAGAGTGCCTATAGTTCCCTTGTTGGCATCGTCGGGACGGTTCGGGATCGCGCGCCTGAAAGTGTTTTTATCCGTCAGTTCCATATCAATAGTTATTTTTCTGGTAGAAGAGTCTGATGACGAGCTTCTTGTCGAGGTGTGATTTCATGCCCTCGAGAATGCTCTCGTTCGGTGTGAAGATAAGCAGACACTTTCCGAAAGCGGGGCTGTTGAACGCAGCGAAATAGTTCTCGTCCTTCGAGTCGATGTCGCGCGCGGCGACAAAGGTTTTTGTGAAGCGCATTTTGTCAATGACCTTCTCGTCCTTTGTCAGCTCGGTGATCTCGTTGATCGGCACTCTGCAGATAGGCTTGCGTTTTCTGAGCGCGATGATTTTGGAGATGTCGAGGTCATTGCCCGCGACTGAATACTCATACTCTACCTTCTGCTGCGAGAAAACATACCAGACTCCGTAGATACCGCCCATGAAAAGGAAAATGCTGATCATAAAGATGTACTGGATATGCGTCATAATCGCCAGACCCGCGCCGATAAACGGAATCATGATCAGCACGACGACAGAAATGATTTTGATAACCAGCTGTTTAGCCTTGTTTACTCTTTTGACAACCTGTTCGTTAAAGCCTTCCATATCAAAGCTCCTTTTTATTCATATTAACTAATATATGATATCACATAATAATTTTTTTTGCAAGAGAAAAGCCCGCACTGATTACTCAGTGACAGGCTTTTTTCTGAAACGACAGATTGTAAGGCCGATTATCGCGGTAACAAAAAGCAGAATGCTTATCCACTGCGAGGTCGACAGCCCGAAGAGGAAGCCGCGGATCTCGTCGCCTCTGAAAAACTCAAGCGTGAAACGCGCGACGGGATAGACGAGCATATAAACGAAAATCAGCTTGTCCGTCATAATTGATTTCTTGAACAGATAGAGAATGAACAGGAAAATCAGCAGGTTCAGCGCCGATTCAAAGAGCTGAACCGGAAGGCGGTTGACGTCGTTTATATCAGGGTTTATTGTATTGCCGTGAACGGTGAAGCCGAACGGAGATTCAATTCCGTAGCAGCAGCCGCCGAGAAAGCAGCCGATTCTGCCGAAAACGTGAAACAGGGGAGTGAGCACTGCGTATATGTCGAGCAGGTTCCGCGCCTTGATTTTCTTGTCAAATTTGCAGTAAACTCCGATTGCCGCGATGCCGCCGAGAAAGCCGCCGTAGAACACCATGCCGCCGATCGCGTATATCATAACGTCTCTGAACTTGTCGAACCAGAGCTCGCCGATATTCTGAAACGCCTTGATGATGAGATCGAGGTGGGTGATACCGTAGACGATATGCGCGCCGATGAATATGCCCGCGCCGATCGAGAGAAGGATCAGCAGGAAGTCGTAGATGTCGCGGCCGAAGCGTTTGATAAGGTTGTTGCCCACAAAGGTGCAGGCGACAGCTCCGAGCACGACCATAATTCCGTAGGTGCCGACCTCCCAGCCGAAGATGTGAAAAGAAGGAAACATTCGATAACTCCTTAATAAAACAATACAGCCAGCCACAGGCTGACTGTAGATTGTTTATAAGTTTTATTTTGCTTATTGAGCAGCAGCGGAAGCAGCGCTCTGAGCAGCGCTCTCGATTGCCTTCTGAACGCTGGGATCGGAAGCAACACAAGCGGTGCAAACGGTGCAGGTGAGGAAGCCGATGAACGCAAGTGCAAGACCTACGATGGAAAGAACAAGACCAACGGTGGGAACGGGTGATGTCTGTCCTGCTTCCTTGAAGCTCTTCTTGGAAAGGATCGCAAGAATCAGACCGACGATAGCAGCGATGAGAGAAACTATGTTGAAGATGGGAACATAGAATGTTACAATCGCGAAGGCGCCGAGAACGATAGCTACGATACCAAGTACCTTATTGCCTGTTTTCATTGTTATATCCTCCTGAAAAGATTTTATTATGCAGCAATTTTAACTGCTAAGATGATTATATGATATTTAATTTTTAATGTCAAGTATTGTTCTATTTTTTTGTTGTATATTTACAAAATTGTAACTTGTCAATTAAACACAGTTTTTATATTGCCTAAAATGGAAATATGTATTTTTATGTCTTTTTGCAGAGAAAATGACAGGTTCGTATATTGTATTTTCATATGATACAATTATTCGGGCTAAAAACAGTCCGCAGGACTGTTTTCTTAACGCCCGTTCAAATCCCTTCGGATACTTAGCCGCCCGAAGTACGTTCTATAATCCGAAAAGTTCCATCTCGCCTTATGCGGTGTGTTTTGGTCAAAAGTATCATCTGCTCGTCGGGCTAAAAACAGTCCTCAGGACTGTTTTCTTAACGCCCGTTCAAATCCCTTCGGATACTTAGCGGACAAAAATTTATGGGGTACCTTTGGGTACCCCATAAATTTTGGCCCGCCCGAAGGGATTTGAACCCCCGATCTCCGGAATCGGAATCCGTTGCGTTATCCAGCTGCGCCACGGGCGGATATTGCGCGGATTTACCGCGCTTAAATTATTATACACTATTTTGAAAACTTAGTCAATCATTCAGACAATTCTTCCCAGATTTCGTAAAGACTTTCCTGCTGTGCCTGCAGCTCCTCGAGCTTGTTTGTCAGCTCAATCAGCTTTTCATAATCAGAGGTGACGCTTTCGTCGCCGAGATGAGTCTGGATTTCCTTCATCTGAGCGTCAAGGCTTTCGATTTCCTCCTCGGTCTTGCGCAGCTTTGTGCGGCGTTTGCGTTCCTCGCTTTGACGCTGCTTGTTGAGAAAATATTCATTCTGGGGCTTTTCCTTTTTCTCGGCGGCCTTCTCCTGAGCTTCGCTTTCCTTTGCAGCCTTTATGCGCTCGAGGTAGTAGTCGTAGTTGCCGAGGTATTCCTTCATTCCGTCCTGTGTAAGAACGAGAACCCTGTCGGCGAGCTTGTTAATGAAATATCGGTCGTGGCTGATTATGAGCAGAGTGCCGCTGTATTCGGCGAGCGTTTTTTCAAGCTCCTCGCGTGAGGCGGCGTCAAGGTGGTTTGTCGGCTCGTCGAGCAGGAGAAAGTTGCTGCCCTGAAGCATCAGCTTGAGCAGAGAAATCCTCGCTCTTTCGCCGCCGCTCATCTTTGACAGCGGCTTGAACACCTCGTCGCCCTTGAACAGGAAAGATGCAAGCGCAGAGCGCACCTCGGTCTGCGTCATATTCGGGAACCTGTCCCACACCTCGTCAATTGCGGTTTTGCTCAGGTCGAGATTTTGCTGCAGCTGGTCAAAGTATCCTGTCATCACATTCGCGCCGAGGTCAAATTCACCTCTGTCCTGCGGCATTCTTCCGTTGAGAATGCGGAAAAGCGTGGTCTTGCCGCAGCCGTTTGCGCCGAGAATAAATACTCTTTCGCCCTTGCGGATATGTATGTTCACATCTCTGAACAGCTGCTTCTCGCCGAAGGATTTAGCGAGATTGCGGCATATAAGCACATCGTTTCCGCTCTCGAACTTCGGCTCAAAGCGCATACGCATTGTTTCCAACTCGCTTTCGGGTGTGACGAGCTGCGCCTTGATGCGGTCGGCTTCCTTCTGACGGGAGGCGGCGGTGATGAAGTTCCTCTCACGTCCCCAGCGGCGCTGTTGCTCAACAATGCCCTCGATACGCCTGATTTCCTTCATGTCGTTTTCGTATTTATTTTTCAGAGCCTCGTTGAAGGCTTCTTTTTTGCGGATAAATTCCGTGTACGCGCCCTTGTAGCACATGATTTTTCCGTGCTCAAGCTCGATCGTCTTGTTCGTGACGTTGTCGAGGAAGTAACGGTCGTGGCTGATAATAATCATCGAGCCCTTGAAATCTCTCAGGAAGTCCTCGAGCCAGCCGACAGCCTTGATGTCGAGGTGGTTGGTCGGCTCGTCGAGGAGAAGCAGGTTGCTGCGCGAGAGCAGGAGCTTTGCGAGGCTTAGCTTTGAGCGCTGACCGCCGCTGAGGTTGCCGACGGGCATAGTGAAGTCGTCCTCAGAGAAGCCCAGCCCGAGAAGCGCCGAGCGCGTGCGGCTCTTGTAGGTAAGACCTCCCTGAGCTTCATATTCCTCAATCAGCCTTGTCTGACGTTCCACGAGCGCGTCGAGGTTGCCTTCACCGGCGTCGATCGACGCTGTTACGGCGGCGATTTCGTCCTCGGTTTCGCTCAGATAGTCAAAAACAGACAGCAGCTCGTGAAAGATATCCATTCGCGGGTTGTTGCAGGCGTGCTGCTCCATGTAACCGACGCGCACGCTTTTTTCAAAGGCGATAATGCCTTCGTTCGGATCGATTTCTCCGTTTAGGGCGCGGAAGAGAGTGGTTTTTCCGACGCCGTTAGCCCCGATAAAGCCCACCTTGTCGTGAGTCTCCACATCAAAGGACACGTCGGAAAACAGCGTTCGCTCTACAAAGCTGACGCTGAGATTTCGCACCGATAATGCGGGCATATAATCACTCCCTTATTTGCATACTATTTTTATATTGTAGCCTAAAATCCCGAAAAGAGCAAGACAAAATTAAAAATATGCCAGAGATTAACGAGAGAATAGGCAATAATGCCGATAATTATCAGCACGTTTGCGAATTTATTCTCCGCTTCACCCGTCAGCTTAAAGAGCACTCCGCATAGGACTATCAGCGCCAGCGGAATCACGCCTTTAATCAGCAGGGTAGACCCGAATCCGCTGAGTACGGGCTGCATAATCGGGTTAGCCTCGGTAAATCTTCCGCTTCCGATAAGCACCTCCGTGCATATCCAGTCAATCAGGTTGAGCAGATACAGAAGTCCGAGTTTTGTGTAAAACGAAACTCCGCTTTTTTGCCGTGCCGCGGTCTTATCTGTCATAGTAATCACTCCTTGGGTTTATCATTCGCTCCGTTTGGTTTTTTATTCGCAGAACAGAATATTTGAATATTGAAAATGGATATGAATTATGATATAAATATACTATAAAAACAGTAGGAGTTATCATTATGTCGCTTGTGGAGTTCAGAGACGTTTATAAACGCTACCAAATGGGAGAAATCACGATCAACGCCGTCGACGGCATATCATTTTCGGTTGAGGAAGGCGAATTTGCCGTTGTCGTAGGCGCGTCGGGCGCGGGAAAAACCACTGTGCTCAATATCCTCGGCGGAATGGACAGCTGCACCGAGGGCGAAATCATCGTCGGCGGCCGAAACGTCAGCCGTCTCAGCGACAGACAGCTTATTGAGTACCGCCGCTACGACATCGGATTTGTATTCCAGTTCTACAACCTTGTCCACAACCTGACTGCAAAGGAGAATGTCGAGCTTGCAGCCCAGATTTGCCGCGACCCGATGGACAGCGAAAAGGCGCTCGAGAGCGTCGGTCTGCTCGAACGAAAGGACAATTTCCCGGCGCAGCTCTCGGGCGGCGAACAGCAGCGAGTCAGTATCGCACGCGCGCTCGCAAAGAATCCCAAGCTGCTGCTCTGTGACGAGCCCACAGGCGCGCTCGATTACAACACGGGCAGACAGATTCTCGCGCTGCTGCAGGATACCTGCCACAGGCAGAAGATGACCGTCATGCTGATTACCCACAACAACGCGATAACTCCGATGGCTGACCATGTAATAGAGATGAAAAGCGGCAAAATCGTCCGCGATGTATATAATGAAAACCCGAAATCCATAGACGAGATCGAATGGTAATACATTAAAAATATTCCGGAAAGGAGGCGGCAGTATGACACGGGCGTTGATCAGGAACACATTCAGAGAGATAATCGGCACAAAGGCGCGTTTTTTCTCGATTATGGCGATCATAGCGCTCGGCGTCGGCTTTTTCACGGGCATCAAGGCGACAAGCCCTTCTATGTACAATCTCGCCGAGAATTATTATCGTGAAAAGAGCCTGATGGATTTCCGCCTTGTTTCCACAACCGGCTTTACCGAGGACGATGTGAAGGCTGTTTCCGCGGTCGAAGGCGTTCAGAGCGTAATGCCGTCATACTTCTTTGACCTTATGACCGCCGCTGACGAGGGCGGCGATTTGGTTCGCCTGATAGCCGTGCCCGAAGATTATCTCAAAAACCCGTCGCTCAACGATATTGTAATCAACGAGGGCAGAGAAATCAAAAGGAGCGGCGAGATCATCACCGAGAGCGTTGCGTTTGCTAACGCGAAGCATCAGCTCGGCGGCAAAGTCCGTTTCGCGCCGATGGCAGGCGACAGCAAGGTCACTGATATGCTGAACAACACCGAGTACACCATTGTCGGCAAGGCTGAGTCGCCGCTGTATATATCCTATCAGCGCGGCATTTCGCAGATCGGCAACGGCAAAATCGACGAGTATATGTACGTGTCCGCCGAGGATTTCAAGATCGACCGATATACAGAGCTGTATGTCAAGGCTGACTACTCCGACGGCGTTTCCGCGTTTTCAGATGAATATATTGAAAAGACCGACGAGCTTCAGGAGAAGCTTGAGCAGGCGGCGTCCGAGCGCGAGGAGGCGTTTCAGGTCGAGGTCATCGATAAGGCAAAGTCAGACCTGGCCGACGCGAAGGAGAAGTACAACTCAGAGAAGAGCGACGCCGACAAAAAGCTCAGCGACGCTGAAAAGCAGATTCGTGAAGGTGAAGCGGAGTACGACGAAAAGATAGCCGACGCAGAGCGGCAGCTTAAGGACGCTCAGGAAAAAATCGCGGACGGCGAAAATGAGCTTGCCGCGGGAGAATACGCTTATTACACCAAAATCAGCGCCGCGGATAAGCAGCTGGACGAAAAACGCGCAGAGCTCAGTGACGCGGAGAATAAGTATAAATCCTCGCTTGCAGAGGCGCAGGAGAAAATTGCTTCCGCTCAGGCTCAGATAGACAGCGGCAGAGCACAGCTCGAGGCAGGACAGGCAGAGCTTGAGAGCAAGGCGGAGCTGTTCGCGTTTTTGGAGAAGGCACAGCAGGCAGTTGAAACGGTAAACGAGGCGATAAGCAGACTGCAGGAGCTGGGACTTCACGAAAAACTTACCGGGATTATCGACGGCACAAAAACCATAATCGACGATCTTACAAAAGAGAAAAAGCTCACACCCGAAGAAGCGCAAAAGCTGCGCGACGCTCTCGACAAGGCGCAGGAAATTATCGACGGCGCACAGACGCTGACCGATCAGGTTCAGGCGATACTTGAGAAGGCGGACGAAGTGCTCTCGGGTCTGAATGAGGAATACCGCAATGCCGAAGCGCTGCTCGAGCAGATGAAGCAGAAGCTCGACGACGCTCAGGCGGAGCTCGACAAGCAGGCGGCTGAGGGTCAGGCACAGCTTGACGCGGCAAAGGCTCAGATAGACAGCGGCAAGGCACAGCTCAGCGCAGCATCGGCGGAGCTTGAAAGCCAGCGAGCGAGCGGACTTGCGAAGCTCCAAAACGCGCGCTATTCATTGCAGCTTGCAAAGACTGAGTACGCAAACGGCGTATCTGAGTTTGAAGCCGAAAAGCAAAGCGGCCGCGAGAAGCTCGACGACGCGAAGGCAGAGTATAATAAGAACAAAAGCGAAGCGGATAAGAAGTTCGCCGATGCAAAGAAGCAGATAGACGAAGCGCAGGAGAAGGTCGACAGCCTCAGTCCGTCGCAGTGGTATGTATTTAACCGTGACGATAACCCCGGATATTCAACATTCTCGCAGAACGCCGACAGGCTCGACGCGGTCGCGTCTGTTTTTCCGCTGTTCTTCCTTCTGGTTGCGGTTCTCGTCTGCGTGACGACAATGACCCGCTTGATTGAGGAAAAGCGCACCGAGATCGCGACGCTGAAGGCGCTCGGTTACTCAAACGGCTCGATTATTCTTAAATATGTAATATATTCCATGCTCGCCGCCGTATCGGGAAGCATCGTCGGCATAGCCGCCGGAGTGCTGACGCTGCCGTTTATCATCTTCAACGCCTATAAAATAATGTATTACATCGGCGATATAACGCTGGTGCTCAATATTCCCGCAATTGTACTGGGAATGCTCGCCGCGGTTATAACAACCACCGCTGTTTCGGTTTTAGTCTGCGCGAAGTCCCTGCACCTCAAGCCCGCGCAGGCAATGCGCCCGAAGGCTCCGAAGCCGGGCAAGCGCATTTTGCTCGAATATTTCACTCCGCTCTGGAAGCGCATGGGCTTTACCGCAAAGCTGACCGCGCGAAATCTTTTCCGCTACAAAATCCGCATGTGCATGACAGTTCTCGGTGTCGCGGGCTGTACTGCGTTGATTGTCGCGGCGTTCGGTCTGCTCAACAGCTTCGATCCGCTGACCGAGGTGCAGTTCGGCGAGATTTACAAGTACGACGTCATTGTCGCGCCAAAGGACAGCGGCACCGCTGAAGATCTGGAGTATCTTGAGGAGCTTTCCGACAATACGGGCTGCGCGACAGGAAACCTTCTGGTTTCACAGAGTGACGTCACAGTCGGTTACGGCGGCAAGGAAAACAGCGAATCGACCTACCTCTGGACGATGTCTGATCCGCAGAATTTTGATAATATGGTTTCTATCCGTACCAGGAAGGATCACACTCCGCTGCCTTTGGATAACAACGGTATTATGGTAAACGA
>ONDL01000052.1 GCA_900316555.1 uncultured Eubacteriales bacterium | reverse complement strand
TGAAATATTTGACAAATAAAGCTTCATAATTACGCACCGTCACCTATATATTTAGGATAGAGCGCGAAGGCGTTCAAGGCAGCCTGCGCAGACGGTCTTGCCCTCAAATTCGCGCAGCTCGTCCTCGCCGTTGCAGAAAATACATTTCTTCTCCGCCTTCTTAATAATAATGCTTTCGCCCTCTGTGTTGATTTGCAGAACGTCCCCGGGTTCGATTCCCAGATGCTTTCGGATATCCTTGGAGATCACGATTCTGCCGAGCTTGTCAATTTCTCTGAAATTAGTAAAAATCATAATGTCTCTCCGTTTAATATCAATTTTACAATTATCCTGCTTGTAGCTTTATTCTACCATAAATTGGCATTTTTGTCAATTATCGACATCAATGTCAATGTTCTGTTATTGCGGATAACATAGTAACAACTTGTATGGTGATGATATGCTCAATTACATCTGGAGCGCGATCGTGCTCCTGAGCGTTGTGTGCTCAATCTTTCTCGGCAAAGGCGAAAACCTGAGCGCTGCGATCGTTGACAGCGGCGCTCAGACGGTACAGCTCCTGCTCACCCTCGCAGGTGTGATAACACTGTGGTCGGGAATAATGAAAATCGCCGAGGAAAGCGGTCTGACAGCCATTTTCGCCAAGATATTCTCTCCGCTGCTCCGTCCGCTCTTTCCAAATCTAGACAAGGAAAGCGACGCCTTCGGCAGTATTACGATGAATATTACCGCCAACCTGCTCGGGCTCGGAAATACGGCTACTCCCCTCGGTCTGAAGGCTATGCACGAACTGAATGAACTCAACGGCAGCAGCGACACCGCGAGCGACGAGATGATAGTCTTTGTCGTGATGAACACCGCCTCGCTGCAGCTTTTGCCCACAATGCTCGGCTCTCTGCGGCAAACCTATGGCAGCAACGCGCCGTTTGAGATACTTGTACCCGTATGGCTGAGCTCTGCCTGCGCGCTCTCTGTCGCGCTCATGATAGCTGTCGGGCTTAACAAGAGAAAAAGGAGATTGTAAGATGGAGCTTGCTATGCCGATATTCGCCTGCGTGATAGTACTGTTCGGACTGATACGGCGCGTGCCCGTCTTTGACATATTCATGGTTGGAGCGAGAGAAGGAATACGGACGCTCTATAATATCGCGCCGACGATCATCGGACTGATGTTCGCGGTCAGCCTGCTGAAATCGAGCGGTGCGGTAGACGTTATTTGCTCTGCGATATCTCCGATTGCGCAAAGGCTCGGATTTCCACCCGAGATAGTGCCGATGGCTATGCTGCGTCCCGTATCCGGAAGCGGAGCGACCGCTCTGCTGCTCAGTGTCTTTGAGGACTGCGGCACGGACAGCTTTGCGGGCAGGGTCGCCTCTGTGCTCGCAGGCTCTAGCGAAACGACTTTTTACGCGACGGCAATGTACTTCGGCTCGGTTCATATCAAAAACACACGACACACCCTGCCTGCGGCTCTCGCAGCCGATTTTACCGCGCTGGTGATGAGCGTAGTGACTGTGCGGCTGTTTTTTTATTAAAACAGAACTGTAATTTGTTTTGACTTCAAACGCCATTGACAGAAGTTTATGACTATTTGTAATTGCAGGCGAGCCGTATTTTCACAAAATATTTTATGTGGAATTGTAAGAAAACCCTTGACTTTTGAATAATCGCTTCGTATTCAGCGGTTTCAAAACCTTCAAAAGCGGTATGTTTACACATTTTCCACAGAGTTATCCACATTTTATTGAAAAACAAGAATTATACAGTCTGTATATCTTCCGAAACAGAATTATTTTGAGCCGCTTTTAATTCTAAAATAATATAATACAATATTGTCATAAGTGTTACGAGGTGTCAAAAATGAACCCTGAACGCGCTAAATACCTGAAAGAAATGGAAATTGGCGGAATTTTGTTCTGTTCGCTGTACGCGATCCTCGCGGGAAAGCTGTACGAGCTCAGCGGAAAAGGACTTATCGGTGTGCTCTTCGGCTCCGTAAACAACAGCCCGTGGGAGTGCATAAAGCCGCTTCTGCTCTCGTATCTGCTCTGGGGTATCCTCGAAGCGCTCAGTCTGCAGCCGTCGCTTCACCGCCTCGCCGCTGTTAAAACCTCCGCGCTGTATCTGCTAACCGCTACCCTACTGGCAGGGTCGCTTGTGCTGCGCTTATTCGGGCTCGAAACCGACAGCGCCGCATTTACGGCTATGTGTCTGATATCACTCTGCATCTGTACGGCGGTATCGCTGCGGCTGTTTTACTCAGAGCTTGAGCTGAAACGTTTTTTCGCGCCGTGCGTATTTTTATTGTTCCTCTTTCTCGCCTGTTATTTCAGCCTGACGCCGTTTCCGCTCAAAAATATCATCTTTATGGACAGCAAAACAGGGCTTTACGGACTGATTCCCGAATATTTCGACATGGGAGCCTATTATCTGTCGTAATTTTTTTCAAAAACCCTATGTTTTTTCCGAAATCTGTGATATAATATTAAAATGTATAATTATGTGACAAGAGGATTCATATGAACGAAAAACAAAATGATGTAAAAACCGACGTTATTTCCGGCAGAAATCCCGTGAGCGAGGCCATTCGCGGCAGCCGCCCGATCGATAAGATACTCATTGCGAAGGGCGAAAAAAACGGCGCTGTTGTGGCGATTCTCGCCAAGGCTAAAGCAAAGCAGATCCCGATCAAGGAGGTCGACCGCGTAAAGCTCGACTATCTCAGCGGCGGCTCAACCCATCAGGGTATCATCGCCTTTGCAGCCGTCAAGGATTACTGCACTGTTGACGATATTTTCAAAACAGCCGAAGAGAGAAATGAAGCTCCGTTTATCCTCGTGCTCGACGAGCTTGAGGATCCGCACAACCTCGGCGCGATCATCCGCACAGCCGAATGCGCGGGCGTTCACGGCGTAATAGTCCCCAAACGCAGAAGCGCAGGGCTTAGCTACACCGTCGGCAAGGCGAGCGCGGGCGCTGTTGAATACATGAACGTGGCGAGAGTCACCAATATCGCGAACACGCTCGACGAGCTGAAAGAACGCGGTGTTTGGGTTTTCGGCGCCGATATGAACGGAACCGACTACGAAAAGTGCGATTTCTCGGGAGCCTGCGCTATTGTCATCGGCAATGAAGGCAAGGGCATCTCAAGGCTTGTCAGAGAAAAATGTGATGTGATAGTTTCCCTGCCCATGAAGGGCAAGATAAACTCCCTCAACGCATCGGTTGCCGCAGGCATTCTGATGTATGAGGCTATGAAAGACAGATAAGGAAAGGATGTGAAAGCCTTGTCAGATTTCAATAAGGACGCGGAGAAGCAGGAACAGCTTCTTAAGGAACTCGAGATCGAGAATATCCTCGCGGAGACCCATGAGATGGCTGACCGCGAAAAAATGAAGCGCACCGCTCAGAAATACCGCGTTAAACCCAAGGTTGCGGATATTTTCAGCAACGCTGACATGAAGCCGCGTCTGACAAACGCTAACCCGCTTGACCTCGACAAGGAAGAAGCCGACGACAACACTATCGTCGGAGATAAAAACGCCGCTACGATGCAGGCAGAGCTGATCATGGACGGCGCCGAGGAAAAGGTGCAGACTCCCGAGGAAGCCGAGCGTGAGGCGAAAGAAAAGGCTGAACGCGAGGCGGCCGAAAAAGCTGCCAAGGAACCCGGAAAAATCGTCACACTTACTCCCGAATACGCCGAGGATACGAGGTTCTCGGGTGAGGTGCTCAGCACCGCCGACGCGTTCCGTGAAAGCCCCGTGATCGAAAACATTACTTCTATCGACATAGAGGTTCCCGACGGTGAGAACGGTAAGAACGGTGAGAACGGCGAAAAGGAACAGCCTGCCGAAACCGCCGCACCCGAAAAAGCCGAGCCGGAAGCTGCAGAAGCTCCCGAAAAGCCCGAAAAGCCGCTCGAGAGGGTCGTGGCGAAGGTACCGATTTACCGTCCCGAGGATCCGAAGGATATGCTCAACATCAAGGCAGGCCGCTTCTCCGAGGTTGTGACCACCGAGTACGAGGAGTATATCCGCTCAAAGAACCCCTCGGTCATCACGCACGTTATCCGTCCCGAGCCGAAGCCCGAGGTCGAGGAGGAAGAAAAGGAAGAGGACGAGCGTTCAACCAAGGAGAAGATTCTCTCGGCAGTTGTCGGCTTCTTCTCAAAGGACGAGTCCGATGACGATGATATCCCTCAGGAAAAATCCAAAACCATTGAGGACTACACCGGCGAGGACGACGAGAAGAGTATTCTCTTCGAGCTAAACCACAATATCCGCAAGCTGTTCTCGCGCACGCTTATCATGGGCATTGTAACGCTGCTGTCCTTCATTCTGACCGTAGTTACGAGAATCTTCCCCGACGCTATAATCTCCGCCGTACCCGTCGCTCCAGCGGCATACGCGGTATTCAACTTCCTGCTCGTTGGCTTCTCGGTATTTGTGAACAGAGTCGCTATCATGAGCGGTCTGACTCCGCTGCTGAGGTTCAAGGGCAATTCCGACACCGCAGTTGCCGTTGCAGGCGTCGCGGCGGTATTGCAGACGATCGCATCGTTCTTCATGCTCGGCGACATGACCGTTTTCAGCGTCAATTACTACTGCGTCGTCGTGCTGCTCGCATTTTTCACGAACAATCTGGGCAAGCTGATCATGGTGCTCCGCGTCAAGGACAACTTCCGCTTCGTTTCCTCAAAGGGACAGAAGTACGCCGCGAAGATATACAACAACGAATACGTCGCAGGCAAGATGCTCAGCGGCACCGCTGCCGACAGAGCTCTTATCGCCTATCAGCACAAGACAGGCTTCCCTGCCAATTTCCTTAAAATTTCCTACGCGCCCGACCCGAGCGAGGATCTCGCGTCAAAGCTCGCGCCTATCACCTCGGTCATCGCGGTCGTAATAGCGCTGTTCTACGGAGTGGTCAAGCTCTCCTTCGGCGGCGCGATAAACACTCTCGCTCTTATCACGGCGCTCGCTATCCCCGTTTCAACCCTTCTCGCGGTCAATTTCCCCGTAAGAAGGCTGTGCAAGAACCTGCTCGGCTACGGCGCGATGCTCTCGGGCTATCCGTCAATCAAGCAGTTCTGTGACAGCACCGCGATTATGCTCGACGCAAACGAGCTCTTCCCCACCGACTGCATCGAGCTTGAGGGCATCAAGACATACGAGGAATACAACGTCGACGAGTCCCTGCTATGCGGTATCGCGGTTCTCAAGGAAGCGCAGAATCCGCTCGCGAACGCCTTTGACTCCGTTATCTCCGAAACAGGCGAAAGCCTTCCCGAGGTTGAGTCCGTGCTCTACGAGGACGAGCTCGGTCTTGTCGGCTGGATCAACGGCGAACGCATTCTCGTCGGCTCGCGCAACCTGATGGACAAGTACAGCGTTGAAACCCCGACTCCCGAATACGAGGAACGCTACACCTCAAAGGGCAGACAGATCACATATATCTCGCGCGCAGGCAGGCTGGTCGCTATGGTCGTCACAAACTACCACGCCGATCAGGAGCTCCAGGCAGAGCTGCAGCGCGCCGAGGCAAACGGCATCAGCTTCCTTATCCGCACAACCGACTACAACATCACCGACGACCTCGTAGCAAAGCTCTACGGCCTGTTCTACCGCAGCATCAAGGTGCTGCCTACAGGCTTGGGTCATGTGCTCAAGGAAGCACAGACAACCACCGAGGAAACCTCGCGCTCATACCTAATCACGGGCGGCAAGGCTGCTTCCCTCGCGAGATCCGTTTCGGGCAGCGTTAAAATCAAAAGCAACATTTCGCTTGCAATCATGATTCAGCTAATCGCGATTGTACTCGGTATTCTCATCGCCTCTGTCCTCTCGCTGTACGCAAATATCGGCGTTATGGGTTCGCTCGAGGTGCTGATTTATGCGGTATTCTGGGGCGTCGCCGCAATCGCCGCGCCCGCTATCCAGAAGCCGTAACGAAGGGAGATATTATTATGCTGATTGCTCCGTCGCTGTTATCCTGCGACTTTTCAAAAATGGGTGAGGAAATCGCGCGCATGGACAAGGCAGGCGCGGACTGGATGCACCTCGACGTTATGGACGGTCATTTTGTCCCGAACCTCACCTTCGGCGCTCCCATAATAAAATGGGTTCGTCCCTTCTCGGACAAGCCCTTTGACGTTCATCTGATGATAAGCGATCCGCTGCGGTATATCGACGACTTCGCCGACGCGGGCGCGGACATCATCACCTTCCACATCGAAAGCGATTCCGATATCGACAAGACTATCGACAAAATCAAAAGCCGCGGAATCAAGGCAGGCTTGGTGCTCAAGCCCAAAACACCTGCCGAGGCGGTATTCCCCTACCTCGACAGGCTCGATTTGGTGCTTGTCATGACGGTCGAGCCCGGCTTCGGCGGACAGAGCTTTATGGCTGACATGATGCCTAAGGTGGAGGCTATCAAGGCTGAAATCAACAGACGCGGCTTAAATGTTCTGATCGAAGCCGACGGCGGCATAGGCGACGCAACCATCGCCGAGGTCGCAAGGGCTGGCGTTGACGTCTCCGTCGCGGGCACCGCTGTTTTCAAAGCAGAAAATCCCTCTCAAGCCATCAAAAGGCTTGCTGCATATTAAGGAGAGTTGGCATGGACGCAACCATAAGACGCCTGCAAAACAATCTTATTACGCTTGGCACCGGCACGATCGCGTTTGGCATCTGGACGGTCATCAAATACTTTCTTCTCTGCACGGTCGACATTCCGAATATCATTGACTCAACCGGTCAAATTCCCGATGACATCTACAGGATCGCATTTTTTATTATCGTTATGACTGTCGCGATTTTTGACTTCATTCTGCGCTGCGTCATCGGTTTTTCCGCGCGGTCTGAGGGCCGCGGCAAAAAGAAGGGCTGGTTTTATCTGATCACCGCCATAATCACAATCCTTCTGTACGTGTTTGGCGTGATCACCGAGATAACCGCTATGTTCAGCGCAACCGAAGGACTGCTGAATAAGATCATTACGCTCCTTATCGATACGACTTCTATCGTGCTGATTATTGAGATCATTATTTCGAGCATAAAGCTTAAAAAGCTGCTCAGGGTTCGCGGAGGTGCGCATGAATAAGGATTTTCACTGCTACGCCACATACTGTGCGGCTATTCTCGCGGGCTACTCGCATGAGGAAAGCGCGGTCATCGGATACAGCTCACAGATGGTCGACCTATGCACCAGAACAATGCTCTCAAAGCTGCACGCTCCTCAGTCGGCTGCCACCACTCAGCTGCAGCTCGAGCTGATGGACGCGCGGACAGATATCATCGGCTTGCAGGACATCACAAGGATCTGGGCGTCGTTCCACTTCCTGCCGGGCGATCTTAACGCAGCTCCAAAGCAGAAATGCTCAAAAAAATACCTTAACAAATACAGGCTTATCTGCAACCCGAACAGCGAGCTGATCGAGAAAACCGTCAGCCTCGCCAAAGGCAAAAGCGAGCAGGCGGCAGGTATCGCGATGCACGTTCTCGCAGACACATGGGCTCACAGGTACTTCGCGGGCACGCCGTCGCTCGTTATAAACAATATAAACTACCACTGCTTTGAGCTGGTTCAGAGTGAGAACGGCGAAGTGGAACGAAAGGTGAACTTCCGCCACAATCCTTCCGCGCCCGACGACCCCGAACACAGCGCGTATACAAACACCGTTTACTACAACAACGAAAACTCTATCATGAGTCTCGGTCACGGACGCGCGGGACATCTGCCCGATTACTGCTTTGTGAAGTACAAGTATCTCCCCGCATGGAAGCAGTATGAGGAGATCGTCAAGGATAATCCCGCCGATTATCTCAACGCGTTCTGTCAGATGATCTACGCGCTCAAATTCCTGCGCGGAGTTAATCCCTCGTTCGAGCGAGGCAAATACGATACCGAGGCGGCAGAGCCTATTATGGACGATATCCGGCGTATTCTGCACACCGTTCAGCTCGACTCTACAGATGACTGGCGTGAGCTCGGCAGGAAGCTGTCGGGTCACTCGCTCGAGGAAATCGACGTCGATAAAATCGAGAAGGAATACCTTGACGCGGACGACGACAAAAAGGACGACACCTTCCTCGGCAAATTCATCATCGGCGCACTCGCGCAGAAAAGCATGGTGACCAACCAGATCTTCCAGTCGGGCAACAAGCTCGCGGGCTACTCCATCGAGTACAGCAGCAAGGGCTTCAAGGGAATCCGCGATTTCCGCAAGCTGCTGAACAGGAAGGAGAGTGCAAAAAATGAGTAAATTTCAACGTGTCAAAAGCTTTCTGGCTGGAGTCGCACTTCTCCTGCTCATACTGATCCTGCTTGCCATACCCGAAAGCGGCTTAAGCATTGTCGCTCTGATTCTCTCTCTCTCTCTGGTTTTCTACGGCTTCCGAATGCTGTGGTACTACGCGAAAATGGCGCGTCACATGGTCGGGGGAAAAACCTTCCTGTACCAAAGCATCATCGTGCTGGATTTCGCACTGTTTACATTCAGTCTGATTCGGATATCGACAGTTTGGATCATGATATACCTGATGGGCGTTTTCGCGTTCTCGGGCGCTATAGATATTCTCCGCGCGCTTGAAGCTAAGAAAAACGGCGCTCCATCGTGGAAGCTGAAGTTCATCAGCGGCTGTATCAGCGTTGCGGCTACGATCGCGCTGTTCATCATCGGGATCATATTCCGCGAACAAACCATTCTGGTCTACGGCTACTGCATCAACCTCGGTTACGCCGCCGTTATGAGATTTGTAAACGCGTTCAGACGAACCGCTATTGTTTATATCCAATAAAAAATCACCGTTCTTCCCTGTCAGAGAAGAACGGTGTTATTCTTTTAAAAATCATTGAAAAGGAAATCCGCCCAGTAGTACTGGCTCATGTATTCGTTCGCGTAGGCGTTGACAGCGCCCGCGTCAAGCTCGGCAAAGCGGTAGTAGTCGCAGTCGAGTGTGCTGACGTTTACGGACAGGTTGTTGTAGCTCTTGTTTATCGCCTTCTCCGCTCCGACCTTCTTGAGGCTCTTCATCATGGCGGAAATAAGGATTTGCAGATACGCCTGCTGCTTCTTGTCATATGGCTCGTCCTCAAACAGAGCAGCGGCGATCTCCTTTATCGTACACGAACTGCCGTGGCGGTGCACAAGATAGGCGAAGATCTCCTTTGAACGGCTGCGCTCAAAGTGGACGGGCGTGCCGTCGGGAGTGAATACGTCAAAGTTGCCGAAGCACTGAACCTTCAAGAGCGCGTTGTCCTTCGGTACGATCGGGAATCGCAAATCGGAAAGCTCTCGCGCAACGTCCTCGGCGGTTACGGGCTTCATGATATAGCCGCTCGCGTGAAGCTGCATTGCCGCGCCCGTGTACTCGCTGTAGCCCGTGACGAAGATTATATTCATCTTCGGGTTAACCGCCTTGAGCTCCTTCGCAAGCTCAACGCCGTTCATTCCTCTCATATGTATATCGAGAAACGCGATATCACAGCCGTTTGTTTTTGCCTCGTTGAGCAGGTCGGTCTGCTTCGAAAACGCCGTAATATCCGCGTCGGGCTCGGCTTCCCTTACTGCCATTTCGAGCATCTGAAGCATCAGAGGCTCGTCGTCTACACACAATATTCTCATTTATTATTCTCCTTTGGAATTATAACTCTGGCGACTGTTCCCTCGCCTATAACGCTTGTAATCTCAACATCGGCGTTGCACATATCTTTCAAGCGCCTGCGAGTGTTTTCCATGCCGATGTGCGAGCGTCCGTCGTTCTTTTTGGCTTCGGTATCAAAGCCCACGCCGTCGTCGGATATAATGACCTCATACGCCTTGTCAGTTTCGCGAGTGGCGATTGTAACGGTGCCGCCGTCCTCCTTCATTCCGACTCCGTGCTTGACTGCGTTCTCAACAAGCGGCTGGATCGACAAAAGCGGCAGCTCAAAATCGGTGCACTGAATGTCGTAGGCAATGTTCAGCTTGTCGGCAAAACGCAGCTTTTCTATATACAGATACTTTTCGAGGTGGTCAAGCTCCCTCTCAAACGGCACAGGC
>ONDL01000049.1 GCA_900316555.1 uncultured Eubacteriales bacterium | reverse complement strand
CAACGCTCAGCGTGGCTCTCTCGACAGGGTCGTCGTATTGGAAAAATGCCAGATCTGCCGCAAAGTACGCCGCAACGCAAAGAGCGACGGCAAAAACGGCGAAGAGTATTTTTCCTGCTGTCTTGTTCTTCATATCGCGCCTCCTATGCGGTGTGTCTGTACCTTCGCGCAACCAGCCTGCGCTGCGTCAGCATTTCGCCGAACGCCTCCATGCGGATTCGAAGCTGCTCCATATCCTGATACTGATAGTCGGTTTCGAGTCTGAATACGGGAATGTCCTTTTTCTCCGCGGCTTTCTCGATATGCGGAAGCTCAAAGTCGTACTCAATCTGTCCCTTGAGGATATGGCAGACGATCCCGTCGGGCTTGAGCTGCTCGATCAGGTTCATGACGTATGAGTACATTCCCGTGTTATATATTCTCGCGCCTGAGGAAATCGTGCTCAGGTGGATCTGCGCGATCTTTCTGAGAAGATTGTCGGCTGAGCCGAAGCGGTTCGCTCTGCCGAGCTCGATTGACGCTTCCAGAGAAAGGCTGTCGGCAACCGCGGCAATGTTCATTCCCGCAGAAGTTATAAGCTGCGGAACCTTGTAGTTCGGGAACACAACGGGCGAGCCGAGGATAAGGATACGCGGTCTGTCCTTGCGTCTGTAGGCATAGTGATTCATAATATTCTCAAGCTCATTTACAAGAGCGGTGATATGAAGCAGCCATTCGTCGAGGCTGTCGGCAAAGTACATGCTCTGTGAAGCGAGGATCACGGCCTCGTCAGTGATGAAGCCGCCTGCCAAGGCTGCTGTATCGAGGAAGTTCTGTCTTTGGCGGTGCGCAGAGGCGACCTTCCTGACGGAAGCTCTGAGGTGACGGGCATTGAAGCGCTTGCCTGTATGCCTGCCGATCGTTTCCGCGAGAGTCACAAGCTGGTCGGTGTAAAACCTGATCGAATTCTCGCTGTTGTCAGCGGGCGGAACGTCGATTGCCGCAACCTTCCTGCCGCTGTTTCGAAGAATCGAAATCAGCTTGCGCCTGCTGTCAGAGGATACAGCCGTAACGATAAGCGCGTTTTTCGTGATGTCAAACTCGGGATTTATCAGCCAGCCTATCGAGGAACGGCTGAACGGATCGGTGTCGCGCGGAGTCAGTTCGTCTGCCCAGTGGGCTGTCTCGAGGCTTCCGCCAAGCACATAAAACGGACGGTCGCAGACGGAATAGAGAATCTCTGCCGGAATATCGTCGCCGAGCACGATAACATCGGGATTTCTGGTCTGAAGATAATCTCTGTTGAACCTAGCCGCCGCTGTTTCAAAAAACCAGTTCAGCTCGTGCAGCATAGGGTTTTCCTTTTGGATTCTGTTTATTGTTTCTATCGCTTCATTAAAAAATGAATTATGCTCCATAGGTTTCATAATATTCCACCGTCGCGCTCTCTGCTTTAGCGCGTCCTTTCATACATCTCGGGTTTACAAGCAGGCAGTTGTGTCTGCAGCCGCCGCAGGTCATGCTGCGCAAAAACTGCTCGAGCGTAGGCACGTCGCCGCTTGTATCGTTCTGCTCAAATACCAGCTCGTTTTCGTCATCACTTTCGGGAGAGTAATCGTTTGTGATGATCTCCTCGGTCGCGTACTGCTCGGTGATCACTTCTGTTACGGGAGCGGTGGTATCGGGCTCTGTCGGAACCATCGTCGGCTCTGTAATATCGTACCTTGTAGTACCCTGAGTCGCCTGAGCTGCAGTTGTCGGCTGTGTTGCGGGCTGTGTTGTTGCCGCTGCCGTTGAGGGACTTGTCGCCCATTCGCTCATTGTCTGACTCTCGCTGTTTATCATTGAAAACGGCAAACGTATCAGCGCGTATGTGAAGCAAACGCCTACCGTCGCCGCCGAAAACCTCTTTATTATTTTCATTCTCATATGAGTCACCTCCTATGTTCTGACTATATATTACATGCCTTTCCTAATACGAACTTAAAATACTTTTTATTCTTTCCAAAAGGCTTTAATCGCCGCCGACAAGACGGACAAGCCCGTAAATATCCACACGGCTATCCAACACCCTGTCGGAATATTGAAGACGTTTGCTGATAATATGTATATGATTATGAGCAAAGATAACATTTGACTTCCTTTCGGGCATAAGAAAAGCACGCTGAAAATCAACGTGCTATAATCTTTCAATGCTTATGATTTCTGTTTCATATAATCCGTACACTTTCCCGTCTGTTGATAAAATATCAAGTTGAGCTATTTCAGTCTCATTGTCAAGTGCTTGGGTAAACCCATAATACTTACCTTCCACCAAAGTATCATCTGTGCATTTCACACGGAGAGTTACTTTGTTGTTTAGCCCTTTTATGGCAGCCAATTTACCGTATAAATCCATACTTGTTACTCCTCTCTCGGGACAATGTGAACGCCTTTATTGCTATAGTGTATCTTGAATGATTTTGTAATTTGTTCGGTTTTTGCCTTGCTGTTTACTGCATATCCGACATAATCATCGGAGACAATAATTTCCTTTTTAGACCACTGCCCATTTTTATTATAAACCAGCTTACCGTGACTGGCATATTTATTTACAAGCAGTTGTATTTTTTCAACGGGAACTGTAATATAACTTTTCCCCTCAATGTAATTATTGTGTCCTTTAATATGTTTACCCTGACTGCCCTCACTAACCGTAAGGTTGACTTTACCATCTTGAATCAGTTTTGAAATTTCTTCTGGTTGCAAGTCTATTATATCATCTAATTTAACTTTTTCAACCGTTTTTTCAGCTTTTTCAGCCTGTTTTCCGAAAGAAACATCCACGCCCTTCCTGCCGTCAATGCTGATCCGCTCCCTCTGCTGGGGCAGGTTCATCGCCTTGGAAAACGCGGCGTATTCGTTTGACAGCGCGCGGTATTTCGCCTTGGCGGCGTTGATGTCGTCCTCGTTCGCCCCGCCCTTTTCAAGCAGCTCGATCTCCTCGCGCTTGCGGCGCAGGCTTGCTTCCATGCGACACAGTCGCCAATGATTGCGAAGTGTATCAAATCCGAAAAGGAAGGCAGAAAGATATTCTACGGCGCGATGATCAGCGAGTCTGTTATCGCTCTGGTCTGGGCGGCGGCAGGCGTCGCGTTCTACGGAACAACACAGCTCCTGAGCGATGCGCTCGCCAACGGCGCTTCAAACGTTGTATATGAGATCTCCACGGGAGTTCTGGGCGTATTCGGCGGTGTGCTCGCGGTAGCAGGCGTTATCGTCTGCCCCATCACCTCGGGCGACACAGCGTTCCCGGCTGCGTTTATGTCCGCAGTCAGCCTGACCTACATTATGATGGCTCAGGAGGGCTTCAGACTCGATCAGACAATTTCGTACATCTCAGGCGCTTCGTTTGCCGCGGTACTGTTCGTAATCTATCTGGTATTCCTTATCCGCAGGCAAAAGACTCTTAAGCCCATTTAATATCAATACGGTCTGACCGCTATGTGCTGTCAGACCGTATTTTCTTTATTTGAATTAAAGAATTAATACAGATTTTTGCCATAATATTGATTTATTACTGTAGAAGCAGTATAATATAATTAGGAAAGTATCAAACGCTGAAGAAAGAGAGGATTAAGCTATGAAACGGAAAATAAAACCACTGGCTGTGCTTTCAGCCGCTCTGATTCTGGCAGGAAGCGTTCCCGCGTCAACCGCCTTTGCCGCGACCGACGAGGGAAGCCATACTTCTCACATATCTCAGATCGTTGATCCGGTAGTCAGCAATTTCTATCAATATATGCTCAACGACTCAGGCGAAGCTATCCTCCTGGATTATTATGGTACCGCGGAAGATATTGTTATACCCGACGAGATCGACGGACACCCGGTCACAGAGCTTAACGGCAATTTATACCGTCACAAAAAGAATTTAAAAACTCTGACGATTCCCGAGGGCATAAAGACAATTCACGGCGTAGTTTGCTGGAACTGCCCGAGCCTCACGACCGTTTATTACAACGCGCCCGAGTGCGAAGCAGAAAACGGCTTCGGCGCCTGTCCCGCGCTCGAGGACTTTATTATCGGCGAAAATGTTAAGTACATTTCGGGCGGCATTATCCCCGGCAGCATAAAGTACCTGACGATTCCCGACTCTGTTACAAGAATTGCGCCTGAAGCGTTCCAGAGCAGGATCAACCTGAAATCAATCATCATTCCCGACAGCGTTACAACCATCGGAGAAAGCGCGTTCAGATACTGCAGCGAGCTTGAGGAAATTAAAATTGGCAGCGGCGTCACAGAGATTTCCGACACCATGTTTACATCATGCCGCAAGCTGAAAAAAGTCGAGCTGCCCGACGGTATAACGCGCATAGGCACGGAGGCTTTCAACGACTGCCAGCTGCTCAGTGATATAAATATCCCGAATCAGCTCAGAGAAATCGGTGACAGAGCCTTTGCCGGGTGCGGTAAGCTGAGCAGCGTAACCTTCCCCGTTACTCTCGAATCGATCGGTGCGGGAGCGTTTGTGAACTGCATGAATCTCGTTAAGGCAGACCTTACTGAAAACATAAAATCCATCGGCATTATGGCGTTCTTCTGCACGGGCATTTCGAGCGTGAAAATCCCACAGGGAATTACCGAGATAAGCACTCAGTGCTTCTACGGCTGCACAAAGCTCACCGAAGCGTACATTCCCGAGGGTGTTACAACAATCGGCGGAGGAGCTTTTGCGAGATGTAAGTTCACCTCTCTCAGCCTTCCCGAGAGCATCACGACGATCCACGGCAACGCGTTCGGCGGCTGCAATGAGCTCACCGACGTTCATCTCGGCAAAAACGTCACATTCATCGGCGACAGCGCGTTCAGCGCCTGCACCTCGCTGCAAACCATCAATATTCCGGATACCGTCACCGAGATCCAGAACAACGCCTTCAAGGACGACTCTGCCCTGACAGCTATTCACGTTCCCGACGGCGTGACCTACATCGGCTCAAGCTGCTTTATGAACTGCGAATCGCTCGAAAGCATTGACGTTCCCGACAGCGTCACCGAGATTCGCTCGAACGCGTTCAACGGCTGCGCGAAAATGACTGAGCTGCCGTTCTCAGACGCGGTTATCTGTATTGGCAGTCAGGCTCTGCACAACACTCCCTGGCTCGACGCTCAGGCTGACGGCTTGGTTCTCGCAAGAAAAGTCGCCTATACCTACAAGGGAGATATGATCGAAAACACTGCCCTCACTCTCCCCGACGGAATAATAGGAATCGCAAACGGCGCGTTCTATTATCAGCGCAACCTGACCTCTGTAACGGTTCCCGACGGAGTCAGGCATATTGACGCGTACGCATTCATGGGCTGCAGCAATCTCAGCGAGGTAAAGCTTCCTCAGAGCATAGATTACATCGGCAGTTACACATTTTCGAAATGCAGTGAGCTTGAGAGCTTCACAATTCCGGGTTCCGTCACGGCAATCAAGCCAAATACCTTTGACGGCTGCTCAAAGCTGGAGTCAATCACTATTCCGCGCTCTGTCACAAGCATTGACGGCACCGCGTTTCTTAACTGCGATAAGCTCAAAACCGTATACGGCTACCTTGGTACCTACGGCGAAAAATACGCGAAATACAGGCGCTGGACGTTCATTCCGATACGTGATGACGGCTCGGTTATTATCAAAGGCGATCTCAGCGGCAACGGCAGCATCGAGGTTGACGATGTTACAACGGTTCAAAAAGTCATCAGCGAGCTTGTTGAATCCACTCCTGAGCTCGAGTACGCCGCCGACGTGAACAAGGACGGCAAAACCGACATCTCCGACGCGACACTGATTCAGAAATACATCGCGGAAATGGTTGATTCACTGTAATAACACAAAACAAACGCCTTCGCGGAAACAATGCGAAGGCGTTATTTTTTATACAAGCAACAGCGGCAGCCCTTGAAGAGCTGCCGTTGTCTTTATTTATTCTGTTATCAATTCGCCGATGTGGTTGCCGTCTTTATAATCCGCCAGATACCGCTGGATACTTGTTGCATCGGTAATATCCAGACCGTCTCTGCCGATATCGGCAGCCTTATCGTTGAAATTCTCAACTTCAAGGTCTGCGATTTTCTTCTGGATCGATGTTACGTCGTTTATGGTTACTTCTCCATCGCCGTCCGCGTCACCCAGAATGTAGCTCTCGGTGCCGCCCTTTGAGTCGGAAATAACAACTCCCTTCTCGCTGTAACCGCCTGAGATCACCTCAACGCCTTCGCCGAGCACAATCGCGCCCTCTTTGTCGGAGATAGACTCGCTTATCGCTCTCTGTACCGCCTCTATCGTCAAAGTGCCGCCTGTAACGCCGACTCTGCTGTTTTCGCTGTCGGAGGTGATTCCGCACTGACCTCTGAGTGTGAGCGAGCCGCTGCTGAGCATGAGCGAGCTTGAATCCTGATCGTTGCCGAGGAGAAGTCCTACGCCCTCGGTGCTCTCGGCTACAACCATGCTGTCCTCGAGATTGAAGCCGCCGTTATTCACAACGATACCCGAGAAGCGTGAGCTGCACTGAGAGAGAATGTGGGATTTGTTCTTGATTGCAAGCGATTTCGACCAGATGCCTGTTGCCGCGGAGTTGATAGTGATGTCAACGCCGTCCAGAGTGAGCTTTCCTGTGCAGTAGAAGCCGTAGCCGTACAATGCCGTGCTTTCGGTAATGGTCAGGCTGCCGTCGCCTGTGACCTTTATGTCGTGAGGAACCATATTGTAATCCTCGTCAAACTCATAGCTGCCGATGCCGTCGCCGCCTGTCTCGGTAATGGAGCACTTGCCGTTGACAACAACAGTCAGTTCCTTGTCGAGGAAGGTAAGGATACCTGTGCCGAGGTAGTCCTTCTCAGCGCCCTGAGTGATCTGCGCGTTATCAAGAGTGAGTGTATATTCCTTCGGGTCAAAGGTCGCGGTACCCTCGCCGCACTGTACGGTGAGGTGATCCTCGGTGATCTGCTCATTGTTGACCCAGAGGTCGTACGCAGTCGGGACGTGGCTCGTTACAACATAGACGCTGAAGTGGTCGGTTACGAATTCCATTGCATCGTCGTCAGCGTTGTAGCCGGCTTTCATATCGGTCAGACTGCCGTCTTCCTCCTGGCGGAAAACCTTTGCTTTCTCGTCGCCGCCCGGGATTTTTACGATTACGTCGCCCTCGGGCTGGACGGTCTCGCCGCCCTCTGTGAGCTTGATGTCATAAGCCTTATCGACCTTATTGTCACCTTCAACCTTGATTGCCTCAAGCTGAGCTTCGTCTGTAATTTCATTAACGGTCGGTGTCGCCTCGGGCTTTGCAGTCACCTTAACGCCGCCCGATTCCTTCTCGGTGTATCCTGTGGGCGGAATGAGCTTCTGCGGCTCAATAATCAGACCGCAGTCACCGCAGTGAACGCCCGCCGTCTTGCCCGCGGTGGTCGCTGTCGGCTCTACCGCAGGGTCGTTAATCTTCCAGTGACTGTAAGGCTTGCGGAAATCAGACTTGCTGCTCTCACCGCAGTTCTCGCAGTAGGTCAGTGTGTAGCCCTGCTCGGTGCAGGTGGGATATACCTTCTTGGTTTTCCACTTGTGACCCGTTGCGGGAAGGATCGTATTTTCGCTGTAATACTGGTAGCCGCATTCACACAGATAGATCATCAGGCCGTCCGTCGTGCAGGTGGGAGGAATCGACGTTGAGGCTATGTAAATATGCGAGAGCGGATTTGCCGGGTCATGGTTGAGCTGAATAGCCTGAGCGGCTCCGCCGCCACCGCCGCCATAAGCGGGATCGGTGTTAACCTGATAGTTATTCTCCTCCTGAATCTTTGCTTTCAGCGCAGGAGAAGCGTAAATATTCACCTTGCTGCGCGCGTATCCGAAGGGCTGGTAACCGATTTCCTCGACGCTTGAGGGTACATGGACGTCGGTGAGGCTCGTTTCCAGAAAAGCCTGCGCGCCGATCTTTTTCAGCGTGTTCGGCAGGCCGACACAATGGATATTCTTGCAGTACATGAACGCGCTGTAGCCAATCTCGGTAACACCGTAAGGGATCTCCACAGAAGTGATACCGAAAAGATTCTCCATGCCTCTCAGACTGCTGCCATAGAAGGCGTAGTCCTCAATTTTCTTCAGCTTGCCGACAGGCATAACGCAGTTGACGAGCGTCTGATGATTATAGAACGCGTAGGAGTGAATCGTGGTGACAGAGGTCGGCAGATTGACAACGCCCATATTGAATCTCGCAAATACAACGCCGTATTCATCCGGGTCTGCGTCGATGCCGTTGATTGTATCGTTATAGTTCTTGTTCGCCTGCTTTGCGTAAAGCACGCCGCCCTTGTACTCGAAATATTTGTTTTCGGAGCTGATGTTGATTGTCTCCAAGGCGGTGCAGTCCATCAGCATCCAGCCTGCGATATACCGCATATTCGCCGGAATTGTCAGCTCGGTCATGGTTTTGTGGTTCTTAAAGTGACGGTCGTCCTTATTGTTTGGATCCGTGTTTCCGAAAATGTAGTTGTTGTACAGGAATACAACAGGTTTGCCGTCGATCTCGTTCGGTATAGTTACCTTTTCATCATCGCCGGTGTAGTTTGTGAGCCAGATTTCATCGTAGCTCTCATAGGTTTTAGAGTCATATCTTGAGTGTACCTCATACTCCCAGTTGCCGTAGGTGAACTTTTGCGCGGCGTTCACCGTCACGGGCATTATGCTGAACAGCGACAGCACAAGCGCCGTGCACAGAATTATTGATAACAGCTTTTTCATTATTACTCTCCTTTAATTAATCTTTGTCTATCCAGCCGACATAGCCTTCGGTGTACTGATTGTCAGTAATCGGCGTATATCGGTTCTGATCTCCGATATCGTCCAAAAATCCGTTGTAGGCGCGGTAGATCTCGCCGGTACTGTTGTCGTAGACGCGCTCATACTCCTGCAGCATATCCGAACGCTTCTCCTGAATGATGGTGTCTGACTTGCTTCTCTCCTCAAACGCCTCCATAACGGGGTCGTTATCGTTAACGGTGGTTTGCGGGTTTGTCGCCGACTTAGCTATCTCCTGCCACTGCTTGATGTAGTAGTCGGTGTACTGGAATGACTTGGCTATCGTATCGATAACGGGAGCCCAGTTAACAAGACTGCCCATAGGCGCCCACTGGGTGCAAATACAGTTGATCTCCCACGCGCCGTAATTTGAACCTCTGATGATTACGTCCTTGGAATCCATAATCACCGCGGAGTATACACCCTCGCCTTCCCAGCCGTTTTCCTTGAAGGTAGCGTACAGCGCCTGATAATCGCGGATAGGTGTGTACGGACGGATTGACTGTATCAGCTCCTTGTTGTTTGGAACGCAGGAATTCTGAACCGTGAAGTAGTCGGTGGTGTCCTTGTACATCGTCTCAAAATACTCCTGAACCGTACCCTCAGACAGTGAAATGCTGAAGCCGAGTGTGGACGCCATTGACGCGTCCTTGGCGGCATAGGCGTGATCCTGATTAAAAAAGCCTATCTTGCCGTCGGGGCTGACAGCTCTCCACGCAAGCTGGTTCGCGTCGCCCTGAAACTCAACCTGCCAGCCGCTCGGAATCTGCAGTGTAAAGTACTGGTTCGAGTATGGCTCCCACTGTACAGACGCCCACTCTGCCGGTCTGACATTTACGTTCTCTATCGCCGGAGGTTGGGTTTCCTCGGGATAATAAACGTAGTTTGTCGTGGACTCCTCGGTTGAGGGTACGAAGTCAGTCGTTTCGATCTCGATGTCCTCGTAGTCCTCAGTGTCGTCATTTAACAAATTTCCGAGGAAGCCCAGACCGTAGCAGCCTGTCAGCGAAAACGTGACTAGCAGCGCCGAAAGGATAATGGCTATTATTTTCTTCATGTATCTGCCTCCTTGAAAAATAGTTTATCTCATGATAAATCTACCACATATCTCGTAAAAATGATATAGAATGTTCCTGCTATGTGGCTTGTTTATGCGGTTTTTTAAACAAAAAATCCTCTCCGCCACGGGAGAGGATAAAACACAAAAATATCGGTCAATTATTTATGACAAGCTTGCACAGAGCCGAGCGGGTCTGTACTCCGGTCTTTTTGTAGATAGAAGTGACGTGGTGCCGCAGGGTGCTGACGGAGATATTAAGCCTCAAAGCTATCACGTCCTGCTTGTCGTCGGTGGTCACAAGCTCGCGGAGCACCTTCATCTCTGAGGGTGTGATACGGTAGCTGTCCTGAATCACCGGGAACGGGTCAGGCGGAAGCTCAGGCTCATGAGTAGTTTCGGGAACAGGCGCTTCTTCGGCAGCTTCGGGCATTGACAGATCAAACGCGCCGGTGAGCGCCATCATCACAATAACCACGACGAGAGCAATTATATCGATTATCAGAACCGCGACCTGAGAAAGTGCAGAAAACTTGAGCGTCATTCCAAGTATTACAGCCGCGCTGTCGAGAACCCGTCCCATGACCGCCCAGACCGCGGGATGCTTTGTCCTCGAGGCAAGCCGCAGAAACGTCAGGTTATAGTACGCAATAACAGATGTAATGGCGACATAGTACAGGCACATATTCAGTATGTATGTCTCTCTGCCGAGCAATACAGTGTTCAGAAGCGCGACAACAACAACGCAGAGTGTGCTCAGAGGCAATAGCTTGCCGCCCTTTATATCTGCCAAAAAGCCGAAAAAGGCCAGGTGTAGACGTTGTAGTCGGTGTAGCCCGACGCTACCTGCAGATGATGAATATAGCTGTTATAATAGGTTGTAAAAATCAGCAGAGCCATGGTAATAACTACCGTATAGAACAAAATCGACCGTGGAACAAAGTCTTTTCTCTGTTCGGGCAAGGCTATTGTTTCCTTACTCTTTATCAGGAGAAAACCCATCACGGCAAAGGCTGCAGCAAGCAGTACCGACAAAGCGGGGATCACCGTCCACTGAAGCTGCAGGCAGAACTGAAGCGCGACCGCGGCGGCATATCCTGTTCCTATACACAATCCCGCACGCGTTTTTTTCGCAGTAAGGGCTGCCAGCCGGTAATAGACCGCTCCGCCGGTACAGCCGAGGAAAAACACTGTAAGCCCCGTTGTTACGAGATAAAGCAATGAGTCAGCCGGGCTGAATAGCATTACAAGCGCGCCAGACATGCACAACGCAAGTGAAGAAACAGTCAGACCGTTCTTAATCTTCTCCGAAAGCAGTCTCGGCTTGATGAGAGCGTGTGAGAAAAAGCCGCAAATCACAACGATCTGAATAAAGAGATACACCAGCTCCTGGTGCTGTTCCGCAAGAAAGCCGCGTCCCGCCTGATTGCCCATGCGGAGGATAATAAACTGCACGAACATAAAGGCTGAGAACAAAACGGCCATTCTTATATTCTTATTCCTTTTAACGGATAATATTGCATTATTCATTGTCTTTTCTCCCTGATTCTTGTCAACAACACAATTATTATAACGGAATAACAAGATTTTTTCAATAGGATTTTTTGAATTCACAAAGAGGTGGTTTTTTCCCTAATGGTGTGTTATTATTAATTATGAAAGAAAAATTGAAAGGATTGATAATATGAAATATGATTATATCACTCTGCGCGAACGTCCCGAAATTAAGGAAACCGCTGCGGAATGGTTCAGCTCAAAATGGGGCGTGCCAAAGGAAGCGTATCTCGAGTGCATGGAGGATTACCTGAGCGGCAAAACGGAGTACGGCTGGTACCTCTGCCTCGACGGCGACAAAATCGTCGGCGGTATGGGCGTTATCGAGAACGATTTCCACGAGAGAAAGGATTTGGCTCCCAATGTCTGCGCAGTTTATACCGAGGAGAGTTACCGCGGTCAGGGTATCGCAGGAAAGCTGCTGGATATGGTCGTCGACGATTTGCGATCTAAGGGTATCTCGCCTGTATACCTTATCACCGACCACACAGGATTTTATGAGCGGTACGGCTGGGAGTTCTTCTGCATGGTCCAGGGCAGCGACCCCGAGCCTTCAAGAATGTATATACATAAATAAAAA
>ONDL01000048.1 GCA_900316555.1 uncultured Eubacteriales bacterium | reverse complement strand
CTGCTGGGGTGACTTGCAGGTGGAGAGGTGCGGAATGAGGTCGGGATAGTAGTGCTCGCAGAACTTGACCCAGCCGGGTGAGCAGGAGGTGATCATCGGGAGAGTACCGCCGTTCTGTACGCGCTGGATAAACTCGGTGCCCTCTTCCATGATGGTGAGGTCAGCGCCGAAGTTGGTGTCGAATACCTTGTCAAAGCCGAGCATCTTGAGAGCCGCAACCATCTTGCCCTTTACGTTGGTGCCGATAGGCATATCGAAGCACTCGCCGAGGGTCGCTCTGATGGAGGGAGCGGTGTGGACTACAACGTGCTTTGTGGGATCCGCAATAGCCTCGAATACCTTGTCGGTATCGTCGCGCTCAACAAGCGCGCCTGTCGGGCAGACTACGGTGCACTGGCCGCAGCTTACGCAAGCTACGTTGTTGAGATCCTGCTCGAACGCGCAGCTGATAACGGTGTCGAAGCCGCGGTTGTTCGCGCCGATAACGGATACATACTGCTGCTTGCAAGCCGCTACGCAGCGACGACAGAGAATGCACTTGTTGTTGTTGCGAACGAGGTGCAGAGTGGTGTGATCCTCCTCGTAGTGAGTCTCCTCACCCTTAAACTTTGTCTCGTCAACGCCGTACTCAAGGCAGAGCTGCTGGAGCTCGCAGGTGTTGCTTCTCGGGCAGGAGAGGCACTTCTTGTCGTGGTTCGAGAGCAGAAGCTCGAGATTGGTCTTTCTGTATTTCTGAATCTGGGGTGTGTTGGTAAAGATTTCGGTACCCTCTCTGTCGATGGGATATACGCATGCGGCAACAAGGCTGCGCGCGCCCTTTACCTCGCAGAGACACATACGGCAGGCGCCGATTTCGTTGATTTCCTTAAGGTAGCAAAGAGTCGGGATCTTGATACCGAACTGATGGCAGGCTTCAAGGATGGTGGTATTTTTTTCGACCTGATAGTCTTTACCGTTGATTTTAATATTCAACATTTCCATAGTTTTCTCTCCTTTCCCTTAGCCCTTGTAAATTGCCTTAAACTTACATGTGTCGATGCAGGCGCCGCACTTGATGCACTTGCTGTGATCGATCTCGTAAGCGGGCTTCTTCTTGCCGGGCGCGGTGTAATCGGTCACGGAAATCGCGCCGACGGGGCACTTCTTGGCGCACATGCTGCAGCCGAAGCACTTATCCTTCTCGATCGTGTACTCGAGGAGGTCCTTACATACGCCCGCGGGACACTTCTTGTCTACAACGTGGGCAATATACTCATCCCTGAAGTAACGCAGGGTGGAAAGTACGGGGTTGGGAGCGGTCTGGCCGAGACCGCAGAGGGAGTTCGCCTTGATGTAGTGGCACAGCTCCTCCATCTCGTCGAGCATCTCGAGGGAACCCTGTCCCTTTGTGATCTTCTCGAGCATCTCGAGGAGTCTCTTTGTACCGATACGGCAGGGAGTACACTTACCGCAGCTCTCGTCAACGGTGAACTCGAGGAAGAACTTCGCAACGTCAACCATACAGTTGTCCTCGTCCATGACGATAAGTCCGCCGGAGCCCATCATTGAGCCGATAGCGAGGAGGTTGTCGTAGTCGATCTCGATGTCGAGGTGCTCTGTGGGGATACATCCGCCGGAAGGACCGCCGGTCTGAGCAGCCTTGAACTTCTTGCCGTTGGGGATACCGCCGCCGATCTCGAATACTACCTCGCGGAGGGTGGTGCCCATAGGAATCTCAACAAGACCGGTGTGGTTGATCTTGCCGCCGAGAGCGAATACCTTTGTACCCTTGCTCTTCTCGGTACCCATTGAAGCGAACCACTCGGGTCCCTTGAGGATGATCTGGGCGATGTTTGCGTAGGTCTCAACGTTGTTGAGGATTGTGGGCTTCTGATAAAGACCCTTTACAGCCGGGAACGGAGGTCTGGGTCTGGGTTCGCCGCGCTTGCCCTCGATGGAGGTCATAAGAGCGGTTTCCTCGCCGCATACGAAAGCGCCTGCGCCGAGACGGAGCTCCATGTCGAAGTTGAAGCCTGTGCCGAAGATGTCCTCGCCGAGCAGACCGTATTCACGGGCCTGGTCGATAGCGATCTGGAGACGCTTAACGGCGATAGGATACTCTGCACGGACATATACGCGGCCCTGGGAAGCGCCGATAGCGTAACCCGCGATAGCCATAGCCTCGATCAGGCAGTGGGGATCGCCCTCGAGAACGGAACGGTCCATGAACGCGCCGGGGTCGCCTTCGTCGGCGTTGCAGCAAACGTACTTCTGATCAGCATCGTTGGCAGCCGCGAATTTCCACTTAAGACCTGTCGGGAAGCCCGCGCCGCCTCTGCCGCGCAGACCTGAGTCGAGGATTGTCTGGATAACCTGATCGGGGGTCATCTCTGTGAGAACCTTACCGAGAGCGGCATAGCCGTCCTGGGCAATGTAGTCGTCGATCTTTTCGGGATCGATAACGCCGCAGTTACGCAGCGCAACACGCTTCTGCTTTGCATAGAAAGCGGTCTTGTTGAGGGACTTTACGGTGTCCTCCTCAACTGTCTCCTGATAGAGCAGACGGGTAACGATTCTGCCCTTTAAGAGGTGCTCCTCAACGATTTCGGGGATATCCTCCACCTTAACCATTGAATAGAAGCTGCCCTCGGGATATACTACCATGATCGGGCCGAGCGCGCAGAGACCGAAGCAGCCGGTGGTGATTACGTTTACTTCGTCGGAAAGGCCCTGTCTCTCGATTTCTTCCTTGAGTTTGTTGACGATGGTCAGGCTGTTCGAGGAGGTACAGCCTGTACCGCCGCATACCAGTACATTAGAACGATACATGAATTGTCCTCCTTATTTCTCCATTGCTCCGATTGTGTACTCGGTAACAACATTCTTGTTTACAAGATGGTCGTTAACGATTCTGGGTACCATTTCGGGCGCTACCTTTACGTATGTCACCTTGTCCTGACCCGGAACTTCGATTTCTACAACGGGCTCATACTGGCAGATGCCGATGCAGCCTGTCTGGGTGACGGTAATATCGTTGGTGAGACCGCGCTTCGCGATCTCCTCTACAAACGCGTTGAGAACAGGTCTTGCGCCTGCCGCGATACCGCAGGTAGCCATGCCTACGAGTACTCTCGCCGCGTTGGGGTTTTCTTTTCTGAGATCGAGGTCAGCCTTCGCCCTATCTCTGATGGCTTTTAATTCAGCTAAAGATTTCATTGATTATCCGCTCCTCCATATATTATTTGGGATTGTTCTTTCAAATAAGCGCTAATCCATTCAAGTACGTCAGGTGTGTCAAGGCTCACGCCCTCGAGAACCGCACGCAGCTCTCTTGTGTCGAGAGTGAAGGCGCCGAGGTCTGTGGTGTGAGTGAACACAAAGTCGATGTCGGGGTTGCACTGAATGAGGATCTTGACCGTGTCGTTGATATCGCCGAGAGGCGTCATGTCGACGTGGCTCTTGACGTAACGCGCGGTGGTTGTGGTGCCGACGTTAAGCTTTGACTTTATCTCAAAGCTGCCGCCCGTCTGCTCCGCCGAAAGCTTGAACAGCGGAACTCCCAAGCCCACCTTGCGGGTGGTGCGTGTCGTGAAAAACGGGTCGATGACCTGCTGTACCTGTTCCTCGGTCATGCCGCAGCCGTCGTCCGCGATTGAGATCTGAAGGAAGTCGTCCTTATCGCTCTCGTCAACGGTGATCGTGACAAGGCTCGCCTTCGCTCTCACGGAGTTCTGTGCCACGTCCATGACGTTTAAGGACAACTCACGCATCAGCGTTCTTATACTTGTTGATAATGTAAGGAATGTCGTCAACCGTCAGTCTGCCGTAAACGTCCTCGTTAACGGTGATAACGGGAGCCAGACCGCACGCGCCGATGCAGCGGCAGGCTGTGAGCGAGAACTGTCCGTCGGGTGTGCACTCCTCAGCGCCGATACCGAGCTCCTCGGAAATCTTGTTGAGAATGTCGCCCGAGCCCTTTACATAGCAGGCTGTGCCGAGGCATACGGAGATGTTGTACTTGCCCTTCGGAGAGAGCGCGAACTGTGAATAGAAGGTCGATACGCCGTATACCTCCTCGAGAGATACGCCGAGACCCTCAGCTACCATTGTCTGCACCTCAATCGGCAGATAACCGTAGATTTCCTGAGCCTCCTGAAGCACGGGCATTACCGCGCCGGGATCGTCGATGTGACGGGCAATAGACTCTTTGAGCTTTGCTTCCTGCTCAGGTGTCCCACTGAAGGGAATGCTGCTGATTTTCTTTTGCATTGTTTTTCCTCCCTGATTTCAATTTGTCAAATACCATAAAAAAAATATTCGCACTTCGGTGAATATTATATTTACTTACAGTGATTATATCACAAAACGGCTGTGAAAGTCTATAAAAATTTTTCCCTCTTTTAAACGGATACACAATCAGAACGACATTTTTTTAACGAAAAATAGTCATATTTTATCCTGTGAATACAAATTGCTGATTATATCGCTTTTTTATGACAGTTTGCGATGTCAAAATTTGACTATTTTACACAAACAAAGGCGTATTCAGCCGCTCTACAAGACACTCTGCGCTGAGCTCCTCAAGCTCGATTTGGTTCTCCGCGTCGCGCATGTTCTCGAGGTAATGCGCGTCGGAATTCGTCACAATATTTAGCGTATCGAGAATCGGGTGCAGCCTTCTGAGTGTATCGAGCTTTGATTTGTCGGCAAGCTCGGCGGTGATAAAGCCGCAGCTCTCGTCGATCTCGCCGAGCACCGAGAGAATCGACAGACTGTCGCGATCGACGTGCGCGGGATAGCAGATGCCGCCGAACGAGCGCGCGAGTGAATAGGCGTTCATTATGCTGATCTCGGTCGCGGGCAGAAGCAGGTGCTCAAGCTCGCCGATCTCCTCGTCAAGCGCGTTCATGATGACCTGCCTGCCGTAGATGTCGGGTCTGTTTTTGATTTTTATGCGGTGATTGTCGACGTACTCGCTCCACTCAAGCGCGCGCTCAAGCGTCGGGAACAGGCAGACCGCGTGGATATCCTCGCTCGTCGTCAGTTCCATTCCCGGTACGACGACAACTCCGTTCTCCTTCCCCGCCGCAATCGTCGCCTCACAATTGAGGGAAGTGTTGTGGTCGGTGAGCGCGATGATGTCAAGCCCCAGCAGCTTTGCCATGCCCGTGATGTTGTTCGGGGTCATGTCCATGTCGCCGCAGGGCGAAAGGCAGGAATGAAGATGTAGATCGTAGTAGTATTTCATGTCAGCTCAAAAGCTCGTGGAGCTTTACGGCGAGGTGGTAGCTGTTCTCCTTGGAGAGCAGGATATTCACCTCGTGCATTTCGGCTTTGGCGCGGGCGTTTTCGTCGAGCGCTGCGTTCTCCACAAGCACGATGCAGCTCACGTCGGCGAGGGTAGCGACGGCGATGGAATTGATGTTGCCCATAACAGTCAGCCACGCCGAGTCCTCGGGTGCTCTGCCCATTACCCAGCTCAGCAGATCGCCGATATAGCAGCCCGTGATCTCGCGCTCCGTATCGCCCTCGACAAGAACCTTCAAATCAAGTTTTTCCGCAAATTCTTTTACATTCATCTCGTTACCTCGCTTGCGTCAGATCGTATTCTTCAGCTGGTCGTATACGCTCTGGATCTTTGCCTTCAGCTTATGTATGCAGTCGGTTTCCTTCGCCTTGCCACGGACGATATCCTCCGCCATAGCGCGGCAGGTAGGCGCTCCGCACGAGCCGCAGTCGAGCCCGGGAAGTCCCTTGTGGATCTCCTCCATCTGGCTCATCATCTCCATCGCCCTGATAATATCCTCGTCGAGGCGGAAGATATCGGCGTCGAAGGTCAGCTCCTCCGTCCACATCATGTCATCAAGGCTCTTGCCCTCGTCAATGTGGTTTAGCGAAACGGGCAGGTACTTTCTGAGGTTGTGGATTCTCGCCTGCGCGACGTAGGGGTTCTCGACGGTGAGAACGCCGCCGACGCAGCCGCCGGAGCAGGCGTTCAGCTCGATGAAGTCGACGTCGCGGATATGCTCGTCCTCAAGCTCCTCGAGGACGCGGATAACGTTCTCGATACCGTCCGCGGCGAGGTACTTGTCGCCGAGCATGGCGGCAGCCTCTCCGCCCGAGGTAGCCCAGCCGATGCCGAGAAGTCCCGACTGCGCGATAGGCTCGACCTCCTCGAGGTGATCCATCGCGTGAGCGAGCTCGGGGAAGATTTTCGAGATCGCGATCGCGCCGTCGACCTCGGATTTCTCCGCGTAGTTCGGCGAGTGGATCTCCGTCACCTTCGCGGGACATGGCGTGATGAAAAAGATTCCTATGTCCTCTGTCGGCAGTCCCGTTTCTTCCATTGCCTCGCGGCGCGCGATCTTTGCGGCGACCTCGATCGGCGCGAGCAGGTTCAGCACGTTGTCGCACAGCTCGGGGAAGCGGATTTTTATCAGCTTGACGACTGACGGACAGGCGGAGCTGATAATCGGCTTTTTGAGCTTATCCTCCTTGATGAGCCTGCGCGTCGCCTCGCTGACGAGCTCAGCCGCACGCGAAACCTCGAAAACATGGTCGAAGCCGATCTTTTTCAGTCCCGTAAGCACGAAGTCGATGTTGTCGAGTCCGTTGAACTGACCGAAGAGCGCCGGTGCGGGGATAGCGACAGTGTATTTGAAATTTCCGATTTCTTCAATTTTAGTGCTGTACGCGCTTTTGGCGTGATGTGGGCAGATTCTGATGCACTCTCCGCAGTCGATACAGCGCTCGGGCAGGATCCTCGCCTTGCCTCCGTGAACGCGTATTGCCTCCGTGGGACATCTCTTCAGACAGTTGGTGCAGCCGCAGCACTTATCGGCATTGAGCTCAACTGAATGGAAATAGTTACCCATTGAAATTCTCCTTAATGCAGTGGATTTTTACGAGTTTACAATGACGGTCAGATATACGTTCGTGCCCACTCCGAGGGTAGTTTCGATACGCATGTCGTCAGTGTATTTTTTGATGTTAGGCAGACCCATGCCCGCTCCGAAGCCCAGTGTGCGGACGTTGTCGGGCGCGGTTGAGTAGCCCTCCTGCATCGCCTTCTCAACGTCGGGAATGCCCGGGCCCTTGTCGGCGAGCAGTATCTCAACGCGGTCGGGATAGATGTCTACGTCGCAGTAGCCGCCCTCGGCGTGGATAACCATGTTGATCTCAGCCTCGTACATGGCGATCGCTACGCGGCGGATAGCGTCGGAATTATAGCCGAGCTTCTTGAGCGTCTTTTTGACAAGGCCGCTCGCCTCGCCAGCGCGCGTAAAATCCTCGCCCGATACCTCGTAGTGAAGATGAATCGCGTTGCTCATACCTTTGTTCCTCCGCTCAGTCCGTTGGAGTAGAGAAGTCCGCAGGCGGTAAACATTCTGTACCGTGTTTTCATCAGAGTGATATCCCTGCTCTCGGCGAGGCGGATGATCGAGTCGTCGGGCACCTTGCCCCTTACGAATACAATGCACGCCATATCCATCATCTCGGCGGTACGCACTACCTGGGGATTGACAAGACCGGTCAGAAGCACGGACTGATCCTTTACGAACGCCAGGACGTCGCTCATCATGTCGGAGCCGCAGGCGGTTTTAATCTCCTGGTCAAGGTCGCCCTCACAGATGATTTCGCCCTCAAGGATTTCCAGAATATCTCTTACAACCATAAATTTTTACACCCTTTCGTTTAAGTGATTTTTCAGTGGTTTACAGTTACAATCATTATAGCATATAAAATTTGTAAACACAACACTCAAAATTTAGTAGGATTACAAAAAACACGTGTTTTTGTCATATTTTGTCAGCAATTCCTTATTATATGCGGATTTGACAATTTTTCTTTGGAATTCTTTGATTTTTCTAATTGAAAAAAGTGCGGTTACATGATACAATATTCATGCAAATCTATTTAAGGGGTGCTTTAATGTTAAGGGACTTAAAGCCTACGGATAATATCCTCGGCTTCGACGTCAGACCCGGTTATTACGATATGGACGGCGCAACCCCTGTCCGCGGCGGCGTAAACTTTACTATCAGCTCATTCTACGCCACCTCATGCACACTGCTGCTGTTCTATCCGGGCTCAAAATGGCCTTACGCACGTATTCCGTTCCCCGACTCGTTCAAGGTCGGAAACACGTACTCGATGATTGTGTTCGGAATTGAAATAGACAAGTTTGAGTACGCATATTCCCTCGACGGTCCGAATCAGCCCGAGAAGGGACTTATCTTCAACAAGGACATGTATGTTCTCGACCCGTACGCCAAGGCGGTAACAGGACAGAGCGGCTGGGGTGTACGCCAGCCCAACACCTGCGTGTACAAGGCGAGGGTCGTGTTCAACGATTACGACTGGGGCAATATCAAATTCCCGCATATCCCGATGGAGGAGCTTATCATCTACGAGCTCCACGTCAGAGGCTTCACCGAGGACCTTTCCTCGGGAGTCAAGAACCGCGGTACCTTTGAGGGTATCCGCGAGAAGATCCCGTATCTCAAGGAGCTGGGCGTAAACGCTGTCGAGCTCATGCCTATCTTTGAGTTCGACGAGATGGGCTCGTACCGCAACTTCAACGGCGAGCAGCTCTACGACTACTGGGGCTACAACACGGTATGCTTCTTCGCTCCAAACACGAGCTACGAGAGCGACCACCGCCACCACCGCGAGGGTACCGAGCTTAAAAAGCTTATCCGCGACCTGAAATCAAACGGCATTGAGGTTATCCTCGACGTCGTGTTCAACCACACCGCCGAGGGCAACGAGAAAGGTCCGTTTTTCTCATTCAAGGGACTGGACAACAACATCTACTACATGCTCTCTCCCGACGGCAGGTACTACAATTTCAGCGGCTGCGGCAACGCGCTCAACTGCAACCACCCGATCGTGCGCGACTTTATCAAGAGCTGTCTGCGCTACTGGGTGACCGAATACAAAATCGACGGCTTCCGCTTCGACCTCGCGTCCATTCTCGGACGAAACGAGGACGGAACTCCGATGGAACAGCCGCCTCTGCTCAAGAGCCTTGCGTTTGACCCGATTCTGGGCAAGACAAAGCTGATTGCCGAGGCATGGGACGCCGCGGGTCTGTACCAGGTAGGCTCCTTCCCGAGCTGGAACCGCTGGTCGGAATGGAACGGACGTTACCGCGACGACCTCAGACGCTTCCTCAAGGGTGACGGCAACCTCGCGTGGGCTGCCGCAAACCGCCTGACAGGCTCCAAAGACCTATATGACCCCTCCTACAGAGGTCACAGCGCGTCAGTCAACTTCCTGACCTGTCACGACGGCTTCACGCTGTACGATATGTATGCCTACAACGAGAAGCACAACTACCTCAACGGCTGGGACAACACCGACGGCGCTAACGACAACAACAGCTGGAACTGCGGCTTTGAGGGTGAAACAAGCGACCCGTACATAAACTCGCTGCGCCGCAAGCTGGTCAAAAACGCCTTCGCGACACTTATGTGCAGCCGAGGTCCCGCGCTGTTCCTCGCGGGCGACGAATTCTGCAACACTCAGTTCGGCAACAACAACGCATACTGTCAGGACAACCTGACCTCGTGGCTCGACTGGAGCAGAAAAGAGCAATTCAAGGATGTATTTGAATTCGCTAAATACATGATCGCGTTCAGAAAGCGCTTCCACGTCATCACAAAGAACCGCGATGTGGCGAGATGCACCTTCCCGCCCGAGAGCATTCACGGCACTCAGCCGTGGAAAACCGATTTCAACGAGAATTCGCGCATGGTTGCTGTTATGTACGCGGGTATGTCGAAGGAAAATCCCGAGCTCGACGAAATCGTTTACTTCGCGATAAACGCCCACTGGGAGGACGCGCTCATCGAGCTTCCCTCACTGCCTACGGGCTATGTCTGGAAGCTGTACTTCGACACAGGCAGAGCGCCCGAGGAAGTCATCACGGAGGACAAAAATATGCTCCTCTATGACCGCAGGTACCGCATGTCGGGCAGAACCGTTCTCGCGGCTGTCGCGGAAAAAGTATATTAAAGCAAAACGGAAAGGTTGAAAACTCAGCCTTTCCGTAATTTTTTTATTATGTTCTGCTGTCGATGCTCTCTTTGATCTGTCGGAACGAAACGCCGTATTTGAGCGCGATGTCCTTGGCGTAGCTCACGCCCTGAGGCGGCAGCAGGCTCACCTTGAAGCTGCGCTCGCCGTCGTGGACTCCCGTGACAAGGCTCGCAGCCTTGCTCGTACCCTCGACCTCCTCGTTGAGCGCGTCCACGCTGCGCGCGAGGTCGTGCATGTGTGTGTTGAAAATACAACGCGTGCCGAGGTAGCGCATAGCCCTGACAACGTCCTTCGCGATGAACAGACCCTCGGTGACGCTTGTTGTCGCGAGGCTCTCGTTGAGCAGCATTATGCTGCGCTCGGTTGCCTGCTCAAAAATCTCCGCAAGACGCTTGCTCTCCTCGCCAAGACGTCCGAGGTCGACGGTGTCGTTTTCGTCGGCCGGGAAATGCGTGAAGATATTGTCGCAGGGGCTGATCGAGGCACTCTCGGCAGGCACGTAAATGCCAAGCTGCGCAAGAAGCATCGCGATACCCCAAGCCTGCGTGAAGATTGTCTTTCCGCCGCGGTTAGGGCCCGTGAGAATAAATATGCGCATATCGTCGTTGAAGTCAATATCGTTTGCGATGATATTGATATCCTCGCCGCCTGCCTTGTTGATAGCGAGCTTGAGGTTGTACAGTCCCTTGAACGAGCAGTCGCGCTGTTCGGGCGGCAGGATCTGAGCCTTGCAGACGGGCATACCCGTCGCCATGATTTTCTCGATAAGCTCAGCCCAGCGGATATAGAATAGTATCTCGGGCATGAGGTTAATGAGCATATAGCCGCTGATATTGACATAGCGCCTGATCGTGTTTTTTATCTCGTTGACCGTCTGCTTCATGATGTTGGTGACGGTGTCCTT
>ONDL01000091.1 GCA_900316555.1 uncultured Eubacteriales bacterium | reverse complement strand
CCGTGGGGCGGTCGGCGACTGCCCCGTGTTTTTTATTTAGCTCTTGAAAAAGCCGTGTTTCAATGCTATAATTAATGTAAAATTTTTTGAGCTTCCCTTTTAAAAGGAAAGCCGTTATCAGAAAGGAAGTTATATTTATGAGAAGTGACGCTATTACCAAGGGCGTTGCCTGCGCACCCCAGCGCTCTCTCCTCCACGCGCTCGGCATGACCGACGAGGAAATGCAGAAGCCGATGATCGGTATCGTCAGCTCCTACAACGAGATCGTACCCGGACATATGAACATAGACAAGATCGTCGAGGCTGTCAAGACAGGCGTCGCGATGGCAGGCGGCAACCCGATCGTATTCCCCGCTATCGCGGTCTGCGACGGTATCGCGATGGGTCACCAGGGAATGAAATACTCCCTCGTTACCCGCGACCTTATTGCCGACTCCACCGAGTCAATGGCTCTCGCTCACGCGTTTGACGCTCTCGTCATGGTTCCCAACTGCGACAAGAACGTTCCCGGTCTGCTCATGGCGGCGGCAAGACTCAACATTCCCTGTATCTTCGTCAGCGGCGGCCCCATGCTCGCGGGCAGATTCGCCGGTCACAAGACCAGCCTTTCCTCTATGTTCGAGGCTGTAGGCTCATACAACTCCGGCAAGCTCACCGCTGAGGAGCTCAACGAGTACGAGAACAAGGCTTGTCCCAGCTGCGGCTCCTGCTCGGGTATGTACACAGCAAACTCCATGAACTGCCTTACAGAGGTTCTGGGCATGGCTCTCCGCGGAAACGGCACGATCCCTGCCGTTTACTCAGAGAGAATCCAGCTTGCAAAGCGCGCCGGCATGAAGATCATGGAGCTGCTTGAGAAGGACATCAAGCCCCGCGACATCATGACCGAGGCCGCCTTCCGCAACGCCCTGACCATGGATATGGCTCTCGGCTGCAGCACAAACTCCATGCTCCACCTTCCCGCTATCGCTCACGAGTGCGGCATCGACCTCAACCTCGATATTGCAAACGAAATCAGCTCAAAGACTCCCAACCTCTGCCACCTAGCTCCTGCGGGCAGAACATATATTGAGGACCTCAACGAGGCAGGCGGCATCTACGCCGTTATGAACGAGATCAATAAGCTCGGCCTGCTCGACACAAGCCTCATCACCTGCACCGGCAAGACTATCGCCGAGAACATCGAGGGCGTTGTCAACAAGAACCCCGAGGTTATCCGTCCCGTCGAAAAGCCATACAGCTCCACCGGCGGCATCGCGGTTCTCCGCGGCAACCTCGCTCCCGACAGCTGCGTCGTCAAGCGCTCCGCGGTAGCTCCCGAGATGCTCAAGCACACAGGCCCCGCGAAGGTTTACGAGTGCGAGGAGGACGCTATGGCTGCGATCAACGGCGGCGAGATCGTAGAGGGCGACGTTGTCGTTATCCGCTACGAAGGCCCCAAGGGCGGTCCCGGAATGCGCGAGATGCTCAACCCCACCTCCGCTATCATGGGACGCGGCTTAGGCAGCACAGTCGCACTGATCACAGACGGACGTTTCTCCGGCGCGACAAGAGGCGCTTCCATCGGCCACGTTTCTCCCGAAGCGGCGGTCGGCGGCCCGATCGCCCTCGTAAAGAACGGCGACCTGATTGAAATCGACATTCCCAACAACTCCATCACCCTCAAGGTTTCCGACGAGGAGCTTGCAGAGAGACGCGCGGCGTGGGTTCCGAAAGAGCCGAAAATCACCACAGGCTACCTCGCCCGCTACGCCAAGCTCGTATCCTCAGGAGCTCAGGGAGCTGTATTGTCATAAGGAAAATGCACAAAAATTAAAAAAATCTTTGTGCATGGTTTCAGGATTTCAGAGCAAAAAAAGCAATTCGCACAATTCACCCTTGTCCTTTTTGGGCAAAGGGTGAATTTTTTTATTTTGCCTAAAATTTGTTGTTAATTCTGTACAATTATGATATACTGAATAAGGATTATTTTAGATATTTGCTGAATATGTCAATTTAGAAAAAATTTAATTGAAATATAATATCAATTATATAAACGAAGGGAGTTTTTTCTTTTGAAACAGTACGATGCGAAAAAAATCTTAAACATCGCGCTCGCGGGACACAGCGGCTGCGGTAAGACCTCGGTTGCGGAGTCCATTCTCTATCTCGCAAAGGTCAGCGACAGATTGGGCAAGATTGCAGACGGCAACACCATGCTCGATTTCGACAGCGAGGAAATTAAGCGTCAGGCGTCTATCATGACAGCCGTGGCTCCGATAGAGTGGAAGAACACCAAAATCAACCTCATCGACACACCCGGTCTCTTTGACTTTGCGGGCGGCGTTGCCGAGGGTATGCGCGCTGCGGACACCGCTCTGATCGTTGTATCCGGCAAGGACGGCATCAGCGTCGGCACCGAAAAGGCTGTTGAGGCGGCTACAAAGGCAGGTCTGACAAAGATGTTCTTTGTCAATGGTCTGTGCGACGAGGACGCGCGTTTCTATCGCGTATTTGAAACACTCAAGGCGACCTTCGGTCCCTCTGTCTGCCCCGTTGTTGTTCCCTACATTCAGGACGGCCAGGCTAACACCTACGTCAACCTCTTTGATTACAAGGCTTACAAGTACGACGCCAAGGGCAACGTAACGCCCACCGCTCTTCCCGATATGGGCGACAGACTCGAAGGTCTGCGCGAGGCTATCAAGGAAGCGGTTGCCGAAACAAGCGAGGAGCTGCTCGACAAGTTCCTCGAGGGCGAGGAGTTCACCCCCGAAGAGATTATTCTCGGCGTTTCTCAGGGCGTAAGAGACGGCTCTATCTGCCCGGTATTCTGCGGCGACGCTCACAACACTTTCGCTATCGACCAGCTGCTCAACAGCCTGACATGGCTCGCTCCTTCAGCGGCTCAGGGCGGCGAGATCGGCGTTGACCTTGACGGCGAACCCGTAGAAATCAGCGTTAACAAGGACGCTGCCACCGCTGCTATCGTATTCAAGACAGTTGCCGACCCGTTCATCGGCAGACTTTCTTATATCAAGGTCGTTTCGGGCAAGATTTCTCCCGACACCCCCGTTATCAACATGCGTACAGGCGCTCAGGAGCGTATCTCCAAGGTGCTCACAATGACAGGTAAGAAGCAGAGCGAAACCGACTACATTGGCGCGGGCGATATCGGCGCTGTACCGAAGCTCGTTTCCGCAAAGACAGGCGATACCCTCTGTTCACCGCTCAGAAAAGTAGTTCTCGACGGCATCGACTATCCCGTATCAAGCTACACAATGGCTATCTATCCCGCGAAGAAGGGTGACGAGGACAAGGTCGCTCAGGCTATCTCCAAGCTTGCCGACGAGGATCCCACAATTCGCTTTGAGTCCAACCACGAAACTCACGAAATGCTCGTATCAGGTCTCGGCGAACAGCACCTCGACGTTGTTATCTCCAGGCTTAAGAGCAAGTACAACGTGGAAGCCAGACTTCAGAACCCAAAGATCGCTTACCGCGAGACTATCCGCAAGAAGGTTTCCGCTCAGGGTCGTTACAAGAAGCAGAGCGGCGGTCACGGTCAGTTCGGCGACGTCTGGATCGAGTTCGAGCCCTACGATACCGACGATCTCGAGTTTGCAGAGAGAGTTGTCGGCGGCGCGGTTCCGAAGAACTTCTTCCCCGCCGTTGAAAAGGGTCTCCGCGACGCTATCAAGAAGGGTGTTCTCGCTGGTTATCCGACCGTAGGCATCAAGGCTACTCTCTACGACGGCTCCTATCACCCCGTTGACTCCTCCGAAATGTCCTTCAAGACTGCGGCGAGTCTTGCTTACAAGAACGGCATTCCCAACGCGATGCCGACACTCCTTGAGCCGATCGGCAGCCTCAAGGCTTACGTTCCCGACAATAACATGGGCGACGTTATGGGCGAGGTCAACAAGAGACGCGGCAGAGTTCTCGGTATGTCACCTGCCGAGCACGGCACACAAGTTGTCGAGGCTGAGGTTCCGATGTCTGAGATGAGCGACTTCTCGACCTTTATCCGTCAGATCACCCAGGGCCGCGGCTCCTTCGAGTTCACCTTCGCGCGTTACGAGGATTGTCCCGCTAACGTTGCACAGAAGGTTATCGAGAAAGCAAAAGCCGAGATGGGCGACGATTAATTTAAAACACTACGAGGGCAGGATATCCTGCCCTCGATTTTTCGTATACCATTTAAATATAAAAAACCCGCTGCAAAGTATTGGCGTCTTCCTATTTTCACAGCCCGTCGCCGGGCAACTATCGTCGGCACTACAGGGCTTAACTTCCGTGTTCGGT
>ONDL01000099.1 GCA_900316555.1 uncultured Eubacteriales bacterium | reverse complement strand
GCGCGCGGTTTTTACCGCCTTCGGCAGCGCATGGAGAGTACCCGAGGAAAGCACAGCGTCAGCCGCCTCTATCGCCGCCTCGCTGCCCAGACCCATCGCCACACCGCAGTCGCTCGCGGTGAGTACGGGCGCGTCGTTGATACCGTCGCCGACAAAGCATACACCGCCGTCGAGCGACTTCACCGCGCTGAGCTTATCCGCAGGGAGCAATCTTGCCCTGCAGGAATCAACGCCGACCTCAGCCGCAACAGACTTCGCCGCAGATTCGCTGTCGCCCGTAAGCATGACGGTGTTCTGAGCGCCGAGTGATTTGAGATGAGAGATAACCTCCGCGCTCTCATCACGGACGGTGTCGGCAACCTTTACCGCGCCGATAAGCTCGCCGCCGAGGGTGAGAAAGACATTGCAGTCAGCGGCATTTGACGGCACTTCGCCGCTATAGCTGCCGCAGCAGAGCGTTCTGCCCTCGTACTGTGCCGAGGTTCCTTTGCCTGCTGTCTCGCTGAAATTGCTCAGAGTAATGTCCGCGGCATTTGCTTCGCGGCAAATCGCGCGCGCGATCGGGTGTGAGGAATATTCCTCCACCGCTGCCGCAAGGCTGAGTATCTCATCCTCCGAATAGTCCGAAAGCGAAACGGTTTTGGCGACTCTCAGCTTGCCCGTAGTGAGCGTGCCTGTCTTGTCAAAAACGAAGTTCTTCGCCGACGCGAGAGCCTCAAGGTACTTGCCGCCCTTGATCAGCACGCCCTGTCTTGAAGCCGCGCCGATACCCGAGAAGTACGCGAGCGGCACCGAAATCACTATCGCGCACGGACATGAAGCTACGAGCACGACAAGCGCGTTGTATATCCACTTACTGAAGGTGCCTAATCCGATGAGCGGCGGCACAACTGCGATCAGCACAGCCAGACCGACCATTATCGGTGTGTAAACGGCGGCAAACCGCGAAATCAGTTTTTCGCTTTTGCCCTTCTGAGCAGCCGCGTGGTTCGGATTTTGAGCAGGCTGTCGCCGTTTATTCCGCCGCTTAGTACCTCGTCGTTCACCGCGACGGCAACGGGAATGCTCTCGCCCGTCAGAGCGGCATTGTCCACCGTCGAGCTGCCCTCTACGACAACTCCGTCAATCGGAATGCGCGCGTGCGGCTTGATTACAATTATCTCGCCCACCGCAACGCTCTCGGCAGCGACCTCTTCCTCGTGACCGTGGTGAATGATTATAGCGGTGTCGGGACGTATCTGACTGAGCTTCTCGATATCGCGGCGCGACGCGTCGACCGCGAAGTCCTCAATCAGCTCCCCTACGGTGAACAGCAGCGTTACCATCGCGCCCTCGACGTATTCGCCGAGGATAAACGCCGCGATGACCGCTATGGACATCAGCACGGTCTCCTCTATCCTGAATTTGATCAGATTTTTGAAGCCCTTGATAAACACCTTCCAGCCCGCAAGCACGGTAGCCGCAAGGCTGAGCACGAGCACCGCGATATCCGCGGCTTCGTTGTGTACCGCGAGGTGGAACACAACCGCCGCTGCGCCGAAAACAAGCGCGATTATCAAAAGAATATGCTCAGTCGTGAGCTTCTTTTTCTCCTTCGAGGCGGTCTCCTTCACGCTCACTCCGTCCTCGATGCTGTCGCAGATTTGCTGTATCTCGGCGGCAGGGTGCTTTTTTTCACTCTCGAACCGCAGCTCCTTTGTCGCGAAGTTGAAGCTGACCTTCTCATAGCCGTCAGTTTCCGCGATGGCCTGCTCGATCTTACCGGCGCAGTGGGCGCAGTTGAGATTTTCAAGAATCAATGTGTATTTCATGGCTCTACTCCATCAGATGGTCAATACCCATCTCTATGATTTTCTTAACATGGTCGTCGTCGAGGGTGTAGTATATCTGCTTACCCTCGCGGCGCGCGCGAACGAGCTTGTTGTTGCGCAGAACGCGGAGCTGATGCGAGATAGTGCTCTGCTCCATTCCGAGAGTTTCCGCGATGCTGAGAACGCTCAGCTCCTCGTCGGAAATCGCGTACATAATGCGCAGGCGAGTTGAGTCGCCGAAAACCTTAAACAAGTCCGCAAGCTCAAAGAGCATATCCAGATCGGGAATTTCACGGTTGCCCATATTATCACCTCAATATTTGTTCATATGAATATATGTTCATTTGTTAATTTGAGTATAGCATAAGAATAACCGTTTGTCAATCGGTTTTTAAAAAAATAAAGGGACAGAGCGAATCTGTCCCTTTAAATATTCAATTATTTAAGCGCGTCGATCGCGGCTGTGATAAGAGAAATCTGCTCTCTCTCCTTTTCAGCCTGCTTTCTGACGTTCTCGACTACCGCCGCGGGAGCCTTCGAGATAAAGCCCTGGTTATTGAGCTTTCCCTCAGACTGGGCAAGGCGTTTTTTGAGCTGCTCAAGCTCCTTGTTGAGGCGCTTAAGCTCGGCTTCCTTGTCAACAAGCTCGTCCATGGGAATGTAAACCTTCGCGTCGGGAGTGACGATAGTTACCGCTCCGTCGATGTCGAAGCTGTCGCCTACCTCTACGCCGCTTGCGGACGCGAGCTTGACGAAGAACGCCTGACCGTCCTCAAAGGTCTTGGGGAACTTGGTCGCAACGTAGATTTTCGCCTTGCGTGAGGGCGGAACGTTCATCTCATTTCTGCGGTTGCGGATAGCGCGGATAGCGTTCATTATGCGCTGCATCTCCTGAGCCGCCTCGGGGAAGTCAAGCTCGGGCTTGAAGGTCGGGTAAGCGCAGAGCATTACGGTCTCGCCCTCGTGAGGAATCGTCTGCCAGATCTCCTCGGTGATGTATGGCATGAACGGGTGGAGAAGTCTGAGGATCTGATCGAGCACGTAGAGCAGCACCTGACGGGCGTTCTGAGCGTCCTCGCCGTCGCTCTGCAAGCGCGCCTTTGTAAGCTCGATGTACCAGTCGCAGTAGCAGTCCCAGATGAACTCGTAAACCTTCTGAACCGCGATACCCAGCTCGAACTTGCCAAGGTTCTCATTGACCTCCTTAGCCACTGAGTTGAGGGTGGAGAGAATCCACTTGTCCTCGGTGGTGAGGACTGAGGGCAGTTCGTTCTTAACGTCATGGTCGTCGATATTCATGTGAACATAGCGCGAGGCGTTCCAGAGCTTGTTCGCAAAACCGGAGCATGCCTCGATGCGCTTCTCGGAGTAGCGAATATCGTTACCCGGGGAGTTGCCGGTAACGAGGAGGAAGCGCAGCGCGTCAGCGCCGTACTTCTCGATGACCTCGAGCGGGTCAACGCCGTTGCCGAGGGATTTGCTCATCTTTCTGCCCTGCTCGTCGCGGACGATACCGTGGATAAATACGGTGTCGAACGGAGCCTTGCCTGTCTGCTCGATCGCAGAGAAAATCATTCTCGCGACCCAGAAGAAGATGATATCGTAGCCCGTGACCAGAGTGCTGGTCGGGTAGAAATATTTGAGGTCGTCGGTATTCTCAGGCCAGCCGAGGGTCGAGAACGGCCAGAGAGCTGAACTGAACCATGTATCGAGGGTATCCTCGTCCTGAGTAAGGTGAGTACCGCCGCAGTGGCAGCAGCAATCCGGAGCGTCCTTAGCGACGGTGACGTCGCCGCAGTCCTCGCAGTAGTAGGCAGGGATCCTGTGACCCCACCAGAGCTGACGGGAAATGCACCAGTCCTTGATGTTCTCCATCCAATGGAAGTAAACCTTCTCAAAGCGCTCGGGTATGAACTTAGTCTCGCCCTCGCGTACAGCCTTGATAGCGGGCTTTGCGAGCGGCTCCATGCGTACGAACCACTGCTTTGAAACCATCGGCTCGATGGTGGTGTGGCAGCGGTAGCAGGTGCCTACGTCGTGGGTGTGTGGCTTGACCTGCTTGAGCAGACCGAGGTCGGTTAGGTCGGCGAGAACGGCTTCTCTCGCTTCGGCGGTGGTCATGCCTGCGTACTTGCCGCAGTCGATGACCTCCGGCTCGTTCTCGGCGAGTCTGCCCTTTGCCTTGAGCTCTTCATATGCCTCAACGTCAGCCTTGCCTGTCATGTGGCCGTCATATGTAAATACCCTTACGATCGGCAGGCTGCAGCGCTGACCTACCTCGTAGTCGTTGGGGTCGTGGGCAGGTGTGATCTTAACAACGCCGGTGCCCTTTTCCATGTCGGCATGCTCGTCGCAGACGATCGGGATCTCCTTGTTGAGCAGCGGAAGGATAACATGGCAGCCGTGGAGGTGCTTATAACGCTCGTCCTCGCTGTTGATCGCTACGGCGGTGTCACCGAGCATTGTCTCGGGACGGGTCGTGGCGATTTCGAGCATTTCGCCCGTTTCCTTTACGGGATAGAGAATGTGCCAGAAGTGACCCTGCTGTTCCTCGTACTCGACTTCAGCGTCGGAGATAGAGGTGTTGCAGTGCGGACACCAGTTTACCATGCGGTTGCCGCGGTAGATCTTGCCGTCCTCGTAGAGCTTTACAAAGACCTCGCGTACCGCCTCGGAGCAGCCGTCGTCCATTGTGAAACGCTCGCGCTCCCAGTCGCAGCTTACGCCTAATTTGCGCAGCTGTCTTGTGATTCTG
>ONDL01000047.1 GCA_900316555.1 uncultured Eubacteriales bacterium | reverse complement strand
AGTTTTTTGAAATCGTTTCTTACCAAATCTAAGAAGAAGCAGATTGCAAGAATAAGACAGCCGACTTCCGCAATCGGGAAAGCATACCACACCGCGCTGACTCCGATTGTCTTTGCCAGTATAAACGCTACCGGAAGCAGAATGACGAGCTGACGGCATACCGACATGAGCAGACTGCGAACACCCTTGCCCACCGCCTGGAACAGCGTTGTAAACAAGATACCTGCCGCTGCGGGAAGAAAACAAAGACTGACAGTCTTAAACGCGGGAACACCGACTTTCATGAGCTCCTGACCGCCGCCGAACATAGAAATCAGCACATCGGGAATCAACCACATCAGCAGAACTCCGACCGACATGATTATAACCGCAATAATCAGACCCCACTTGAGCGCGGAATAAACGCGTTTCCTGTTGCGCGCGCCGTAGTTGTAGCCGATGACAGGCATTACGCCCTGGTTGAGTCCGAAGCACGGCATGAACACAAAGCTCTGTAGCTTGAAGTAGATACCGAAAACCGTGACGGAAACAGCGGAGCCTGCAGTCATAAATATCGTATTTATGCCAAGCATCATAACCGCACCGATTGACTGCATAATAATAGAAGGTAAACCGACTGCATAGATATTTTTGATAATAGCTCCGTTGAGCTTGAAATTCTTAAAGCTGACCTTAATCTCATGATTTTTCTTAAAAAGAACTATAACTGAGAATATCATGCCGCAGAACTGTCCGAAAACAGTCGCGATTGCCGCACCCGCAACACCGAATTCCGGGAAAATACCGATGCCGAAAATCATAAGCGGGTCAAATATAATATTTACCACCGCGCCGAGAAGCTGAAACAGCATCGGATAAATCATGTTGCCTGTTGCCTGGAGGGTTTTCTCTATCATTATCTGGACAGTCGCAAAGCCCGAGAAGCAGAGAACTATTGTCAGATACTGAACACCGCAGTCGGCAGTGTGCGCGTCCGTAGTAAACAATCCCATGAAAGGTTTGACCGCGAACAGCCCGAGCAGCAAAAATACAGCGTATGTAAACAGACAGGTCACAAGTCCGTGGGTCGCGGCGGAATTCGCCATATTGAAATCCTTCTCGCCGAGCTTTCGTGAAACGAGTGAGTTAACGCCGATAGCCGTACCAACTGAGGCCGCAATCAGAAACAGCTGCAGCGGATACGCGAGAGAAATAGCAGTCAGTCCAGCCTGATCGTAGTTGCCGATAAAAATGCTGTCAACCACGTTATACATCGCCATAATAGTCATTGAAAACATCGCGGGCAGCGACATCGTCAGAATGAGCGGCAGCATAGGCTTTGTGCCCATTTTGTTTTCCGTTCTTACTTCGTTACTCATGCTTCATCTTCTTCCTTCTGATTCGTTGATATACAAAATAAAACAGCAGCATTATCGCGGTGCCTAGAACTACACCTGAAAAATCAATCCACATATCGGTTATCATTCCCGCGCGTCCTTCCGAAAAGAGTTGGATCGTTTCGTCAACAAAAGCCGTGCCAAGTCCCGCAAAGAATACATACGCCAGATAGCGGTACGGCTTAAAACGGTCAAAGGAATAGGCGCAGCTTGTCAGAAGCATTCCGATAGCTGTGTATTCCGAAAAATGCGCAAGCTTACGGACAAAATGCTCCGAAAGCTGATAACCGGCTCCGAATGCCTTCAAAATACCGTTAAGAAACACATATGCCCACCTGCTCTCCTGTGATGAGATATTTGATGACATCGCGGAATGCACAAAGGCAAAGACAATTGCCGCTGCGGTTAAAACTAAAATAATGGCCCGAAAACGGGCAGATGCTCTATGATTCATTTCATCACTCCTTTGTATATTTTACATCAAATACAGTGAATGTCAATGAATATGAATACTTTTTAACCTTATGTGTCAGAATTTACGGAAAGATTTGATTTTACAGCCAAAAACTTGCCATCTTAGCTATTGAAAAAAACAGCTGATTCTGTTATACTTTGAGTTGACTGATTGAAAAGGAGAATTTTATGTTTCTGAATTATTTAATCATTTTCTTTATTTCAATGGTACCTATTGTTGAGCTGAGAGGCGCGATTCCCGTTGCGGTAGGCATGGGTATGGAAGGCTGGCAGCTCTTCTGGGCATATGTTATCTGCGTTATAGGCAATATGCTGCCTGTTCCGCTGATTTACTTCTTTGCCAGAAAGGTTCTTATCTGGGGTAAGGACAAAAAATACATCGGCAAGTTCTTTACCTGGTGCTACAACAAAGGCGAAAAAGGCGGCGAAAAGCTCAAGGCTAAAGCCGGAAAGGGTCTGTTTATCGCTCTTATGCTCTTCGTAGGCATTCCTCTCCCGGGTACGGGCGCATGGACGGGTACTCTCGCGGCAAGCTTCCTCGACATGGGCTTTAAGAAAAGCTCTATCGCGGTTATGTGCGGCGTATTGATCGCGGGCGTTATCATGGGTACGGCAAGCCTGCTCGTAAGCATGGGCGCGGGCGGTATTTTTTCCTGCCTCGCTCCGAAATAAGTATAGTAACAAAATTGGGCAGCAGACGCTGCCCTGTTTTTTAGGTGAAAATAATGACATATAATTTTGACGCGCTTATTGTCGGCGGCGGAGCTTCCGGTCTGATGTGCGCTATCACCGCGAAACGGCAAAACCCGAAACTGAATATCGCGATTATCGAGAAAAACGACCGTGTCGGAAAGAAACTTCTTTCAACCGGCAACGGCAGATGCAACCTGACGAACACACGTATTTCTGCCGAAAAATACGTCGGCAGCCTTAACGCAAAGTCTCTGTTCGAGAAGTATGGCGCAACCTTTCTGCTCAGAGAGTTTAAGTCCCTAGGTCTGCTCACCTTTGCCGACAGCGAAGGCAGGGTATATCCTGTTTCGCGGCAGGCAAGCTCTGTGCTCGACGTACTAAGATTTGCATGCAACAGATACGGAGTTGAAATTTTCTGCGGCGAACAGATCAGAACCCTGAAGCACGAAAACGGCGGATTCCATATCAAAACAGCGGAAAGTGAGTTCTTTGGCAAAAAAATCGTTATCGCATGCGGCTCAAAGGCGGCTCCGAAGCTCGGCGGAAACGCAAGCGGCGCGGATTATCTGAGAAATCTCGGTCTTGCGGTTGAGCCGTTTCAGCCTGCCCTCTGCCCTGTTCAGGTAAAATCCGATGTATTAAAATCTCTCAAGGGTTTGCGCGCAGCGGGAAACGTCAGCCTGCTGAGAAACGGCAAGCCTGTAAAAACAGAATGCGGCGAGATACAGTTCGCGGATGGAGCCTTGTCGGGCATCTGCGTATTTAACCTATCTCTTTACGCAAAGAACGGAGATATTATTTCAATAGATCTGCTGCCCGATTATTCTGAAAAGGAATTATATAATATTCTGATATCGAACAAAGAGTTATTTGCAGGTCTGACCGCCGACAATCTGATGACGGGTATTCTCCAAAAAAGACTTTCACAGGCGGTTATGAAGCAGAGCGGAATGAAGGATTTCTCAAGGCTCTGTGGTAAACTGACAGATATTGAAATCAAAAAGGCAGCCAGAACATTAAAAAGCATGGATTTTGCTGTCACAGAGCTGAGCGGATTTGAACACGCTCAGTGCGCCAAAGGCGGCGTTAAGGCAAATGAATTAAGCGAATGCTTTGAGAGCAAAAAGGTGCGGAATCTTTATGTCTGCGGAGAAGCGGTTGACATATGCGGCGAATGCGGCGGATTTAACCTGCACTTTGCCTTTATCAGCGGCATGATTGTTGGTGAACAGCTATGATAAGAGTTAACAACGTACATATCCCCCTTGATTATGACGACGCGGCAGTCAGAAAGAGAATCTGTCGCGAGCTGAGGGTTGATAACAGCGCGGTAAAGAGCGTGAGCATTTTCCGCCGCTCGGTTGACGCAAGGAAAAAGGATAATATTTTCTTTCTCTGCGCGGTCGACGTGGTTCTGAATATAAATGAGGACAACGTACTGAAAAAGGCGAAAAACGCGTCTAAGGTTCAGCCATATACATACGACGTTCCGAAATGGAAAGGCGGCGCTTCTCCCCTTGTGGTCGGAATGGGACCCGCGGGACTGTTCGCCGCGCTGATTCTCGCTCAAAGCGGAGCGAATCCGATTGTGATAGAACGTGGCAAGGACGTGGACAGCCGAACCGCTGACGTTAATAAATTCTGGACGGACGGAACGCTCAACACCTCGTCGAACGTACAGTTCGGAGAAGGCGGCGCGGGAACATTTTCCGACGGAAAACTGAACACGGGTACAAAGGACAGCCGTCAGAGAAAGGTTCTGCTGGAGTTTGTCGGTCACGGCGCGCCCAAAGAAATCCTTTATGACGCTAAGCCGCACATTGGCACGGACAAGCTGAAGCTGACCGTAAAAAAGCTGCGTGAGGAGATCATCGAACTCGGCGGCAGGGTTATGTTTGAAACAAAGCTGACCGGATTTCACTCAGCTGACGGCAAAATAACCGCCGCGGTCGTTGAATCCAACGGCAAGACTGACATTATCGAAACCGACAGCGTTATCCTTGCCATCGGTCACAGCGCGAGAGATACGTTTGAAATGCTGTACGAAAAGAAGCTTCCGATTGAAGCAAAGCCTTTCTCTGTCGGCGCGAGAATCGAGCATCTGCGCGAAGAGATTGATCGCTCTCAGTACGGAAGATTCGCAGGCAACAAGGCTCTCGGCGCGGCGAATTACAAAATGAACGTACATACCTCTAACGGCCGCGGCGCATACACCTTCTGTATGTGCCCCGGCGGAAAGGTCGTAAACGCATCGAGCGAGCAAAACAGGCTGTGCACAAACGGCATGAGCGAGTATGCCCGTGACGAACGCAACTCAAACGCCGCTCTTCTCGTCGGAGTATCTCCTGAGGATTACCGCAGCGATAGTCCGCTCGGCGGAATGTACTTTCAGCGCGAACTTGAGGAAAAAGCGTTTGCACTCGGCGGCGGTGGTTTCAGCGCGCCTGTTCAGAAAGTCGGAGATTTTATTAATAACAAAAAGTCCGATAATCCCGGCGAGGTTTTGCCGAGCATCGGACCTGACTTTACACTGAGTGATTTGAATACCATTCTGCCCGAGGAGATTTCCCGGTCGATGAAAGAAGCGATTATCAGTATGGGCAGAAAGCTGAAAGGCTTTGACAGCCCCGACGCCGTGCTGACGGGGCTTGAAACAAGAAGCTCCTCGCCTATCCGCATTTTGCGAAACGTCGATACGCTTGAGAGCGTCGGATTGAAAGGGCTGTATCCCTGCGGTGAAGGCGCGGGTTACGCGGGCGGTATCATATCAGCCGCGGTTGACGGAATTAAGTGCGCTGAAAAGGTCATTGAAAAGTAAAAAGGCCGCCGCAAAGCGACAGCCTGAACGAGTGCGTCTGTAAGCCGGGTTCTGTCTTGAACAGCCATCTATCTTGGCAGTCGGTTACCCGAGCCTGCTCAATGCCACCTCCACGGGACACGCCGAGCAAGCGTATACGTCCCTCCACGGTGTTGCTTCAAATAGGGTTTACACGGCAGAGTGGTCTCCCACCCTCCGGTGAGCTCTTACCTCACCTTTCCATCCTTACCCGAAAATCGGGCGGTTATTTTCTGTTGCACTGGCCCTGGGGTCGCCCCCGGCGGCGGTTAGCCGTTATTATCGCTCTGTGAAGCCCGGACTTTCCTCGCACAGATCCTTTCGGATTCTGCCCGCGGCTGTTCGGCGCACTCGCATCATTATCATATATCAAATCCCGCGAATTGTCAAATATTTTGATTTTTCACTTGCTAATCAGCTTCATCTGGTTTATAATACTGTAGGTTAAGAAAGGAGTAATCATATGGACATCAGAAAGGAATCACTTAAACTGCATTATGACTGGAACGGTAAAATCGAGGTTATCTCGCGCGTTCCGATATCTAATTCCGAGGAGCTCGCCCTCGCCTATACCCCGGGCGTTGCCGAGCCATGCCTCGAAATACAGAAGGATTATGACAAAAGCTACGAGCTGACAAGAAGAAACAACCTTGTCGCCGTTATTACAGACGGCACCGCGGTTCTCGGTCTCGGCGATATCGGTCCCGAGGCAGGCATGCCCGTTATGGAAGGAAAATGCGCACTGTTCAAGGCGTTCGGCGACGTTGACGCTTTCCCGATTTGCGTAAGAAGCAAGAGCGTCGATGAAATCGTCAACACAGTTTATCTCATCAGCGGCTCCTTTGGCGGCATTAACCTCGAGGACATCTCCGCTCCCAGATGCTTTGAGATCGAACAGAAGCTCAAGGAAAAGTGCGATATTCCGATTTTCCACGACGACCAGCACGGAACTGCTATCATCGTTGCAGCGGGTCTGCTCAACGCGCTCAAGCTCGTCGGCAAGAAGTTTGAGAACATCAAGGTCGTTATGAACGGCGCAGGCGCGGCAGGCATCGCGATTGCAAAACACCTGATGAACATGGGCGTAAAGGATATCACCCTCTGCGACAGCAAGGGCATTATCTGCAAGGGCGACGAAAGACTAAACGCCGTCAAGCGCGAGATGGCTGAAATCACCAATCTCGACCACAAGACAGGTACTCTCGCCGACGCTATGAAGGGTGCGGACGTGTTCCTCGGAATCTCCGCCGCAGGCTGCGTAAGCGAGGATATGGTCAAGTCGATGGCTGAGAATCCGATTCTCTTTGCTATGGCTAACCCCACTCCCGAAATTATGCCCGACCTCGCGAAAAAAGCAGGTGCGGCTGTTGTCGGCACAGGCAGAAGCGACTTTCCGAACCAGATCAATAACGTTCTCGCCTTCCCCGGTATTTTCCGCGGCGCGCTCGACTGCAGAGCCAGCGACATCAACGAGGAGATGAAGGTTGCGGCTTCCTACGCGATTGCTTCTCTTGTTGACGACGAACACCTCAGCGCTGAGTACATTCTTCCCCACGCGTTTGACCCGCGCGTCGGCAAGACCGTTGCTGAGGCTGTAAAGAACGCCGCAATCAAATCAGGCGTTGCAAGAATCTAAAATACATAAAACAAACCCGACCGAACGGTCGGGTTTTTATTCTTTTACAGAATATTCTTTTGCCGCCGCCAGCAAGGCGGCTTTTTCGTTAGGAAGCGTTCCGTCAATTACGCTGTCTAGCAGTAAATTCAGCAATCTGCCGATTTGTTTGCCGCCGGTAACTCCCATGTCGATTATATCTCTGCCGTTTACCGCGAGCTGTTTCAGAGAAAAGCACTGATTTTCTGCCATAATCTGTTCAAACTGGGCTTTGGCGGTATCGATTTTCGCGAGCTTCTCCCCGCGCAGATAATCAGACTGCGAGAGCGTATCGGCGTACTGCACCTTAAAGAGGCGGCGCATGTTTTCCACGCCGATTTTATTCAGGACTCGCTTTACCTGCGCAAGCGTTCCGTTAAAGCGGACGTCGTGACAGATAATCAGAGTTACGCAGGTTTCAATCGTATCTGTCGGAAATCTCAGACGGCTGAGAACCTCACGCGCGATATCGGCGCTGACTAACTGATGACCCTTAAAGTGGCGCGAGCCGTGTTTATCGGTCGTGCATACGCGCGGCTTTGCGATGTCGTGAAAAAGCATTGTAAGCCTGAGAACCGGGTCACTCTCTATTAGTCCGACGGAGTGAGTTATATGGTGAAAAACATCGTAGCGATGGTGCTTGTTTTTCTGATCAAAGTCAAAGGTTTCGGCAAGCTCCGGGATAAATACAGCGAACACGTCGCGGAAGCCGTTGAAAATATCCTCCGCACCATCGCCGCAAAGCAGTCGTACAAGCTCCGACTGAATGCGCTCGGCGGCGATATTATTCAGAAGCTCAGAATTGCGGTGAATCGCGGCTGCAGTTTTGTTCTCAATAGAAAAGCTGTAGCACGAAGCAAACCGCAGCGCGCGGAGAATACGCAGAGCGTCCTCACGGAACCGCTCATCGGGATTGCCGACACAGCGAATAAGGCGATTTCTCAAATCGCTTTCGCCGCCGTAAAAATCTGCTATGCCGTATTCATCGTTGTAGGCGATAGCATTGACGGTGAAATCTCGGCGTGCCAAATCCTCTCTGAGGTTAGATGTAAATGTCACGCTCTCGGGATGTCGGTTGTCACGGTATTCTCCGTCAACCCGATAGGTGGTTACTTCAAACGGCTCTTTGTCAACAATAATCGCGACTGTTCCGTGCTTGATGCCGATGTCGATGGTATTGAAATCTTCAAAGCAGGCTTTGATTTGCTCAGGCTTTGCAGAGGTGCAGATGTCCCAGTCATGAGGAGTAAATCCGAGCAGGCTGTCACGGACACAGCCGCCGACGGCAAAAGCCTCAAAGCCCGCATTTTGAAGTCTGTGAATGATCAATTTAGCATTTTGAGGTATCTTCATATTATCTCTTGATTGTCTGATTTTTATTTTTCCGAATAAACCGGTCTGCAATCGAATACATCAGGTTGAAAATAACAAGGGTAAGCGCTGAAAGAACGCAGAGAATAATAATCGCGTTCGGGCTTAGGAAAACAAGATTGAAAAGCTTTCCGAAGAAGATAAACGCTATTGTCAGTCCCGCTGTACTCAGAACGAGCATGGTGCTTCTCAGGGCGTTGAGAGGCAGTGAAAGTCTGATAACAAGCAGCAGGCATGACAGCGCGGTGACATAAACCGCGATTGTTGATATCTCCGCATGGGAAATCGGCTGAGTCAGGCTGAGAACCGCGACTGTTACAACATTCAGGAATACAGATATAGCCGCGGGTAAGGCACGAGCAATAATATTCAGAGTGAAATTGCCTTTGACGATATTTCGGTTTGGCTGCAAGGCGAGAACAAACGACGGGAATCCGATGGTGAGCGCTCCTATAAGTGTGAGCTGGATCGGCTCGAACGGATAAGTAATAGCGGTGAATGTAAAGAACAGCGCGAGCAGGATTGAGTAGATCGTCTTTACAAGATAAAGCGAGGAGCTTCGCTCGATGTTGTTTATGGTACGTCTGCCCTCCGCAACAACCTCTGGCATTGCGGCAAAGTCATTATCTACGAGAACGAGCTGAGATACATTTCGCGCCGCCTCGCTGCCCGAAGCCATGGCTACGGAGCAATCCGCTTCCTTCAGTGCAAGAACATCGTTTACGCCGTCGCCCGTCATCGCAACGGAATGACCGTGGGCTTTGAGAGCAAGAACAAGCTTCTTCTTCTGCGCCGGAGTTACCCTGCCGAAGATATTGTACTTCTCCGCTGCCTCGTCTAGCTGTTCGTCGGTCTTGATTTCCGTCATATCAACCGCGCGGTCAGCACCTTCAATGCCTGTTTCTTTCGCAATATTGCGGACGGTCTGTACGCTGTCGCCCGAAATCACCTTGAGAGTAACGCCCTGTTCCTTGAAATAATCGACTGTCTGGTTGACGTTTTCGCGCATGGTGTCCTTGATAAGTACAAGTGCCATCGGAGATAAATCGTCGGGCAGCTTTTGACCATCAATCGGCCTGTCACTCTTTACGAGCGCGATAATCCTGACGGTGTCAGAAATCTCGGAAATGCGGTCAAAAACCTCTCTGTATTTTTCTTTATCAGAAAATACAAATTCCGCAGCACCTATAATATATGTTTTTCCGTCGGCAAACTCGCCGCCCGACCACTTTGTTTCTGAGGAGAACGGTGTGAAGCGGTTGCACACTACGGGACTGATATCATTTGTATAATCCGCGATTGCCTGCAGCGTGACGTTTATATCCTCACTTGCGTGATGTACGGACGAAAGCGCGGTTTTTATCTCTGCTTCGTCTGCGTTTATCGTTATCAAATCTGAAACGTGCATCGCGTCTGCAGTCAAAGTACCCGTCTTGTCGAGGCATATAACGTCGACCCGCGCGAGCGTTTCAATGCAGTACATCTCATTGACAAGTACCTTTTTGCGGGAAAGGCGGATAATTGACACCGCCAGAACAGAGCTGGTGAGAAGAATCATACCTCCGGGAATCATGCCGACAAGCGCGGCTACCGTACTGATAACAGACTGCTGCAAGCCCGCGTGCTGGAAAAACAGGTGGCTGCAAAAGAGCAGCGCGCCTATCGGGAAAATGATAATTGTGCAGAGCTTGATTATGAACTTGAAGGATCTGAGAATCCGGGAGTTATTCTTCTTGATGTACTTGGCTTCGCTGTTGATTTTTGCGGCGTAGCAGTCCGCGCCGACTCTCGCGACGCGAGCGCAGCACTTTCCGGCGGAGATGAAGCTGCCGGAGAGCATCTCGTCGCACTCTGCTTTTTCAATCAGATCCGACTCGCCTGTCAACAAACTCTCATTGACCTTGCAGGAGCCGTCGACAACAACGCAGTCGGCAGGAATCTGATTGCCGCGCGAGAGAAAGATAATGTCGTCAAGGACGAGCTCTTCCTTGGGAATCTGAACCGTTTTTCCGTCGCGGAGAACCTCTGCCTTTGTTTCGGTAAGAATGGTGAGCTTGTCTACGCTCCGCTTTGAACGGATTTCCTGGATAATTCCGATGATCGTATTGAAAAAAACAACGCCGATAAAAAGAAGGTTTTTATATGAGCCTACCAAAAGCAGCGATACAAAGAGCACGACGTTTATCAGATTGAAAAGCGTGCATATGTTATCGTAAAATATACGTTTTATTGACTTGGTTTTAAGTGTTACGGCGGCGTTAGTCTTGCCCTGCCTCTGACGTTCGGCGACCTCGGCAGAGGTCAGTCCTTGAATTGATTCTGACATTTTAAACCTCAAATTTGAAAAATTAAATACAATTGAAAATAATTTGAAAAAAAGACGGATTGTCGGGCTTTCGTAAAAAAGCGTTTCCAATGTTTCATTGAATAATAAAAAACACCGTTTTCTTATATTATAAATGCAAAAGCTAATTTGGGCAACAGAAAGAAGGTGATTTTTTGAAAAAATTTGCAAGAACAACCGCATTCGTTTTGGCTTTTGCAATGTTTATCACGGGAGTACCCGTATCCGCGTCAGCCGAAAGCAGTACTGTTATACTCGGCGGTCAGCCATTTGGCGTAAAATTCTATAACGACGGAGTGATGGTTATTGAGCTGGAGGAATTCTTCAACGGCAGTCACTATGTTTGTCCCGCGAAGGAAGGCGGATTGCAGGTTGACGACGTTATTAAAAAAGTAAACGGAATTGAAATTAAAACAAACGAGGACCTTCAGGAAACTGCTACTGGCTGCGGCGGAAAAGGAATGAGCTTCATTATTGAACGCGGCGGCAAGGAACTATGCAAAACCGTTAAACCTCAGGC
>ONDL01000053.1 GCA_900316555.1 uncultured Eubacteriales bacterium | reverse complement strand
ACGGGGCCGAATGCGGAGCCGAAGCCTGCCCACGCGTCGGAAACAAGACCCAGGATGCTCGAGGAGGGGTCAAGCGCGATGAAGAAGGCGATGACCGCGACAACTACAACGGCAATCTTGCCTACCCAGAGCGCGTTTTTCTCGGAGGCGTTCTTCTTGAAAACGCCTTTGTACATATCCTCGGAAACAGCGGATGCGGTAACGAGGAGCTGGCTGTCCGCGGTAGACATGATAGCAGCGAGGATGCCGCAGAGGAAGATGCCGCCGATGAAGATAAGCACGCCGTTGTTAGCGAAGATCTCCTGGATCAGGCGGATAAACGCGGTTTCGCTGGAGCCTGCCTCAAGCTGAGTGCTGAGGTAGCCTCTCGCGATCATACCGATAAGGCAAGCCGCCGCGAGTGAGAGAACGACCCAGATGATAGCGATTTTTCTGGACTTCTTGACCTCCGCCTCGTTCTTGATAGCCATGAAGCGGATGATGATGTGGGGCATACCGAAGTAGCCGAGACCCCAAGCGAGGCTTGAGATGATAGAAACTGCCGATACGGGTGAGCCGTCGGTGTTCTTGAGAAAGTCAAGGTAGTTTTCGGGACTCTCAACGCCCTTGGAGATGAGCGCCTGAGAGAAGCCCTGATCCCATGTGAGGATCGCGTAAGCAACGATCGGCACGGCAAGGATTGCCACGAGCATCAGCAGACCCTGAATGAGGTCGGTGGTGCATACCGCCTTGAAGCCGCCCATGAAGGTGTAGACGAGAATAACTACGGAAGCGATGATCAGACCTATGAGATAAGCGGTTTGATCCATCTCGCCGTTCTGGCTGTTGCCAAAGAGGGTAGCGAAGAGCTTGGCGCCGGAGCTGAACGCGGAAGCCGTGTAGACCGCAAAGAAGATGGCGATGATGACCGCGGAAACGATCTTGATGATGCCTTTCTTGTCGCGGTAGCGGTTCTGGAAGAAGCTGGGGATAGTCAGCGAGTTGCCCGCTACGATCGTGTATTTCCTCAGTCTTGAGGAAACGATGTACCAGTTGAGGATTGTGCCGAGCAGCAGACCGATAGCGATCCATACCTCGCCGGTACCCGCAAGGTATACCGAACCGGGAAGACCCATCAGCAGCCAGCCGCTCATATCGGAGGCCTGTGCGGAAAGCGCCGCAGTCCAGCCGCCGAGGTTTCTGCCGCCGAGGAAATAGTCCTCGTTGTTTTTGGTTTTCTTCGAGTAAACAACGCCGATCGCAATCATAACCAGCATGTAAAACGCGAAGGCAACCAAAACAATAATATTGCTTGTTGTCATTTTCGGATGTTCCTCCTTTTTAATATTTACAACATACTTCATAAGTTTAACATATTAAAGCGAAAAAATCAATAAAAATTGCAATAATTTGTGAATTTATAATATTTTATGATCAATCGGGTATTGAAGGTTGATTTGAGCGGGAAAAAGTAATATAATAAACATAAATATGTATTCTTATCTACAGATTAAGAGAAGAGGTATTATTGTGGATTTTGTCAAGAGAACATGGGCGGAGATTTCACTCGACGCCATCGCGCATAATTTCACTGAGATACGCCGCAAGACAGACGGCGCAAAGCTGTGCTGTGTGATCAAGGCTGATGGCTACGGACACGGAGCCGCCGAGCTCGCGCAGCTTTACGAAGCGCTCGGCGCGGACTTTTTCGCGGTATCCAACATCGACGAGGGTATCGAGATCCGCAACGCGGGTGTAAAGCTGCCGATTCTGATTCTCGGCTACACTCCCGTCCGCGATGCGGCAAAGCTGTGTGAATACAACATCAGCCAGGCAGTTTTCTCTCTTGATTACGCGAGGAGCCTTTCTGAAGAGTGCGAAAAGGCAGAATGCACCTGCAAAATCCACATCAAGGCTGACACCGGTATGAGCCGCATAGGCTTTATGTGTCAGGAATTTCCGCGCGATGATAATTCCGTAGAAGAAATATGTGAGGCGTGCGACCTGCCCGGACTGATTCCCGAGGGCATGTTCACCCACTTCTGCGTGTCCGACGAGAGCGAAGAGGGAAGAGACTTCACCGAGAAGCAGTATTCCAACTTTATCCACGTCCGCGACGCTCTTGCCGCAAAGGGCAGGACGTTCGATTACTGTCACTGCTCAAACAGCGGCGCGATCGAGGACTATTCCCAGACCTATTGCGACATGGTTCGCGCGGGCATTATCCTCTACGGCTTAGCGCCGTCGCCGAAGCTCAGCGGCAAGCTCAACCTCATTCCCGCGATGACGCTCAAGACCTCCGTTGCCTACGTCAAGGAGCTCAAAAAAGGCGCGACGATCTCCTACGGCAGAACCTTTACAGCCGAAAAGGACATGAGAATCGCGACAGTGCCTATCGGTTACGCCGACGGCTATGTCAGGGCGAACGCCAAGGACGGCTATATGCTCGTTAACGGTCAGAAGGCTAAGATCGTCGGCAGGATCTGTATGGATCAGACCATGCTCGACGTTACCGAAATCGACCACATCGAGCAGGGCGACGAGGTCATTGTTTTCGGCACGGGCGAAAAAGGCGAGCCCACCGCGGATACTCTCGCCGCTAACACAGATACTATTAACTACGAGGTCGTTTGTCTTGTCGGCAAGCGCGTACCCCGTATCTACTATAAAAACGGAAAAATGACCGAGGTGATGTACAAGCTATGAGGATTCTTGTTGTTGACGGAAACAGCATTGTCAACCGCGCCTTCTACGGCATACGTCCGCTGACCAACAAGGACGGTCAGTTCACGCACGCAATTTACGGCTTTCTGAATATGCTGAACAAAATCGAGCGCGACGAGAACCCCGACGCGGTGGCGATCGCCTTTGATCTGAAGGCTCCGACCTTCCGCCACAAGGCTTACGATGGCTACAAGGCGAACCGCAAGGGAATGCCGCCCGAGCTTGCCTCACAGATGCCTGTTCTCAAGGAGCTGCTCACGCTTCTGGGCTACAAGCTCGTCACATGTGAGGGCTTTGAAGCGGACGATATCCTCGGCACCTTTGCCGACGCCTGCGAGCACAACAGCGACGAGTGCGTTATCGCCACAGGCGACCGCGACAGCCTGCAGCTCGTTTCGGACGAAACCGTGGTTCACCTCTGCACCAACAAGGGCGATCTGCGCTACACTCCGGAAAAAATCATGGAGGAATACGGCGTTACTCCCTCGGGACTGATCGAGATCAAGGCTATCCAGGGCGACAGTTCCGACAATATCCCGGGTGTCGCGGGCATTGGCCCCAAGGGCGCGGGAGACCTTATCAAGCGGTTCAAAACCGTAGAGGAAGTTTACGAGAACATCGATTCGCCCGAAATCAAGGACGGAGTGCGCAAAAAGCTCATCGCCTCAAAGGACAACGCAATTCTCAGCCGTATGCTGGGCGAGATTGTCCGCAACGTTCCGATTGATACCGACGTCAGCCGCTACAAGGTCGTATGTGAGGAGCCGACAAAAGCGCTCGCGCTCATGCAGAAGCTGGAACTATTTTCTTTAATAGAAAAATACAACCTTTCGGACGTGCCTGTTGCCGCCGAAACAAAGGCAGACCTGCCGACTCTTACTATTTGTGACGATACAATTTCCGTGAATGAGCTGCTCGGAGAGGTGTATCTCATTGCTGAAATTTCCAAAAAGGAATTAAAATCCTTTTCTATATTATATAAGGGCAATATTTACGTCAGCGATGACGCTGAACTCTTTGCTGCGATACTTCAAAATCCCGAAATCCGCCTGTATACAACCGGCTGCAAGGCGCTGTTTGCTTATGCCGACAGGCATGGGTTTGAGATAGCCGATCTCGCCTTCGACGTTGAGCTCGCCGCGTATCTGCTGCAGCCTTCCGAGAAGGACTACTCCGACGAAACCCTCTGCACGGTCTACGAGGTCACAATGCCAGCCGCCGAAAGTGAAGAGGACAAGAAATTCTGTCCTCTGGCGGTTTATGACAAGCTCTGCAACAGGCTCGAGAACGAGATCAAGGCAAACGGTCAGGAAAAGCTGCTGCGCGAAATCGAAATCCCGCTTGCGAGAGTGCTCGCGAAGATGGAAAACGTCGGTTTTGCGGTCGACAGGCAGGGTATCGCCGACTACGGCGCCATGCTCTCACAGCAGATCCACGAGCTTGAGCAGGCGATTTACCTTAACGCGGGTCAGGAATTCAACATCAATTCGCCCAAACAGCTCGGAAAGGTGCTCTTTGAGGATCTGCATCTGCCCGCGAAGAAGAAAACAAAGAGCGGATACAGCACAAACGCGGAGGTTCTCGAGGGCTTGCGTTACGACCACCCGATCGTCGACATGGTGCTCAACTACCGCGCTCTCGCAAAGCTCAATTCAACCTACTGCGAGGGCTTGCTCAAGGTTATTGCCGACGACGGCAGGATCCACTCGAGCTTCAATCAGACCGAAACGCGCACGGGCAGAATCAGCTCCACCGAGCCGAATTTGCAGAATATTCCCGTCCGCACTGAGCTTGGCAGGGAAATGCGCAAGTTCTTCTGCGCAGAGGAAGGCTTTGTTCTCGTGGACGCTGACTACTCCCAGATCGAGCTGCGAGTGCTGGCGCATATAGCGAACGACGAAAACATGATCGCCGCCTTCAACAGCGGCGAGGATATACACGCGATCACCGCCTCACAGGTGTTCAATATGCCGCTCGAGATGGTGACACCCGCAATGAGAAGAAACGCCAAGGCGGTCAACTTCGGAATCGTCTACGGAATCGGTGCTTTTTCGCTCGGGAAGGACATCGGCGTTTCCACAAAAGAGGCGAAGCGCTACATCGACAGCTACCTCACCCACTACAGCGGCGTTGACCGATACATGGAGCGCGTGACCGAGCAGGCAAAGCGCGACGGCTATGTCGAGACGATGTTCGGCAGACGGCGCTACCTGCCCGAATTGAGCTCGGGCAAGCACATGCTCAAGGCGTTTGGCGAGCGTGTGGCGAGGAATATGCCCATTCAGGGCACCGCGGCGGATATCATCAAAATCGCGATGGTGCGCGTCGACGAGAGATTGAAGCGCGAAAACCTGCGCGCGCGGCTGATTTTGCAGGTGCACGACGAACTGATCGTCGAAGCGCCCGAGGAAGAGAGCGAGCAGGTCAGACAGCTCTTACAGGAAGAAATGGAGAGCGCCGTTAAGCTCAGCGTTCCGCTGACGGCAGACGCGGCGGTCGGAAAGACGTGGTATGATGCAAAAGGTTAAGTATATCGCCTTCGTCTGCACAGGCAACACCTGCCGCAGCCCGATGGCGGAGACAATTTTCAATAAAGAGGCTGAGGAACGCGGAATCAACGTACGCGCTTACAGCTTCGGCTTGGCGGCGGTCAGCGGAATGCCTGCCTCCAAGCACGCGGTTGAGGTATGTAAGGAAATAGGAGTCGACCTCAGCGGCTTCAAATCGCATTTTATATATGATTACGACATCGCGGACTTTGAGAAAATCTACTGCATGTCAAGCGAGCATTATCAGATACTCACCCAGAGCGTCGGCCTTGCTGAGGACAGAGCGGAGGTGCTCGATATCGCCGACCCATACGGCGGCAGCGTCGAGATTTACCGCATGTGCCGCGATATGATCAAGCTCGCGGTTGAGGAGATTCTCAGAAGCTATGAGGATTGAGAAAATGACAGCCGCCTGTATTGACGCGGTCGCGGCGATTGAAGCGGAGTGCTTTTCGCACCCGTGGTCAAAAAAGAGCCTTGAGGAGTCGCTCGAAAAGGAAAACTCGCTCTTTCTCGTCGCGGTTGAGGACGAAAAGGTCATCGGCTATGTCGGCATGGAGGTCATCGTCGACGAGGGATACATCTTCAACGTCGCTGTCAGCGCGGATTACCGCAGGCGCGGCGTGGGCTACGCTCTCGTGCGCGAGCTTGTGACCTACTCAATGAAGAACAGCCTTTGCTTTATCACCCTCGAGGTCAGGGAGAGCAACTCCGCGGCGATCTCGCTCTACTCAAAATTCGGCTTTATCAAGGCGGGTGAGAGGAAGAATTACTACTCCGACCCGACCGAAGCCGCAGTTTTGATGACAAAATACTTTTGATATGGTGAAAACAATGAAAATTTTAGCAATAGAATCCTCCTGCGACGAGACCGCAGCGGCGGTTGTCGAGGACGGACGGTGTGTGCTTTCGTCGGTAGTTGCCTCTCAGGTTGAGGAGCACAAGCTCTACGGCGGAGTTGTGCCCGAAATCGCTTCCCGACGTCACGCCGAGGCGATCGTACCCGTAGTGTCGCAGGCACTGGAGCAGGCGAAGGTCACTCTGAGCGACATTGAAGCTATCGCCGTCACCTACGCGCCGGGTTTGATAGGTGCGCTTTTGGTAGGAGTGAACTTCGCGAAGGGCTTATCGCTGTCTACGGGCATACCGCTTGTGCCGACGCACCATCTTCGCTCGCACATAGCGTCAAATTATATTTCTAATTTAGAACTAAAGCCGCCGTTTCTCTGTCTTATCGTATCGGGCGGCCACAGTCACATCGTAATGGTCGAGGACTACACAAAGATGAAAATCATCGGCAGAACGCGCGACGACGCGGCAGGCGAGGCGTTTGACAAGGCAGCTCGCACGATGGGAATGCCTTACCCGGGCGGAATCGCGCTCGACAAGGTCGCAGAGGACGGCGACCCTCACGCGTTTACGCTTCCGCGGCCGGTTGTACACGACGCGCCGTATGATTTCAGCTTCTCGGGGCTCAAGACCGCGGTGATTAACCTCATTCACAACTCCGCACAGAAGGGGATTGAGCTGAACAAGGCTGACGTTTGCGCTTCCTTCAGATATGCGGTTGTGGATTGCCTGACGACGAATTTTCTCAGGGCTGCCGAGGATCTGGGCGTGAAAAAGCTCGTTATCGCGGGCGGCGTTTCGGCAAATTCGCTTCTCCGTTCAACTCTTGAAGCCGAGTGCAAAAAACGCGGCTATGAATTTTATATGCCCGATAAGTCGCTCTGCGGTGACAACGCAGCTATGGTCGGCTCGCAGGGCTACTATGAGTATCTCAGCGGAAATATCGCAAAAACCGATTTGAACGCCTATGCTACGATGAGCATTGAATGATAATATGTCTGAAAAAAGATTGACAAGAAAGACAATCTATTCTATAATAAAACCATAATTTTTTAAGGAGGTTAGCCATCATGGATAACAACTTCAACAATGATAATGTGCAGCCCAATCAGGTGCCTAATCCTGAGCAGACTCCGCAGGGTAAGGATTATTCCGCTCAGTTCGCTCAGTACAACCAGCCCAGAAACGGCTTTGATAACCAGAATACTGACGCTAATCCGTATCAGCAGCCTGCTCAGCCCGATTACAACCAGTATCAGCCGCAGCAGCCCGCTCAGCCCGATTACAACCAGTATCAGCCGCAGCAGCCCGCTCAGCCTGACTACAATCAGTATCAGCCGCAGCAGCCTGTTCAGCCTGACTACAACCAGTATCAGCCGCAGCAGCCTGTTCAGCCCGATTACAACCAGTACCAGCCGCAGCAGCCTGCTCAGCCCGATTACAACCAGTATCAGCCGCAGCAGCCTGCTCAGCCCGACTACTACAACCAGTATCAGAACAATCCCGTTCAGCCCTACGACTACAACCAGGCAGGCTATCAGCAGCCCGAGTACCAGCAGGGCAATGTTTACAACGCGGCTCCCGCTGAGGGTCCCACAGGCGCGGCAAAGGTGTTCAGCATCATCTCTCTCGTCTGCGGTATCATCTCTGTAGTTTTCGGATGCTGCGGATGGGGTATCCTGTTCGGTATTCCCGGCGCTGTATTCGGTATTATCTCTAAGGCAAAGTGCGGTGCGAAGAATCCGCTCGCTCTTGTCGGCATGATTCTTTCATTCGTAGGCATCGGTCTCTCGATCATTATGATCGTCGTAATGTGCGTAAGCGGCAACAGCAGCTTCTCCACGCCGTACAGCTCCTACAACTGGTAAAATCTTCACAACTGTAAATCATCGGGCAGAGTGATCTGCCCGATTCTGCTATAGGGAGGTGAGCGCGTGAAGTATAAACCATGGCAGAAGGTGCTCGTCATTGTCGCGCCGTTCGCGGTTCTGGCGGTGCTTGCGCTCGCGGCGTGGTTTGTTCTGACGCATTTTACCTTTCCGACCTGCCCGAGCGTGCAGTATTTTCATATTTACTGTCCCGGCTGCGGATCAACAAGGGCGGTAAAGGCGCTTCTGAGCGGAAATATCCTTCTCGCGCTAAGGCAGAACCTCTCAATTCCCGTACTGACGGTCATTGCGGCGCTGTATCACATCGAGTTCGCGCTGAAAATTTTCGGCGTGCGCTTCCGCATACCGCCGCTGCACAATTTGAAATTCATGGTATTTCTGCTGGTTTTGTGGTTCGCGTACTTTGTTCTGCGCAACTTCATTCCCGCGATTGCCCCAATATAATAGAAAAGGAAAGTGTATTTATGTCAAATCCCATTGTTACATTCGAAATGGACGGCGGCAAGCTCATCAAGGCCGAGCTTTATCCAGAAATCGCGCCGAACACGGTCAACAACTTCATCAGCCTTGTAAACGACGGATTTTATGACGGCCTGACTTTCCACCGCGTAATCTACGGCTTCATGATTCAGGGCGGCTGTCCCGACGGAACAGGTATGGGCGGTCCCGGTTACCGCATCAAGGGTGAGTTTGCGATGAACGGCTTCAAGAACGAACTTAAGCACACAGAGGGTGTGCTCTCGATGGCGCGTTCGATGATGCCCGACTCCGCAGGCTCTCAGTTCTTTATCATGCACAAGGCGGCTCCGCACCTCGACGGCCAGTACGCGGCTTTCGGCAAGGTTATCGAGGGCATGGACGTCGTAAACGAGATAGCTGAGTGCGATACCGATTTCTCCGACAAGCCTTTGGACGCTCAGATTATGCGCAAGGTCACTGTAGAAACCTTCGGCGAGGCATATCCCGAGCCCGAAAAGTGCTGATTTTCGTATACTATATATAATGTAATTTTCGGAGGACTTTTATGAACGTACTTTTAGCGGGCGGAGCGGGCTATATCGGCAGCCACACCTGCGTTGAACTGATTGAGGCGGGACACAGCGTTGTCGTTGCCGACAACTATTCGAACTCCTGCCCCGAGGCTATCGCGAGGGTTGAGGAGATCACCGGCGCATCGGTCAAGCTCTACGAGGCTGACGTTTGCGACCCCGAGGCGGTCGAAAAAATCTTCAGCGAGAACGATATTGACGCCGTTATCCACTTCGCGGGACTCAAGGCGGTGGGTGAGAGCTGCGAAAAGCCGCTTCTGTACTACCGAAACAACATCGATTCAACCCTGACGCTTCTCGAGGCAATGAAGCGCCATAACGTAACGAGGTTTATTTTCAGCTCATCGGCTACGGTTTACGGCACCCCGAAGGAGGTTCCGCTGGTTGAAACCATGCCTACAGGCACTCCGACCAACCCCTACGGCTGGACAAAGCTGATGATGGAGCAGATCCTCAGCGACACCCAGCGCGCCAATCCCGAGATGTCGATCGTGATCCTGCGCTACTTCAATCCCATCGGCGCGCACAAGAGCGGCAGGATAGGCGAGGATCCCAACGGCATTCCGAATAACCTCATGCCCTTTATCACCATCTTGCGAAGGGTCACGTCAAGGCGATCGACTACTCCGCAGACCACACCGGAGCTGAGATCGTCAACCTAGGCACAGGCACCGGTTACAGCGTGCTCGAGATCGTAAAGGCATTTGAGCGGGTAAATAATATCAAAATCCCGTATGTTATCAAACCGCGCAGGGCAGGAGACATCGCCGAGTGCTTTGCAAACGCCGAAAAGGCCGAAAAAGTATTAGGTTGGAAGGCAGAGCTCGGTATGGACGAAATGTGCTATGACTCGTGGAACTGGCAGTCGCATAATTTAAACGGGTATAAATAAGCTATTTTGTTGTGGAAAACGACAAATTCTTGACTAATTATTTGTTTGAATAAACAAATTATCAAAAAACCGAAAATTTCCGATTTCCAATTTCGAAAATTTATTGACTTTTGGGAATCACTTGTATTATAATAGTATTGCTTATAGAAGCATTACTAAACAAGGAGGAAAAAAAGAAATGTTCAAAAAAGCATTAAGTCTTCTGCTTGCGTTAATGCTCATTGTAACATCGGTTTCCATCACCGCCATCAGCGTTGCTGCTGCCGAAGGTGACGAAGAGGTTGCTGCCGCTGCATATTATGTAGTTGGTGACAGCGAAGAGCTCTTCACCAAGGCATGGGGCGAGGGCATGATCGATGCAAACGCGATGACCGCAAATGAAGACGGAACATACACGAAAGTGTATGAAGCTGTTGGTCCTTTCGAAAAGGCTGTTTCCTTTAAGGTAACAAACGGCACCGATTGGATTGGCACAAGCGATGGCAAGAATGTTGCCATTGATGTTTTTGCTGCCGGAGACATTACTGTAAAGTATGATCCCAAGGCTAAGGACGATCAGGTTACTGTTACCGGTAAAGGCGTAAAGACTGTTGAGTCAACCAGCCCTGTTGAGACCACAGTAGCTGAGCCCGCAACTGCTGAGCTTGCTGCGACCACAACTGCTGCGGCTGCAACCGTAGCACCCGTAACTGAGCCCGCTGAGACAGCTGTTGCAGCTGTTGCCACCGAAGCTCCCAAGGCTGCTGCTAAGGCAGAGGATGCACAGGTTGGCGCTCCCGAAGGCGAAAAGCTCGTTGTAACTGCCAAGTCAAACATCACTCCTACCTACACTCAGAGCTTCGATCCCACCACAGGTCAGGTTACTGTTACCTACTGGATCCAGATGACTGAGAAGTATATGATCAATGCTCAGTGGACAATGTCTTATGACAAGGATTACCTGACCATTGACAATACCAAGGGTGTAAACACTGACAGCAAGGGCAAGAAGAACCTTATGTTCAGAGTTACAGAAGGCGCAGGTACCATCGTTAATACTGAAGTTGAGTCAATGCCCAAGGGCGGTATCAAGGCTAACGCTTCTGACCTTGACGGTTATGATCTCAATGACGAAGGCGACAGAGTTCCTTTCGTTTCCGTAACCTTCAATCCCACCGGTAAGACCGGTAACACAGAGGTTGTTCTCGACGTTGAAATCATGAACGTTAAGAATGACGATGATCCTAAGGAAGATTTCTTTATTAAGAATTCTGAGATCGTTCAGAAGGACCTTGAGTATCTCCCCAAGGAAACTCCTTCTGCTGTTTATGCAGGTTCCTTCGATCCCGATTATGAGGCACCTGAGCAGCCCACAACTGCTGAGCCCACCACTGAGGCTCCCACAACAACCGAGGCTCCCACAACAACTGAGGCTCCCACAACAACCGAAGAGCCCACAACAACTGAGGAGCCCACAACAACTGCTCCCGCAAAGCACCTCACTGTTAACGCAAAATCTAACTCAAACTACTTCAAGCCCGCTTCTCAGACCTACAACGAGCCCAGCATTCCTGAGAAGGTAACTGTCAACTTCTTCATTGACACTCAGGCTTATCAGATGGTAAACGGTCAGTTTGAAGTTAAATTTGATCAGAATGTTCTTTCCATCAACAAAGACAACAACGTAGACAGCAAGGGTAGACCTACTGTTTCTCCCGCTTGCTCAGACAATGGCACTAAGCCCGTTGTTAACTTTGATAACCTTTCAAAAGAGCCTTCACTTCCCATTAACTTCTCAGATATTGACAATGGCGGCATCTGGCTGACTAATGATGACGGTCCGCTTGCAGTTGTCAGCGTAGTATTTGACGTTGTTGGCGATGGCGACACAGAAGTATTCCTCGATACTCAGGTTCTGACTCTTAACACAAAGGGGCAGCCTGTAGATCCCGATACGTGGTTTGAGGCAAACAAGAACAATGCAAACTACGAAGATGTTCTTGCTCAGTTCGCTGCGAATGCCAACATGTACTTCGAGGTTCTTCCCGAGGGTACTCCTGCTCCCACAGAGGCTCCTACAACAGAGGCTCCTACAACTGTAGCGCCCACAACTGAGGCTCCTACAACAGAGGCTCCCACAACAGAGGCTCCCACAACAGAGCCGAAGCCCGCTGAGGATATCTTTGTAATCGCAGGTTCCTCCAACTTTGTTGAGAACGGCTGGTCACCCGATCCCGATACCAACAGAATGACCTTTGATACCGCTGACGGCCTCTACAAGGTAACAGTACCCGATGTAGCTGCTGAGGAAGGCGCTCTCTATCAGGTTAAGGTTGTTCAGTTTGTCGGCGGCGATCCTGCTAACGCTGTATGGCACGGCATGGACGGCACAGACCTCAACTATGACTTCATGCTCACAAAGGATTGTGACGTAACTGTTACATACAATCCCCAGACCGGTGAGATCAATGTTTACGGCGACGGCGTAATTCCGCCCGTATACAACATCAGCTACATGACTGCTGTCGGCGCAGGTCAGGGCAACTTCCTTAACGGTATTACCTGGGATCCCGCTGCTGCTGAGAACAGAATGACAGAAGTTAAGCCCGGCGTTTATGAGATCACCTACGAAGATGTTGATACCAACACAGAATATCAGTTCAAGTTTGCTGCTAACGGCGGTTGGGATATCAACTGGGGTCTTGTAAAGGATACCGAAGCTAAGCTCAACGAGGCTAATCCTTCTCAGTACAACGGTGAGAACATTCTCTTCAACGTTGAGTCTGAGGACGATACCTGCAACGTAACACTCCAGCTCGATATCACTAACTGGGATACCACAAAGAAGACCGGTGCTACATACACCATCTTTGTAAACAGAGAAGAGCCCACAACTGTAGCTCCTACAACTGAGGCTCCCACAACTGAGGCTCCCACAACTGAGGCTCCCACCACAACTCAGCCCGCTCCCGAGACTCTCGCAGTTAACGTTAACACCGGTGTAAGTGAGCACGTAACTGACATGCCTAAGGCATTCGCTCTCGACGGCGAAGCTGCAAAGACTGTCAATGTTGGCGACACCTTCACACTCACATGGAAGCTCGATTCCGACGCTAAGGCTGTTGAGTCATTACAGTGGATCTACAACTATGATGCTACCAAGCTCGAGCTTGTAAAGGCTGAGATGCCTCAGATCACCTCCGGTGCAGAGATCAATGATACTGTTGCCGGTGTTGTAAAGGCTAACGCTTCCAACATCTATGGTTATGCAGTAGATGCTGACAATGCCTTCATCAACCTTACCTTCAAGGCTCTTGCATCCGGCACTGTCGACACCACTATGACTCTTGACGAGTTCGCACTTGTTCCCGTTGAAGAGCCCACCACAGAGGCTCCCACAACTGCAGAGCCCACCACCGAGGCTCCCACAACCGTAGAGCCGTAGAGCCCACAACTGTAGCTCCTACAACCGTAGAGCCCACAACTGTAGCTCCTACAACCGTAGCTCCTACAACTGTAGCTCCTACAACCAAGAAGTCTACATCAGATTCTGCTACAAAGGATAGCAGCAACAGCAGCAATGGTACCGTTAAGACCGGTAGTGCTTCTATGGCTGTAATTATCCTCCTCGTACTTGTATCTGCAACTGCGGCTATCTACTTTGCACGCAGAAGAGATAAGGAATAATTTGAGTCTATGATTCAAATTTGAAAACTGAATAAGTTTGGCACCCTCCGAGAAATCGGAGGGTGTTTTTTTGCACATTAAGGAATTAACTCGGTTAGTATCCAAACGAGAACAGATTAAATTTGAATTTAATATGAAAAATTGGTGAAAATCCTTTAATATTCGTTGAAATAATATTTTTTATGTTATATAATAGAATAGCTAATCAGACGAAAATTCCTCTGATTCAGAACAATCAACGTAAAAGGAAAGATATTAATTATGAGACGACTGATTTCTATCATTACTGCTGTTATGATGACCGTATTGATTCTCACAACATCTGCTTCCGCTGCGTATGCAGCTGATGATGTGCTGACAATTAACGGAGAAGGCAAGGTTAATGTAGGTGACACCGTTAAGTTCACCCTTTACCTTGATGAAACAAAGGAAGATATAATCGGCTTTGAGCTTCGTCTGTTCTACAACAGCGAATATCTTAAATTTGATAAAAAATCTCTTACCTCAGAAAAGTTTGACAATCTCTTCTATAATCCCGATATCGACGGAAAGATCCCAATGAACTGGACTGATATCGGCAATCCTGTCAGTTTTGCCGCAAAGGATGTTTTTCTTTCATGTGAGTTTGAGGCAATCAAGGGCGGCGAAGCGTCGATTGAATATTTTGTCACCGAAATGTACGGCGACGATATGACCTATCTGAAGTCATACAAGTGGACGTATGATCTCGAGGTAAATGGTAAAAAGGTAATAACCGACGGAGTTCCGCCTATCACCAGCGATGAGGAAACTCTCAACGAACGTCAGAGCAGCTTCATCAATTATGTTGACGGAATGGGCGAGGAGAATACTCCGAATAAGGACAACCACGAGTCTGTGGAGGGCAAGCATCACGCAACCTACAATGTATACGAAAATGACGTGATTGAAGTTACAAGATACGAGGATGTTGAGAACAGTCCTGCGAAAAACCCGAACTTCTGGATTCTCGCGATCGGCATTCCCGTTATTGCCGCGCTTGTTATTGCCGCAATTGTCATCGTGATAAAAAATAAGAAAAAAGCAGGAAAAACTGAAAAAACTGATTCTTCTGACGAAAAATAATTAGGTAAGCAATACACATCTGTGCATCTGAACGAAGCTTTATTTAAACTTTGTCTTGATTTTTTAATTATTTTGTTATATAATAGTGATAACCGAAAAACGGAATACTATTGGAGGAATTTAATATGAGAAAGAGAATTTTAAGCGTAGTTCTCGCAGGCGCTCTTTCCGCGAGCATCGTTGCTACAGGCGTAGTTACTGCTTCCGCAACAAAGAACCCTGACGATACTTACACTCCCACTCCCGGCGTTACAGCTAAGACATACAGTTTTGCTATGCCCGGAGCATGGATGAGTGATTATTGGACCAAAGAAGAGAATTGCGCAGGCATCTACTGGTGGACCGGTTCAGATACTCCCGGCAGTGTATTCACACATGACTGGCCCGGATATAAGGTACTTACCGTTTCCGAGGGTGACGTAAAGAACCTTTACAGCACTCCCGTTCCCGCAGATGCTAACCAGATCATCTTCAGCAACCACATCGACGGCGGTATGCCCGGCACCGAAGGCTTCCTTCAGGAGCGTTTTGACGCTGCTTGCCAGATCAAGGATACTCCCGCTCAGTACTATTCGTTCATGGAGTCTGACTACTATACAAAGGCTCTTTGGAAGTATGTATGGGACAAGGCTGCAGACGCAGTTGAGATGGATCACGTAAACTGGAGCGACGATGAGACTCAGATGACCAAGGATGAGACCGCTGAGGTTGCTGCTATTTACGAAGCACTTAAGGCAGCTGTTGAGGATGACGAGTTTGAACTCGATATTCCCGAGTTCGGCAAGTATGCAAAGAACTTCTATGTAGAGATGGACAACGGCGACGGTATCGCTCAGAGCTTTGACAACATGGTTTATGTTGTTAACCTCGACCCCAACACCATGACAATTTCCACCACCATCGTTCCCGAAGGTAAAATCACCTACGGCGGTGACTGGTTCTTCTACTATGGCAACGGCGAGTACGGCACATGGCCGACCAAGGAACTCCTCAAGGAGAACACCGGTATCGATTTTGACGAGCAGGGCAATGTAATTCTCCCCGCCGACAGCAAGTACGTAATTGATAATTACGGCACTGTTAACCAGGTTAAGGTTTCCAGCGATGGTAAAGAGCAGAAGCTGATGGTTTACGGTAACTTCACAGGCAAGTATTTTGAAGACAAGACTGCTCCCGAGCCTCCTTCAGTTCCCACTCAGCCTACAACTGTTGCTCCCACTGCATCTCCCGATGCTACTTCCGCTACAGGCGCCACCAAGGGCTCCTCAAGCAACAGCAGCACCAACAGCGCGAACGGTTCCGTTGCTACAGGCGACTTCTCCTTCGCGGCAGTTATCTTCGTAGTTGTAGTCGGCGCTCTCGGCGTATTCTACTTCTCACGCAAGAAGTACAACAAGTAATTAACTGATTACCATAAACGCTCCCTTTATCTGAGGGA
>ONDL01000022.1 GCA_900316555.1 uncultured Eubacteriales bacterium | reverse complement strand
CGTGGGTGCCGCTGTTGTGGGAGCAACTGTGGTAGGCTCGGGCTTCTCGGTTGTGGGCTGCTCGCAGTCCTTCGCGGTTACGGTGAACTTCGCGCCTGTTCTCTTGTCAGCGTCCCAATTCGTGAGGTCGAGCTTGAGGGTGAGGTCAAAGGTCGACTTTGATGACTTGTAGTTGAATTTGATGTTCTCGCCGTTGTAGTAAGCGTCCATCGCTGTGCCGGGAGTAACCTCTGCGCCGTTGCCCCAGCTCAGTGCCCACGCGCCGTTGGCTGTGAACTTGAATTCGAGATCCTTGTTTGCGGCTACACCCTTGTAGGTGATTTCGTCTACGCTGCCTGCCGCGGTCATTTTGTTGGATTCCGCTGCGGGATCCCATTCAACGCCGTTTACAAAGCTCGGTACGTCCTTGCCGTTGCCGACTACGGTTACATAATCGATCTTGTAGCTTGCTTCGGTAACGCCTGCGCCCGTTACGGTGATAGCCTTTGTATTGGGATTATAGGTAACGGTTACGTCGCAGTCCTTGCTGAGTCCGAAGTCAACATTAGCGTCGCCGCCGTCCTTGCCGTGCCAGATCGGATTTTCGGTGTCGCCGTCTACGAACTGAACTACCTTGACCTGATATACCGCACCGTCGATCGCCTTGACGTTTTTGACGGTGATTGTATAGTTGCCGTCGCTGCCCTTGGTCATTACGTACTCGTCGGGAGCGGGCGCCCATGCGGTGCCGAGGAAGTTCGACGAACCTGCGAGAGTGAATACATCGCCTGTGGGCTTAGTGGTTGTTACGGGCTTGGTTGTCGGTGCCGCTGTGGTGGGTGCCGCTGTGGTGGGTGCCGCGGTAGTGGGAGCTGCAGTTGTGGGAGCTGCTGTTGTCGGGTGAACTTCGCGCCTGTCTTTTTGTCAGCGTCCCAATTCGTGAGGTCGAGCTTGAGGGTGAGGTCAAAGGTCGACTTTGATGACTTGTAGTTGAATTTGATGTTCTCGCCGCCGTCGTATGCGTCCATGGCTGTGCCGGGGGTCACGGCTGAGCCGTTGCCCCAGTTGAGAGCCCACGCGCCGTTCGCGGCAAACTTGAATTCGAGATCCTTGTTTGCGGCTACGTTCTTGTAGGTGATCTCGTAGACGTTTGAACTCGCCGTCATCTTGTTGGCTGCCGCGGTCGGATCCCAGTTCTTGCCGTTTACAAAGCTCGGTACGTCCTTGCCGTTGCCGACTACTGCTACATAGTCGATCTTGTAGCTCGGATCGGTAACGCCTGTGCCTGTCACCTTGATCTCGCCTGTGGAAGGATTATAGGTCACGGTCACGTCGCAGTCGGACTTAAGACCGAAATCGACGTTATTGCCCGTACCGGGTACGCCGTGCCAGATCGGATTTTCGGTGTCGCCGTTCTTGAACTCGACTACCTTTACTTCATATACGGCGCCGCTGACCGCCTTGACGTTCTTGACGGTGATCTTGTAGATGCCGTCGCTGCCCTTGGTCATCACGTTTACGGTGGGCTTAGCCTCCCACTCGGTGCCGAGGAAGTTCGCTGTGCCCGCGACTGTGAATACGTCGCCGGCCTGAACGCTGTAGTCGTCAAACGTGCCCGCGTAAACAGCCGAGGGTGTTTCGGGCATATAGGAAACCTTGTTGTCCGCGATTTCGGAACGGGCGATAAAGTAGTGCTCTTCCTCTTCGCTCTCGCCCCTGATCTGCATGATTTCGACATAGAGGTTGACGTTGGTCACGCCCTGAGCGCCGTCCTTTGGGTTGAAGGTCACGGATACAAAGGGTACCTTGCCGTTCGATTCGGTAAGCTCTCTGCCCTCGAGGTTGACGGAGTTGACCTTGATGCTCGCGTCGTTGTCACTCTCGCCGTCGAGGAACTTGCCCGAGGGGTTGTTCTCGTGCAAATCGAGGTAGGTCTGCTGCGGAGCATAGTTTGTGACTGTGCCTACTCCGTCGGTAACGCGGAGAATACGGTCTACGCGCTTGCCGTCCTGAATGGTCGAGTTAACGCCGTCCGTCATATCAACCGCGAGCTTTGAGCTGTCGTAGGTGATGACGCACTGGGTGTTGACCATATTGGCGTCGGACACCTGCATCCACCATGTGACGGTGATCTGATTTGTGTCCGCGTCAAATTCCTGTGTCTGCGTCGGGAAAATGTTTGAGTTTGCCCGAATTGTCAGCTTGCTGTCCGCCGCGAACGCCGTGAAGTTCAGCGCCGTGAACATCGACGCTACCATCAGCGCCGAAAGAAGCACACTGACAAATCTTGTGAGCTTTTTCATAAGAATCCTCCTTGTTTTGAGATATTACGGTTCTGCAGCCGCGCAAAAAGCGCAAACTATCACATCTAAATTCTACCACATATATTTACACACCGCAATCCAAAATTATCCCTAATCTTTTGTCGTTTTTGCACAGCCGTCATTTGGTAACAAAAAAAGAACCGCTTCATATGAAACGGTTCCTTTATCCGATTTATTGAAAACTTCTCCGCCCCGCCGTTTATGAACGTTTCCGGAGATTAACGTTTTCAAAGGCGGGAGAACGCGCCCACCGGCGCTTGTCTGCCAATGTAGTATGACTTGTCAAACGCGAGGATCAAATCGAAAATCGGTGAGAGGAAGGTGAGTCCCGCCGCAAAGCCCGTCGACTTGCCGAAGGCTTTAGCCAGACGGTTGTTGAGCTTGAAGTTGACTACCAGCGCGAATACGAGGTATCCGATCGTGAGCAGTCCGTAGAACGCGAATGCAAGGATCGGTATTATCGCCGCCTGTCCGACCGCGTGCGAGCTATGAGCGCCTGCCACTGCCACAGCGAAGCCCACCATGCCGAATACCACTGCGAAAATGCTCACGAACGCGTATACGGCGGCGCTGATGACAAGCGCCCAGAACATCTTTGTCGTCCACAGCTCGCGGAACAGAAGATACTCGCCGTAGTAGGGGATAATGCCCTTCCAGCCGGGCATGCCCATCTTCTTGAAGATGAACCAGCGCGAAATGTAAGCCGCCGCCACTATGCCGAACATCACCAGTATGTAAATCATAGTGAAAATCATCATAAACACCGCAAAAGCGGGTTCGCCTGATGAATAATGATAACCGTAACTCATATTATTACTCCTTTTCCATATATAATATACTTTCCTCAAGGCTTTTGCACAGACAGTCTATCATCGGGCGTATCTCGTCGGTCGGCTCGAGAAAATCGGGCACCATGACCGTCGTCATGCCTGCCGCGTGAGCCGACTTTATGCCGTTGATGCTGTCCTCGAACGCGATGCAGTCAGAGGGCTTCTCGCCCAGAGCCGCCGCTGCCGTCAGGAAAACCTCGGGGTGAGGCTTGCCGTTTTTGACGTCGCCGCCGCATACAAGAGCGTCAAAGAACTCAGTCACCTTTGCACTTTCGAGATTGAACTCAGCCGTCTGCCGCGAGGTAGAGGTCGCGAGAGCGATTTTGCAGCCCTTGTTCTTTAAATAGGAAAGCGTTTCGTACAATCCCTGCTTTACGGGGATACCGTCGCGCTTCACCTTGTCGATGTACATCTTCTTGCCATGCTCCGACAGCTCCCAGTACGGAAAATCCGCGCCGTATTTGCCGAAGTAGAAGTTCTGAACCTCAGCCTTGCGCCTGCCGACGGTCTGCTTGAAGTCCTCTATGCTGTACGGATAGCCGCGCTCGTCCATCATCTGCTGCCAGTTGTCGTAAACCAGCCGCTCCGTGTCGAACATCAGACCGTCCATATCAAAAACCGCCGCCTTAAACATTCCACACCTCGATTTTCCAGCTGACAGAGGAATCCGCGTCAGGCTTCAGGGTCGAAGCTGTGAACACCTCGCCCTCGAGCTTATTCGACGGCTTGAGCTGCAATCCGAATGCAACCGGGCCGTCGGCGTCCTCGGTGTAGATATCCGAATAGCTCTCGTCAAAGCCGATTATGAGCCGCTCGCGGTCAAAGTCAGACGGCGTTACGCGGCACCAGATTTGCTCAACCGCGACGTCAGGACGGAGATTGTACTCCCCGATCAACAGCGAGTCAAGCTCCGCGACGGATTTGGTCACGCAGTCGAGAAGCTCGAAGGTGTAGAGCGTACCCGTGTAGCGGTCGCGGAACAAAAACAGCTTGCCGAGGTCGTCAGACGTAAATCGCGCCGCAGTGTAGAAATCGGGCGCGTGGCTGTGTTTATGCTTATGCCCCATCATATCACTTCCTTTTTTGTAAGGTATATTATAGTATATTTATAAGGATTTTGCAAGGGCGATTATCGGTCAGCAAAAAAGGCAACGTAACCGCCCGCGGAAACACTTCCCGCGAAAAAGTGACGCTGCCTTATTATTTAACTTATAGTACGCGATTTGCTCGCGGTCGCGTGACCGCCGCGATTCGCCTGCGGTCGCGTGACCGCCGCGATTTGACCGCAGCCAGACATACCCAGCCGCCGTCGAGGTGTTCTTCGATGATATCAAAGTACTTCGATACCTCAGCCTTGACTTCATCTGCGCGGGTGTCGATAATGCCGCTCATGATATAGACCGCGTCGTCCTTCATGAAGCCGCTGACGCCCTTAGACAGAAAGATGATCGCGTCGGCGACGATGTTCGCCAGAACGATATCGAACTTTCCCTCGACCTTCTCGGTGAAGCTGCCGCAGATCGCCGTAAAGCGGTCGGCAACTCCGTTGAGCTCAGCGTTTTCGGCTGCCGTGCGCACGGCGGTCTCGTCGATGTCAACGCCTGTCGCCTCTGACGCGCCCATGAGCAGAGCCGCGATTCCGAGAATGCCGCTGCCGCAGCCTACGTCGAGCACGCTGTCGCCCTTCTTCATGTACTTCTCGCACATCTCAAGACAGAGCCGCGTTGTTTCGTGGCCGCCTGTGCCGAACGCGAGTCCCGGGTCGATGCTGAGCGGGATCCTGCCCTGTGTGTCGACGTCCTCGAACCAGCTCGGCACGATCATTATATTATTACCCACCGCGAGCGGTGAGAAATACTTCTTCCAGTTGTTGCGCCAATCCTCCTCGGCGCAGTCGAGCAGCTCGATTTCGTGCGCGATACCCTCCGCGCCGTAGCGCTCGCTCAGAAACGCCACCGCCTCGGCAGGCGACACGTCGGGCTCGAGGTAGATATGTACATACGCGCGGTTCCTGTCCTTTTTGAGCAGGTCCTCGTCGATCAGGTCGATGTGCGCGATGTCCTCTACCGTCTGCTCGAGGTTGGTGTAGTCCTCGATATATATTCCGTAAGGCACAACGACGTTCGCGATGTCGCTTGCGCGGTCGATATTCTTCGCGCTTACGGCGATTTTGATTTCAGTCCATGTATTCATAGCCGCACCTTAGCCGAACATCTTCTTGAGCTTGTCAAAGAAGCCGCTGCGCTTTGAGTAGTTCCTCTCGGTTGTCGAGCGGTCAAACTGCGTGATGAGATCCTTCTGCTTCTGGTTGAGGTTCTTCGGGATCTCAACGACTACGCGGCAGTAGTGATCGCCTCTGCCTCTTCCGCCGAGGTGTGTAAAGCCCTTGCCCTTGAGCTTGAATATATCGTTAGGCTGGGTTCCCTCGTGGATAGTGTAACGCGCCTTGCCGTCGATTGTCGGAACCGTGACCTCAGCTCCGAGTGAAGCCTGCGCGAAGGTGATCGGAAGGTCGCACCATACGTCGTCGCCTCTGCGCTCAAAGAGCTCGTGCTTCCTGACGTTTACATATACGTGCAGATCGCCCTTGGGACCGCCGTTTACGCCCGCGTTGCCGTGGCCGCCGACGTTGAGTATCTGTGAGTCGCGGATACCTGCGGGAATGCTCACGTCAACAGTGTGGGGCTGTCTGTATCTGCCCGAGCCGTTACATCTGCGGCAGGGGTTGTCGATGATCTTTCCGCGTCCGTGACAAGCGTCGCAGGTGCGCTGGGTCTGGATAACGCCGAGCGGTGAACGCTGGTTGATGGTCACCCTTCCCGAGCCGCCGCATGCCGAACAGGTCTTGGGCTGCGAGCCTGCCGCCGCGCCTGTGCCGTGACAGTCGGTGCAGGTATCTACGCTGTTGTAGCTGACCTTCTTTGTGGTGCCCTTGGCGCTCTCCTCAAAGGTGATAGTGACGCTCGTTTCAACATCGCCGCCGCGCTGGGGTGCGTTCGCCGCGCGTCTGCCGCCGAAGCCGCCGCCGAATATGCTCGAGAAGATGTCGCCGAAGTCCATGTCGACGCCGAAGGGACTGCCGCCGCCTGCGCCCGCGCCGTAGTTGGGGTCTACGCCCGCGTGGCCGAACTGGTCGTAGCGCGCGCGCTTTTCGCTGTCGGAAAGCACCTCGTACGCCTCGTTGACCTCCTTAAACTTCTCCTCGCAGTCCTTGTCGCCGGGGTGAAGGTCGGGGTGGTATTTTTTGGCGCTCTGACGGTACGCCTTTTTGATCTCGTCCTCGCTCGCGCCCTTCTGAACGCCGAGAACCTCGTAGTAATCTCTCTTATCTGCCATTATTTTTCCTCCGGGTAGACAGTGCGGATTTTATCCGTAAATCGGTGTCCCGCGCCCGTCGTTTGGATGTGATATTTACTGTGGGTATTTTACCTCCGGGCAGACAGCGCGGTGCCCGCGCCCGTCTGTGGGATATATTATGATACCGATACGCCAAAAGGAGCTGTGGCTGGCAGCTCCTCATGGCTTATTGAAAGCTTTGTTTTTATCTTAGTCAGCGTCGGTGAAATCAGCGTCGTATACGTTGGGGTCGCCGCCGTTGCCGCCGTTATTGCCGCTGTTCGGCTGTGCGCCGCCCATGTCGGGTGCGCCCTGTGCGGGATTGCCCTGCTGGGGTGCAGCCTGCTGATAGAGCTTCGCGGAAACCTCGTAGAGTGACTTCTGCAGATCCTCCTTGGCAGCGTTGATCATGGAGATATCGTTCTTCGCGATAGCGTCCTTGACAGCCTGAACCTTGGTGGTGATTGTGTTCTTGTCGTCTGAGGCGAGCTTGTCGCCGTTCTCGTTGACGAGCTTCTCAGCCTGATATGCGAGGTTCTCAGCCTCGTTCTTCGCGTCAACCTCTTCGCGGCGCTTCTTGTCCTCAGCCGCGTACTGCTCGGCGTCCTTGACTGCCTTGTCGATGTCCTCCTTGCTCATGTTGGTGGAGGAGGAAATCGTGATCTTCTGCTCCTTGCCGGTGCCGAGATCCTTTGCGGAAACGTTTACGATACCGTTGGCGTCGATGTCGAAGGTTACCTCGATCTGCGGAATACCGCGCATTGCGGGAGCGATGCCCGTGAGTGCGAACAGACCGAGCTGCTTGTTGTCGCGTGCGAACTCGCGCTCACCCTGGAGAACGTTGATCTCAACCTGGGTCTGGTTGTCAGCCGCGGTGGAGAAGATCTGGCTCTTCTTGGTGGGGATAGTGGTGTTTCTGTCGATGATCTTGGTCATTACGCCGCCCATGGTCTCAACGCCGAGAGAAAGCGGAGTTACGTCGAGGAGAAGAAGTCCGTCTACCTCGCCGCCGAGAACGCCTGCCTGGATAGCCGCGCCGATAGCGACACACTCGTCGGGGTTGATGCCCTTGAAGGGTTCCTTGCCGATGAGCTTCTGAACAGCCTCCTGTACAGCGGGGATTCTCGAGGAACCGCCGACCATGAGAACCTTGTCGATCTGACCGATCTGCAGACCTGAGTCGGAGAGAGCGGAACGTACGGGACCCATTGTAGCCTCTACGAGGTCAGAGGTCAGCTCGTTGAACTTAGCTCTTGTGAGGGTGAGGTCGAGGTGCTTGGGACCTGTCTGATCGGCAGTGATGAAGGGCAGGTTGATCGAGGAGGTCGTTACGCCCGAAAGCTCGATCTTTGCCTTCTCAGCAGCCTCCTTGAGGCGCTGCATAGCCATTTTATCAGATGAAAGGTCGATGCCTGTTTCTGTCTTGAAGGAAGCTACCATCCAGTCGATGATGCGCTTGTCGAAGTCGTCGCCGCCGAGACGGTTGTTACCTGCGGTCGCGAGAACCTCCTGTACGCCGTCGCCCATCTCGATGATACTTACGTCGAAGGTGCCGCCGCCGAGGTCGTATACCATGACCTTCTGGTCATTCTCCTTGTCAACGCCGTAGGAAAGCGCTGCCGCTGTAGGCTCGTTGATGATTCTCTTTACATCAAGACCCGCGATCTTGCCTGCGTCCTTTGTAGCCTGACGCTGAGCGTCGGTGAAGTATGCGGGAACGGTGATGACAGCCTGTGTTACGGTCTCGCCGAGGTAAGCCTCTGCGTCAGCCTTGAGCTTCTGGAGAATCATTGCGGAAATCTCCTGGGGTGTGTAGCTCTTGCCGTCGATCGCTACCTTGTAAGCCGAACCCATCTCTCTCTTGATAGAGGAAACGGTTCTGTCGGGGTTGGTGATAGCCTGGCGCTTTGCGACCTGGCCTACCATTCTTTCGCCGTCCTTGGAAAATGCTACGACTGAGGGAGTTGTTCTTGAGCCTTCAGCGTTTGCGATTACTACGGGCTCGCCGCCTTCGATTACCGCTACGCATGAGTTTGTTGTACCTAAATCTATACCGATTGTCTTTGCCATAATTAATACCTCCGAATTATTTTAATTGAAAATGAAAAATTGAAAATTGAAAATTTATGGTCGCTTCGCTCCGATTTGTATTTTAGTTAACGACCTGTACCATTGCGTGTCTGATGATTTTGTCGCCGATTTTGTAGCCCGTCTGGAATACCGCGGCGATCTGGTTGGATTTCAGCTCCTCGCTGTCCACCATCGAAATCGCGTTGTGCAGGTTCGGGTCAAATTCGTCGCCGACCTCGCCGTAGCTCTCGATCCTGAGCTTCTCAAACGAGCGGTCGAGCTGGCTCTTTATCAGCTCAACGCCCTTGATGATCTCGGGGTCGGAATCCTTGAGGTTCTCGAGCGCCATTCTCACGCTGTCCGCTACGGGAAGAATCTCCGTGACCGCCTTCGAGGTAGCGTCGTCATAAATGCCGAGCTTCTCGTTCGCGGTGCGCTTGCGGTAGTTGTCGTACTCCGCCGCGAGCCTCATGTATCTGTCCTTCTGAGCGGCAAGCTCCGCTTCGAGCTTCCCGATTTTTTCATCGCGCTCGTCGGAAATGTCCTCAGCGTCGACCGCCTCGGCTTCTGCCTCCTCGACGGTCTGTTCAGCCTGAATCTCCTCCTCGGGGATCTCAGCCTTGTTCTTCTCTGACATTTTATTCATCTCCTTCAGGGTTAATCTGTTGTTTCAATAAGCTCTTCCATCAGCTCGCCCGCGCACTGTGCAACGCATTCGATTATCGCGATGTTTCTCGCGTAATCCGTCCGCTGCGCCGTTATTATCGCGAGCACGCCCGAGGGTGTGCCGTCTATGCTGTAGCGCGTTGAGAACACTGCGCTTTTGCTAAGCTCCACGCGCCTGTTCTCGGTGCCGATGGTGACCGCCGTATGCTGCGGTCTGCGGCTGAGCATTGCCGCAACGTCGCGCTCGTTCTGCAGAAAATCGATGAACTCCCTGCTGACCGACGCCGACGCGCCGTAGTTGAAAATAAGTCTGCTCAGCTTGCTGTGCTTCACGCTTACCTTCGCCGACTGCTGCGCCGCTTCCATTATCGCGATAAGCGCCGGCGGCATGAACAGCGACAGCTCGCCGAAGCGAACCGCTGCGGACTGAATGAACGGCTGTCCGATCACCCCGACCTCTACGCCCGCGAAAAGCTCGTTGAGCGATTTGTCGAACATCGTGATGATCTCGGGGGTGATCACGAACGCGCACCGGAAAAGCCGCGTGCGTATCACGCCGTTTGAGCAGATAAGCACCGCCATCGCGGTATGTCTGCCCGTCTGCACAAAGCTGAGCCGCCTGACCCTGCAATTGTCTGCCGCAGGGGTGGTGGCGAGTGCAACCGAACCCGTGAGCTGCTCCGTCAGATCCGCCGCTCCCTGCAAAATCATCTCGGGAGAATCGGCGAGCTTGCCGAGCGAGTCGCGGATATATGCCGCCGCGACCTGTGCCAGAGGAGTTACGCGCATCACGTTGTCGACGTAGTAGCGGTAGCCCAAGGCAGTGGGAACGCGTCCCGCCGAGGTGTGCGGCTGCACGAGATACCCCTGAGCGGTGAGCTCAGCCATATCGTTGCGGACGGTTGCCGAGGAAACCTGAAGCCCTGTTCCGCCGAGCAGCGCCTTTGAGCCGACAGGCTCGCCGCTTTGGATAAAGCTCTCGACGATGGCGGCGAGAATCGTTTCTTTTCTCGCGGCAGGGGTCATGTCTGTTCCTCCTTGATTTTTGCTTTTAGCACTCTCGGGTGGTGAGTGCTAATTGACTCTATCATTACTATACCCCCAAAGTCAGAAAAAGTCAAGCATTTTATTAAAAATATTTTCCAATTTACAAAAGTTTCACGTCCCGTTCACAATCCACTTGATTTTGAGCGGCGTTTATTATACAATATATATGTTCACCACAGCGCATTTTCGGATATACTAAGGAAAGGAGCCGCTTATGCCGTTTATTCACTATTTCTATGTCTTTCTTTGGGCGGTGCTTGCCGTGCTCTGCTTCTTTATCGGCAGAAAGCACGGTCTTGTGGGCTACCTGCTGACTGTTTTCTTTTTATTTATGTCGGTATGGTACGGGCTTGAGGCGTTCGGCGGACTGCCTGTGTTCGACGGAGTTATGGGTCACGTGTTCAGAGGAGTGCTGATAGTCTTTCTGATAGTGGTCGTTTTCATCTGGTACCGCGGCAGAAAGGCTCAGTTCAATACCCGGAACAAGACCGTTCCTCACGCGGAGGACTGCCACTGTGAGCACTGCGAGGACGGCCGCGAGGAAAACTGAACCGCATATAGACGCAGACCGTTTCCGCGCCACAAGATATTGTTGCAGCGCGGCGAAACTGCGAAAAACCGTACTTTTTTTGAAAAAACGCTTGATTTTTAGCCAAATGTATGCTAGAATAACACTTGTATGACTGCTATTTTAAGGAGGTGGGACAATGCCCAACATTAAGTCAGCTAAAAAGCGCGTAAAGGTTATCGCTTCTAAGACAGCCCGCAACAAGGCCAACAAGTCCGCTCTCAGAACCGCCATCAAGAAGGCGTTCTACGCGATCGACACCAACGCAGATAACAAGCAGGAGGCAGTTCGTCTTGCTACAAAGAAAATCGACCAGGCAGTTGCCAAGGGAATTCTTCACAAGAACACTGCTGCAAGAAGCAAGTCTAATCTCGCGAAGCGCCTTAACGCTTCCGCGTAAGAGCAATCACGATACGATAAAGGCAGAGATTTTCCTCTGCTTTTTTTGTTTTTCTGTTGACTTTTTATAAAAAAATGTTTAGAATAGAAGTATACACAGCTTGATTGTAAATACTAACTATATTGGAGGTCAACGATTATGAAAAACAAAAAGTTTATGTGGATCATCGGCATCATTTCAATTGTTGCTGCGGCGTCTGCAGCTCTCACCGCGTTCCTGATTGTCAAGGACAAGCAGAAAAAGGACGACGAAGAGCTGATGGAGTATCTCGACAACTCAATCGAATAATTGCGAAACCAAAGGCGGTACAAATATACCGCCTTTTTTTCTTTATTTGGAGGGATTATTATGATAGAAATTGAACTCGAGCGCCTGCTCAAAGACGCGAAGGCCGACCCCGACCTCAAGATCGCGCTGCTGAAAACCCGCGCAAGCAACAACCCCGTCGAGGACTTCTGCGCGTTCTGCCGGAGCAAGGGCTATGACATTAACGCAGGCGAGCTGTTCACCGTAGGAATGACCGCGAGCGACGCGAAGCTCAGAAGCGTCAACGGCGGCGGCGTAAACGCTATCGACGGCTGGGACGACGCGTACGAGCAATTCTTTTCGACGCTTATCTGGACGAATTAGAATTAATTGAAAATGTAAAATTGAAAGTTGAAAATTAAGGGTCGCTTCGCTCCGATTTTTAAATATTACCGACTAAAAAACTGACTTTTGCCAAACAAAAAATATGCAAATCTTATTGCTTTTTCCGAATGATTATGATATATTGTAATTGGCTGAAAATTCATAGCAAATTATAAAAGGAGGAATATCTATGAATTCGGTAAAAAAGTACATCGCTGAGTTCATCGGCACCATGGTGCTCGTTGTTCTCGGCTGCGGCACGGCGATGCTCGTCGGCTGCGACGCCAAAAACGGCGGCGGCTACATTCTGACCGCTCTCGCTTTCGGTCTTGTAATCGTCGGCATGGCTTACTGCGTCGGCAATATCTCGGGCTGCCACATCAACCCCGCGGTATCTCTCGGCGTACTGCTCTCGGGCGGCATGAGCGCTGTTGATTTCATCGCCTACATCATCTCCCAGTGCCTCGGCGCGTTTGCGGGTGCGGGCGTTCTGGCGGCGATCTTCGGCCTCGGCGGCGTGACCGACCAGACAGGCGGCTTTGGCTCCAACGGTCTCGCGGGCGTTAACGGCAGCGTCGTTGCGGGTCTTATCGTTGAGTGCTTCCTGACCTTCGTATTCGTTCTCACCATTCTCGGCGTAACCTCCAAGAAGGCAGGTCACGGCAGCTTCGGCGGTCTCATCATCGGCCTCACCCTCACCCTCGTTCACATTCTCGGCATCGGTCTGACAGGCACCTCTGTCAACCCCGCGCGCAGCTTCGGCCCCGCGCTCGTTGCTATGATGAACGGCAACGCCGAACCCATGGGCGCTCTGTGGGTATTCATCGTCGGTCCCTTCGTAGGCGCGGCTCTCGCGGCAGGTGTTTACAGATTCCTCGAGGGCAAGAAAGCATAATCCGAATTTATCAGAATCAGGGAGGTCGCTCGCGGCCTCCTTTTTCTCTGTCTTGACAGCCGCCGCCCGGTTGTGTATAATCTAATTGAATCCAACCGAAAGGAAGTAATCTTATGCATTACACATATCACCCCAAGGGAGTTTGTCCGCTCGAAATCAACTTCAACATCAACAAGGGCGTTGTCACGGATATCCGCTTCACGGGCGGCTGCAACGGCAACCTCAAGGCGATATCAAAGCTCGTTAACGGCATGACCGCCGACGAGATCGACGAGAAGCTCAGAGGCAACACCTGCGGCAGACGTCCGACCTCCTGCGCCGACCAGCTTGCGAGAGCAGTACGCGAGGCGAGCCTTGCCGAGAGAAGCTGACGGAGAGCGACATGGAATTTTCTGAATACGATGCGCTGAAGCTCGACAACCAGGTCTGCTTTCCGCTATACGCCGCCGCGCGCGAGGTGACGAAGCTGTACAGACCATACCTCGACGCGCTCAACCTGACCTACACCCAGTACATCACTATGATGGTGCTCTGGGAAAACCGCTCGTGCAGCGCGAAGAAGCTCGGCGAGAAGCTGTACCTCGACTCGGGCACGCTCACGCCCGTTATCAAGAGCCTTGAGCAGAAGGGCTTTGTGAAGCGTTCTCGGTCAGCCGTTGACGAGAGAGTGCTGATGGTCGAGGTGACAGACAAGGGTTTTGCCTTGCGCGAGGAAGCGAAATCGGTTCCGCAGAAAATGGCGGCGTGCACCAATCTTACCCCCGAGGAAGCTCAGACGCTTTACAAGCTGCTGTATAAGGTTTTGGGTGAGAGTTAAAACAACACGGGCAGTCCATTCGGACTGCCCGTTTGCTGTATAAAATACAAATTATTTCTTATAGGAGGTGTGCCAGATTTCCTTCGCATACTCGAGGATCGAGCGGTCGGAGGAGAACTTGCCGGCGTTCGCAACATTGAGGAGGCACTTCTTGCCGAATTCCTTTCTGTCGGCGTAGTCGGAGTTAGCCTTGATCTTCGCGTCAACATAGAGCGGCAGATCGTAAATGAGGAAGTAGTGGTCGGCTACCTGCCAGGAGGTACCGATGAGGAGAGCGTCGTGGAGCTCCTTGAAGCTGCCCTCGCCCTGAGCGCCGTCGTCGTCGAAGGTGCCGTCGATGAGGGTGTCGATAACTCTCTTGGTCTCGGGGTTAGCCTCGTAGATAGCTCTGGGGTTGTAGCCCTCAGCCTTGAGCTTCTCGATGTCCTCAACTCTCGCACCGAAGATGTACTCGTTCTCTTCGCCTGCGCACTCAGCGATCTCGATGTTCGCGCCGTCCCATGTGCCGAGGGTAACGGCACCGTTGAGCATGAACTTCATGTTGCCTGTACCGGAAGCCTCGAGGCCAGCGGTCGAGGTCTGCTCGGAGATATCGGCAGCGACAACGATCTTCTCAGCGTAGGATACGTTGTAGTTGGAGATGAAGTAAACCTGGAGCTTGTCCTTTGTATCGGGATCGTTGTTTACGAGGTTAGCGATCTCGGTGATGTACTTGATGATAGCCTTTGCTCTCGCATAGCCGGGAGCAGCCTTCGCGCCGAAGATGAAGGTTGTAGGAGTCCAGTTGGGCAGCTTGCCTTCCTTGATGCGGAAGTAGATAGCCATGATCGAGAAGGCGTTGAGGAGCTGTCTCTTGTACTCGTGGAGACGCTTTACCTGTACGTCAAAGATGGTGTCGGGGTTGATATCATAGCCGTCCATCTTCTTGATGTACTCGGCGAGCTGCTTCTTCTTTGTAGCCTTGATGTCGTTGAACTTGTTGATGGTTCTCGCGTCGAGGCATTTGTTGAGAACAGAGAGCTTGGAGAGGTCGGTGAGCCACTCGTCGGAGCCGACCTTCTTTGTGATAAGCTCGCTCAGCTCGGGGTTGCAAAGACCCAGCCAGCGGCGCTGTGTGATACCGTTTGTCTTGTTGAGGAAACGCTCGGGATATACCTCGTACCACTCCTTGAGAAGATCTCTCTTGAGGATCTCGGTGTGGAGCTGTGCCACGCCGTTTACATAGGTGCCGGCATAGGTTGCGAGTCTTGCCATATGAACAACGTTGCCGTCGATAATGCGCATCTTAGCCTTCTTGTCCTCGGAAACGCCCTTAGCGGTGAGCTCTTCCTGGCACTTGTTGGCGATGAGCGCGATGATGTCGTAGATTACGGGGATAACCTGGTTCATCAGGTCTGCAGGCCACTTCTCGAGAGCCTCGCCGAGAACGGTGTGGTTGGTGTAGGAGCAGGTCTTTCTCGCGATCTCGAAAGCCTCGTCAAAGGTCATGCCCTCGATCTGGAGAAGTCTTACGAGCTCGGGAACGCAGGATACGGGGTGAGTATCGTTGAGCTGGATAGCGTTCTCTTTTGCGAAGAAGCTGAAATCGTTGCCGTGCTTAGCCTTGTAGCGGCGGATAATATCCTGAAGCGAAGCGGAGCAGAAGAAGTACTGCTGCTTGAGTCTGAGCACCTTGCCCTCGTACTTGTTGTCGTTGGGATAGAGAACCTTGGAGATATTCTCGGCGTCGTTCTTCTCCTTGACAGCGAGGTCGTACTCGGTGTTGTTGAACGCGGTGAAGTCGAAGTCGTTGACAGCCTCAGCCTGCCACAGACGGAGGGTGTTGATGTTGTCGGTCTTGCAGCCGATTACAGCCATATCGTAGGGAACTGCCTTTACGGTCTGATCCTTGAACGCTACGGTGACGGTCTCGTCCTCCTTGCGGATGCACCACGGATCCTCAAAGCGCTGCCAGTTGTCGGCAACCTCTACCTGATAGCCGTCCTTGATGAGCTGCTTGAACAGGCCGTACTTATAGCGGATTCCGTAACCGTCGAGGGGTACCTCATGGGTAGCGGCTGAGTCGAGATAGCAGGCTGCGAGTCTGCCGAGACCGCCGTTGCCGAGAGCAGCGTCGTCGATGTCCTCGAATACGTTGATGTCGATGCCCTTCTTCTTGAGAAGCTTCTTTACCTCGTCGAGAATGCCGAGGCAATAGAGGTTGTTGTACATCATTCTGCCCATCAGGAACTCCGCGGACATGTAGTACGCGCGTCTTTCACTGTTGTGCTTTGCCTTGCTCTTTGCCCAGTTGGGAGCGATTTCGCCCATTACAGCCTTGCCGAGAGCAAGGTGAAGCTCGGAAGCGGTAAGCTCCTCAATCTTCTTGCAGTACATGGACTGAGCGGTAAGCTCAAGCTTTTCCATAATATTTGACATTATTAATCCTCCAGTCGTCCGCATTTAACAGACATTGTTTTTAATTTTTCCGCCAGTTCCTTAGTGAAAGCGTCCTCAGTCACTCTCCATGTCCAGTTGTTGCCGAGAACCGACGGTGTATTCATCCTCGCTTCCTTGCCGAGTCCGAGCAGATCCTGCATAGGCACTATAGCCATGTCCGCCTTGCTTTCGTAGGCGGTGCGGATCAGACCCCAGTTAAACGGCTCGTCAGGAGGCATTTTGCAGTATTCTCTTGCGTATCTGACGTCTTCGGGGTTAGCGGTTTCGAGCCAGCCCATCAGAGTGTCGTTATCGTGAGTACCTGTATAAACAACGCAGTTGTTTGTGTACTTGTGAGGCAGATAGTCATTTTCCTCGCCGCTGTCGAACGCGAACTCGAGAACCTTCATTCCGGGATAACCGGTCTGCTCCATGAGCTCGGTGACGTCGGGAGTGAGTGTGCCGAGATCCTCGGCTACGATTTCAAACTTGCCGACAGCCTCTTCCATCATGCGGAAGAACTTGATTCTCGGGCCGACTACCCACTCGCCGTTGATAGCGTTCTCGGCGGGATAAGGAATGGAGTAGTAGCTCGCGAAGGCGCGGAAGTGGTCGATACGGGTGATGTCGTAGAGCTTTGACGCCGCCTTGACACGCTCAAACCACCACTCGTAGTCGGTCTGCTCGAGGTAATCCCAGTCGTAGAGCGGGTTGCCCCAGAGCTGTCCCGTCTCGGAGAAGTAATCGGGCGGACAGCCTGCAACAGCGATGGGGTCGCCGTCGTCGTAGAGCTGGAAGATTTCGGGGTTAGCCCAGGTGTCGGCGCTGTCCATAGCGACGTAGATCGGCATGTCGCCCATGATCTTGATTCCGAGACCGTTTACGTACGCGCGGAAGCTCTCCCACTGCTCGTAGAACTTGAACTGAACGAACTTCCAGAAGGAGATCTCCTTTCTGAGTCTGCGCTCATAACGCGCAAGCGCCTCTGGCTCGCGCATCTTGATGTCCTCGGGCCACTCTGTCCACGACTTCATATCGAAGCTGTTCTTGACCGCCATATACAGCGCGTAGTTCTTGAGCCACTTGCTGTTCTTGCGGGTGAACACACGGAACTTCTTCTGGTCCTTTTTTCTGAAATTCTCGTGAGCGATTCTCAGAACTGCGAACCTGTTGTTGTAAATCTTCTCATAGTCAACCTGCTGAGGGTTGTCGCCCCAGTCGCGGCTGTCGAGCTCCTCCTTGGTAACAAGACCTTCCTCGACCAGCGTGTCGAGATCAATCAGGTACGGGTTGCCCGCATAGGTTGAGAATGACTGGTACGGCGAGTCGCCGTAGCTTGTCGGGCCAACGGGAAGAATCTGCCAGATTGTCTGACCTGACTCCTTGAGGTAATCCGCGAATTTGCGAGCCTCTTTGCCGATGGTGCCGATTCCGTAGGGGGAAGGAAGCGAAGTGATGGATAATAATACGCCTGCGCTTCTTGCCATAAATAATCAACTCCATTCTGACGGATATTAATTTTTCTATGTCCTCGCTGATTTCCTCGTTAGTCACACGGGCACATAGTATCAAGTGTATTTTATCATAAAAAGCATTTCTTTTCAAGTATTTTAGCAAGCATTCGTTAACTTTTTTTGTAAAAGTTAGCGAATGAACCCGTCGATAATGCCCATTGATTTGGTAAGTCTGCGGGCATCGTCGGACGCTTCCTCCGGCGTCATCGGACGCTTTCTCCGCCTTTTTAAACAATCTTCTTTCCAAAAGGTTCATCAACGGCGGGTCAGACTTTCTGCTTTCGGCAAGTGCGGCTGTCTCTGTCATACTTTTTATGGTAAAAAAACAGGACAGAAAAGCCTGTGCCTTTCTGTCCCGAATATTAATTCAGTTTATTAATTTGAGTACTTTCTTCTGTAGAAGTAGACAGCGCCGACTCCCGCAACGAAAGTGATCAGAACAGCGATCGCAGGGAATGCCTCTCCTGTCTTTACGGTGCCGTTAGCCTCTGACTTTGTAGCCTCGGACTTGGTCGCCTCGTCCTTTGTAGCGGCTGTGGTGGGCTGTACGGTGGCGGGAGCCGCGGTAGTCGCCTCAACGGTTGTGGGCTCTGCGGTTGTAGGCTCTGCTGTGGTGGGCTCGGCTGTTGTAGGCTCAACGATGGGCTCTGCGCCGTTGATTGCGGGAATTACATAGGTGTAGATAATAGGCTCGCCCTTGCCGGTCTCCGTGGATTGCGCGTTGATAGTAACGGTCACGGTTCTCTCAACGGGTGAGGGAGCCGCTTCGAGCGTCCATGTCTGCTGTTTTTCCTCGCCGACCTTCAGGCTCGGATAGGCGACTCCGCTGCTGCTGCCTGTAACGGTAACGCCTTCGGGCAGATCAAGGTACATGCCGACGCCGCTGAGCTCGCTGTTGCCTGTGTTGCTGACGTAGGAGGTCAGTCTGACGGGATTGTAGCTGTTGCCGTCCTCAGAGATGGTGAAGCTGCCGTCGATCTTGGTCGCGCCGAGCTTGAGCTCGCTGCCTTCACTGACGTCGATATAGCCGAGACCGTAGTAGGTCGTGAGTACACGGGTTTCGCCGGGTGCAAGCTCGCGCTCGAGCCAGATAACGTTTACCGCGCTGTCGCCGATTTCCTCCGACGTATCGATCTCGGGAACAAGCGGATAATTTGAGTCGCCGAAGTTTCTGAACTGTACAACGTCGGGCTTGCCTGCGCCTGCAGCAAATGTACCTGTGCCGATCGTCTTGGGGCTCTGGAGGCTGTCGAACGCCTGGAAGGACGCGGGAATAGCATCGCCCTCAAACTGTGTCTTTGTGCTGATCGCGCCTACGCCCGCAACACGGAAGGGAGCATGGTCGTTGCCCTCAACCATGGTGTCGAGGAAGAACTTGCCGCCGACGTTCTTTGCTGTGCCGGTGTTGTTTGTGAGTGTGAGTGAAAACTCGGCGGTATCCATCGCGCCGTTGGTGTTGTTGCCGATAATGCGGATGGTTCTTACAACATCGATGCCGTAAACCTTTGATGTACCGGTGAGCGTAAGGTTCGCGGGATCGACAACGTCATCATAGAAGTCCGGAATGATCATGCTTTCGTTTACGCTGACATACGGACGTGAGGTAGCGTCGGCAGTATCTCCGTTACGCGATATAAACGAGTACAGCAGATTGCCGCCTTTCGCGCTGAACATATCCATTCTGTCAGTACTTGTTCTTACAATAATGTTTTCATTCTCAAGTCTCGCCGCGGAAACGCTGATAACTGCAGTTGCCGCGAGAGCCGCCGCAGCACCGATAGCCGCGACTTTTTTCATTATCTTTCTCATGATAAAATAATCTCCTTTCGGAATCCATGCGGATTTTTCCGAGATAAATATATCATCACTTTTCACCAAAGTCAACATTTTCCAAATCGAAAAAAATAAATTTTATATTTATGCAGAATCAGCCGAATTCTCCGTTTTGTCAATTGTGCACCCTGCACAACGATACAATTCTGTTTTCATGGAATACCCACAAAGAACGGCGGCGCGGTTTTTTGTGAAACTTCGATAAATTCAAAACCGTATTTCTGACAAAAATCACATATACAAAAACCCTTTTAAATGGTATAATAACTACATATGCGCTCAAACAGAGTTGTAACCAAACGAGGAGGAAATATATGAAACTACACGGTATTCATGTGCCGCACAAGAAAAACACGGCACATCTGCCGCCTGTACGGCTTGAGCCGCCAAAGACCGTGGCTATCCCGATGTCCATGCACATCGGCAGACCTGCAAAGCCCGTCGTCAAGCGCGGCGACGAGGTCAAGGTCGGCACCCTGATCGCCGAGGCGGACGGATACATCTCAGCGCCGATTCACTCGAGCGTTTCGGGCAAGGTGCAGAAGATTGACGAGATCACCATTATGAACGGCTCGAAGGTGCCATGTATTCTTATCGACAGCGACGGCTTGCAGACCCCCGACGAAAGCATTACGCCGCCCGGGGTTCACGACCTCGACAGCTTCATCGACGCGGTGAAGAACAGCGGCTCCGTCGGACTCGGCGGCGCGGGCTTCCCTACCTTCGTGAAGTTTGTCACAAAGGATCTCTCGGTTTTCAAGTACGTTATCATCAACGCCGCGGAGTGCGAGCCGTACATAACCTCGGACACGCGCACGATGCTCGACCGCACGGACTCGATCAGAAAGGGTATCGAGGCGATGAAAAAGTACCTCGGCGTAAAGACCTTCATAATCGGCATCGAGGACAACAAGCCCGAGGCTATCGCGAAGATGAAGGAGCTCGCCTCACAGACAGACGGCGTTACCGTCAAGGTGCTGCCCGCGATGTACCCTCAGGGCGGCGAGAAGGTGCTGATTTACAACTGCACCGGCAAAATCGTCCCCAAGGGCGGCTTGCCGCTGGACGTCGGCGCGATTGTGATAAACGTCACGACCCTCGCCTTCATTGCGGAGTACCTCGAAACGGGCATGCCGCTTGTTGAGAAGTGCGTGACCGTCGACGGAAGCGCGGTAAAGGAACCAAAAAACGTCATCGCGCCTATCGGAATGAGCATTGCCGATCTGCTCGAGGCGGCGGGCGGCTGCAGGGAAGAGCCTGCGAAGGTGCTCTACGGCGGCCCGATGATGGGTATTGCCGTACCTACGCTCGACAGCCCGGTATTGAAGAACACAAACGCTATTGTCGCGATGGACAGCCGCGAGGCAAAGCCGCCGAGGACTACTCCGTGCATAAACTGCGGCTCGTGCATCAACCACTGTCCGCTGAAGCTCGACCCGCGCGAGATCGCGATTTCCTACAAAATGAACGACGCGGAATCGCTCGAAAAGCTCTGCGTTGACCTCTGTATGGAGTGCGGCTGCTGCTCCTTCATCTGCCCGGCGCACAGACCGCTCGTGCAGACAAATAAGTTAGCGAAATTCGTGCTCAGGCAGTACCAGAACAGCAAAAAGGAGGGCAAATGATGAACAAGCTGATTTCAACCGTTTCGCCCCACTTCCATACGCCGCGGAGCACACAGATGATAATGCTCGACGTTATCATCGCGCTCGTGCCCGCGGAAATCGCCTCGGCGATAATCTTCGGCTGGCGCGCGCTCCTGATCGTGGCGGTATGCGTCGGAACCTGCGTGCTCTCGGAGTTCCTCTTTGAGAAGCTCTGCAAGAGAGAGAACACCGTTTCCGACCTCTCGTCGATCGTGACGGGAATCCTGCTCGCCTTCAACCTGCCCGTGACTATCCCGATTTGGCAGGCGATGCTCGGCAGCGTTATCGCGATAATCGTGGTAAAGCAGCTCTTCGGCGGCATTGGTCAGAACTTCGCTAACCCTGCCATCACCGCAAGAATCATCATGCTCGTAGCGTTCTCGGGCGACATGACAAAGTGGATAACCCCAAGCGGCTTCTTCACCGACGTCAACGCCTCAACAAGCGCGACTCCGCTCCTCGCGATGACTAACGGCACCGACGTACCCTCGTACCTCGACCTCTTCCTCGGCAGACACGGCGGCTCGCTCGGCGAGACGCGCTTCTGCTCGGCGGCGGATATCTGCTCGTGCGCCGCGTAATAACATGGCACACTCCCGTAGCCTTTATCGGAACCGTCGCGCTCATGTCGCTCGTCTGCGGCAAGGACGTGCCCGGTCAGGTGCTCTCGGGCGGTCTGCTGCTCGGCGCGTTCTTCATGGCGACCGACTACGCCACAACTCCAAACACAAAATGGGGCAAGATCATCTTCGGCGTGGGCTGCGGTCTTATCACCATACTTATCCGCTTCTGGGGCAACTACCCCGAGGGCGTGAGCTACTCGATACTCCTTATGAATATCCTCACGCCGTACATCTCCAAGCTCACGCGCTCAAAGCCGCTGGTGGGAGGTGTTGAGGAATGAAGGACATAATCAAGCCCATCGCGGTACTCGGCGCTATCTGTCTTGTCGTCACCGCGCTGCTGGCATATATCAACTCCGTCACCTCGCCGATAATCCTCGCCGCCGAACAGAAGGCTGCAGAGGAAGCGCGGCTCGAGGTCATGCCCGAGGCAAACAGCTTTGAGAAAATCGACTCCGAGCTTCCCGAGGGAGTTACGGAAGCATACCTTGCCGACAACGGCGGCTATGTTTTCATGCTGACCACAAAGGGCTACGGCGGCGACATCAAGCTCATCTGCGGTATCCTCGACGGCAAGCTGACAAAAATCAAAACCCTTTCGCACAACGAAACGAGCGGCATCGGCTCGAAGGTAGTCGCGGGCAACTACGGCGACAACTACATCGGTAAAAGTGAGGACGATTACTCTCAGGTCGACTCGGTAACGGGCGCGACGATCTCCTCAAAGGCATACAAAAAAGCGCTCGGCAACGCGTTTGCCGCTTACGATCAACTGACGAAGGAGGCGAAGTGATGAACACCCTGCAAAATTTCTCGAAGGGTCTTGTCAAGGAGAACCCCGTTCTCGTTCTCGTTCTCGGCACCTGCCCCACTCTCGCCACCTCCACAAGCATCTCAAACGCCCTCGGAATGGGCTTGGCGGCGACTGTCGTTCTGCTCTGCTCGAACATCGTTATCTCCGCGCTGCGCAAGGTCATTCCCGACAAGGTGCGCATTCCATGCTATATCGTGCTTATCGCGGGCTTCGTTACCATGGTTCAGATGCTCGTCAAGGCGTTCGCACCCGCTCTCGACGCGGCTCTGGGAATTTACCTGCCGCTGATCGTCGTTAACTGCATTATCCTCGGTCGTGCGGAAATGTTCGCCAACAAGAACAAGGTATTCGACTCCGCTGTCGACGCTCTCGGCATGGGCGCGGGCTTTACCCTAGCGCTGAGCCTGATGGCTCTTATCCGCGAGGTATTCGGCAACGGCACCTTCTTCGGTCTGCCTATCCCCGTACTTTACGACAACCACATCTCGATTCTCACGATGGCTCCCGGCGGCTTCTTCGTATTCGGTCTGCTCATCGCGGCGGTCAACAAGTTCTCCGCCCACAAGCCCAAGAAACAGGATTTCGGCTGCACGGGCTGTCCGTCGGCTGAGATCTGCTCGCACTCCTGCGTGAACAGAGAGGAGGCTGCGGCAAATGACTAAGCTGATCATTATCCTGCTCTCGGCGGTATTCATCAACAACTACGTGCTTTCGCGCTTCCTCGGTATCTGTCCGTTCCTCGGCGTCTCGAAGAAGCTCGACTCCGCGACGGGAATGAGCCTCGCGGTCATCTTCGTAATGCTGATGGCGACCGCGGCGACATATCCTATCCAGATCTATCTGCTTGACCCGAACGGTCTGGGCTATTTGCAGACGATCGTATTTATCCTCGTCATCGCGGCTCTCGTTCAGCTCGTCGAGATAGTGCTCAAGCGGTTCGTACCCTCGCTGCACAAGTCGCTCGGCGTTTATCTGCCGCTTATCACCACAAACTGCGCGGTTCTCGGCGTTACTATCCTCAACATCGACGAGGGCTACACCTTCCTTGAGGCGATGGTCAACTCGCTCGGAAGCGGTCTGGGCTTCTTCCTCGCGATGGTTATGTTCTCGGGCGTGCGCTCGGTGCTCGAAAAAGCCGACGTGCCCAAGAGCTTCAAGGGTCTGCCGATCACGCTCGTCGCGGCGGCTATCGTTTCGCTGTCGTTCTTAGGCTTCGGCGGCGTTATTGAAAATCTGTTCGCGTAAGGAGGAAGTTACATGGAAGCGATTCTCACGGCGGTCATACCCGTCGTAATCATCGGCGTTATCTGCGCCGCGGTGCTCGTTATCGCCGCCAAGGTCATGGCGGTCAAGGAGGACGAGAGATTCCCCGCGGTCAGGGAATGTCTGCCCGGCGCAAACTGCGGAGCCTGCGGCTTTGCGGGCTGCGACGGCTACGCTAAGGCGCTCTGCGAAAATCCCGACACGCCTACTAACCTGTGTATCCCCGGCGCGGACGGCGTTTCAAGACAGCTCAGCGATATTCTGGGCGTTGAATTCGCCGACGTTGTCGAGCAGGTCGCGGTAGTGCACTGCTCGGGCGACTGCGAGCACACGAGCGACAAGGTCGTTTATCAGGGCATTGAGTCCTGCGCCGCTGCAAAGCTGATGTACGGCGGCAAGGGAAGCTGCACCTACGGCTGCTTGGGACTCGGCGACTGCGTGAAGGTCTGCCCTCACGACGCTATCTGTATCGCGGACGGCGTAGCGCGCGTCAACACAAAGGACTGCGTTGGCTGCGGTCTTTGCGCCAAGACCTGCCCGAACCACCTTATCTCTCTCGTTGCGGACGTTGAAAGAGTCGTCGTCGCGTGCAGCAACAAGGACAAGGGCGCCGTCACAAGAAAGGTTTGCTCGAACGGCTGTATCGGCTGCAAAAAGTGCGAGAAGGTCTGTCCTCTCGGCGCGATAAAGGTAGTCGACAACGTGGCTGTCATCGACTACGAAAAGTGCGACAACTGCCCCGACTTCGCGGTCTGCGCGAAAAACTGCACCGTCGGCTGTATCCTCACCGCCGACCTAAGCGGTATGCACAGAGTAAAATAATTTAAAAGTACAGGACGGAGATGAAAACATCTCCGCCCTTTTGTTTTAAAGCTCTTCGTCCTCAGCGTAGTCCTCGTCGTTCTCGTCGGGATTCGCGGGAACCATGCCCGTCATCTCGTTGGTGTATACCGTGTTCATCTCGGTAACCGGGGTGTCGTCGGACTTCTTTTTCTTTTTCTTGCTCATTAAAAATCACCTCGGGGTTAGTATGCCCGAGGTGATGCTTTTTATTCCTTGACTATCAATTTTTTGATTTTATAAACGTCGCCGTCCATTACGGTGTACTGACTGCGCAGCTCACCCTTTATCTCGGGTGAAATACTCTGGTGGATATAGAGGCTGTCGATTCCGAAATCAGCCGCGCCGCCGATATCGGAGATGTAGTCGTTGCCTATCATGATGCTCTCCTCTTTTTTCAGTCCGTAGCGGTCAAAGAGCGTCTGATAATAATGCGCGTCGGGCTTTGAGCACTCCTCGTCCGAGCTGATGCACACGCCGTCGAAGTACTTGTCCAGACCGAACATATTCAGCTCGTTCTCCGTAAACACGCGCTGGGCGTTCGAGAGCAGGTATATCTTCTTGCCGTGCGCCTTGAGTGTGTCGAGCAAGTCCTGAACTCCGTCGTACAGCTTGATATACTTCGTGGAATAGCAGCGGAACGCCTCGGCGATGAAGTCGATACGGCTCTTCGGCACCTTAACGCCCTTCTGGGTGAACAGCGCGCGGAAAACCTTCTCTATCTTCACGTCGATAACGGTAAATTCGGGGTGGCGGCGGCGTACCGAAGCCTTCTCCTTGTCGACAAGTCTGCCGTACTCGCGTTTGATTTCCTGCGGAGTGTACTCGGCGCCGTGGTAGGCGTAGAGGATTTGCAGGGACTTCCAGAGCTTTGCCGACCACTCGTCGGTGTTGATGTCGATAAGGGTTCCGTATAAATCGAAAATGTAATTCTTGTACATTGAATCTCCTCCGCTTCTTATACCATTATATATTGAAAAATCCGCGATTGCAATAGCTTTGAAAATATGATAAAATTTTTATCGGAGAAGGTGCTGTTATGACGAAAAAAGAAATCGCGCTCTCGGCAGTCGAGGCGCTCAAAAAAGAATATCCCGACGCGAAATGCTCGCTCGACTACGAAACTCCGCTGCAATTACTCGTCGCGACAAGGCTCTCGGCTCAGTGCACCGACGCGAGAGTCAACCTCGTCACGCCCGCGCTGTTCGCAAGATTCCCCGACGCGGAGAGCCTTGCCGGAGCGGAGGTATCTGAGGTCGCGGAGTATATCAAATCCTGCGGACTGTACAAGACAAAGTCAAAAGACCTCGTGGCAATGGCGAAGATGCTCGTCAGCGACTTCGGCTCAGAGGTTCCCGACAATATCGACGACCTCACAAAGCTGCCGGGTATAGGCAGAAAAACCGCGAACCTGATCTGCGGCGACGTTTACGGCAAGCCCGCCGTCGTCGTCGACACCCACTGCATACGTATCACGACAAGGCTCGGTCTGCACAAGGAAACCGACCAGAGAAAGATAGAAAACGCCCTGCGAAAGCTGCTGCCGCCCGAGGAGAGCAACGACTTCTGTCACCGAATCGTGCTGCACGGCAGAGCGGTATGCACGGCGAGAAGCCCCAAATGCAAAGACTGCTGCATGAACGGCTTTTGCCGCATGGGAGTAAAGGAGCTGAAAAATGGAGATTAAGCTGCTCGCGCTCGACCTCGACGGCACCGTCCTGCGCACCGACAACACCCTCGCGCCCGAGGTAAAGGACTCGATAAAACAGGCTATCGACGGCGGAATAGAAGTCGCCGTCGCAAGCGGCAGGCCGTTCTCGTCAATGCCGAAGGACGTGCTCGCGATCGACGGTATCAGCTGGGTCGTCGCCTCAAACGGCGCGGCTATATACAAAAACGGAGTACGTGCGCACTCAGACACCCTCAGTGAAGCGGACGTTCTGCGCGTGCTCGACCTCACAAAGGAGCATGACCTTATCTGGGAGGCGTTCCTCGAGGGCGAGACCTGCACCGACAAGAGATATTACGACGACCCGACAAAATACGGCTGCTCCGAGGCTTATGTCGGCTATGTGCGCGGCTCGCGCGGCTGCTGCGCCGATATGCGCGGCTATATCCGCCGCAACCGCAAAAACCTCGACAGCATTGAATTTGTCAGCACCGACAAGGCTCTGCGCGAGAGCCTTTGGGGTATGCTCGAGCGTGAGCTTCCAAATGTTTACATCACCTCGTCGTCGAAGAACTTCGTCGAGCTGATGAACGGCACCGCGACTAAGGCGAACGCGCTGAAAAGACTCTGTGGACTGCTTGATATTGACATAAAAAATACCGCCGCTGCCGGCAATGCCGACAACGACGCTGATATGCTCGCGCTCGCGGGCTTGGGCGCTGCCGTGAGCAACGCCACTCCTGCCTGTCTGAGAGCCGCCGACAAGGTCATTCCCTCTAACGACGAGGGCGGCGTGCGCGAGCTTATTAAATTTTTACTCTGATTTTTCCGCGACGGTCGGCTTCTCGCCGGTGAGGAACTCGATGCTGCGCTCGATAGCGTCGGTCGAGGTGCCCCAGTCCTTGCCGCGGTTGCGGTAGTCGAACATCGACACAAAATGCTTGATGTCGCCGTAGAGCGATTCGAGGTAGTTCTTGGTGAGAGCGGCGGTCTCTGCGTGGAAATCACCGAGCAGCTTTGACGGAACTCCGCCCTTGCCCATCGCGGCGGTCATGATGAACTGATAGTGCTTGAGGCAGATGAATGGCTGCTCGCTGTAGGTCTTGCGGAACTCTCCGCCCTTTGACCACTCCGCGAACACCGTGGCGACGAGGTGGAACATATCCGCCTCTACCCTGTCGCAGACGTAGCAGGAGTTCATCGTCTGACGGATAGCCTCGAGCTTCTTCTTGTCGGGCTTGCCGCCGAGCTTCTTGGGCATCAGCTCGTCCCTGATGACCTCGAGGTGGGTTTCGAGAATAAGGGCGTTCGGCAGCTTCTGTCCGAGCTGTGTCATGCGCGAGAAATGGCGGTGGCAGAAGCCCTTCTTGTTCGTCGCGACTCGCACGCTCGGCTCCATCATCGCGTCGCCTGTGATAAACGTGACGTACTGCTCCTCGAGCATTTCCTCCATACGGCAGAGAGGACAACCGCACTTCGGCGCAAAGAGGTCGTTGATAGGTATGGTAACAATGGTCTCTTTCATGGCAAAAACTCCTAAATCAGTTGATAAATACATTGTACCACATAATAATTCATTGTGGAAGTTCGGAGAGATATATTTATGAAAAAGTTTTTGAAATTTGAGAACGTGACTGATCTCGACCTCGCCCAGACGCTCGACTGCGGTCAGAGCTTCCGCTGGGTCGAACGTGAGGACGGCGGCTTTGACGGCGTGGCGTTCAATAGAAGCGTAACCGTCAGGCTCGACGGCACGGATCTATATATAGAAAACGCGGACGAGAGCGACCGCGAGCTGTGGCACAGCTACTTTGACCTCGGGCTCGACTACGGCAAAATCCGCGAGGAAATAAGCGCCATTCACCCGATACTCGCCGACGCCGCCAAATACGCTCCCGGCATACGCATTCTCAGGCAGGAGCCGTATGAAGCGCTGTGCACCTTCATCATCTCGCAGAACAACAACATCAAGCGCATAAAAGGTATCGTTCAAAGGCTCTGCGAGCAGTTCGGCGACAGGCTGCCCGACGGCACATACGCCTTTCCCGACGCAGAGAAAATGGCTTCTCTCACCGCCGACGACTTAGCACCGCTGAGGGCGGGCTTTCGCAACCGTTATCTCGTAGACGCTGCAAGGAAGGTCGCTGACGGCGATGTTGACCTTGAGAAGTGCCGCAGCTGTGACTACGATGAAGCGCGGCGCGAGCTTATGCAGATCACGGGCGTCGGAGTCAAGGTCGCGGACTGCGCCCTGCTGTTCGGACTGCACAGGATAGAGGCGTTTCCGCTCGACGTGTGGATGAAGCGCGCGATGGCGACCTTGTTTCCCGGTATGACTCCCGGGGATTTTGGACAGTACGCAGGCATTGCCCAACAGTATATTTTTCACTACAGCAGAATGAATCCGAAGCTCTTTGAACAGACATAATTAGTCAAAAAATCTCAAAAAATCTGTTGTTTTTATTATTAATATGTTGTATAATAAATATATATGTTTTGCGCACACAAAACAATAATTCAAAAATCAAACGGAGGTGTGTGAATTGGTATCCCGCGAAGACCTCGACAATTTTGACGACAGCATAGACCGACGCAGACGTCAGGCTCCGAGTCAGCCCCATCGGAACAGTGCCCGTCCACAGAGAAACGACTCATATCCCCCGAGAAACGGCTCTCAGCCGCAGCGCCGCCCGAATAACGGTGCGAGCGGACGACCCGTTTACCGAAACGCGAGCGCGCGCAGAAGGCGCGAGGCTCAGCGCAAGCGCAGACTCAGGAACCGCGCGATCATCGTCGGAACGGGCGTTGCTATCCTCGTGCTGATCATCGTGCTGTTCTCGCTCCTGATACGCGGCTGTTCATCGGGCAGCGGCGACAAGGACAAGGTTTCGACCGACACGATCGCTCAGCAGGGCGGTACATCAACCGCAACTAAGGACGAGGCGGCCAACAGCAATTCCTCGCTGTCGCAGGATCTGCAGCCGACCTACTTCAAGACGCCTGTTATCAAGGACGACAACACAAACGGCGAGCTGTACTATTCGATTTACGTTTGGAACAAGACGGGCTACGAGCTGTTCGGCGGCGACGACGAGCACTCCAAGACCTACGCCAACACCATTAACACCCTTGCAGGCAAGCTGCCGGGCATCAAGGTGTACGACATGATCATTCCGAACCACACCGAGTACGGTCTGCCCGAGCGTCTCAAGTCAGGCGACATCGTTTCGACCTCTCAGGCAGATAGCATCAAGACCGCGTACGCGGCAATGGACAAGAACGTCACCCCCATTAATATCTATAACTACCTCGCCGACCACAACGAGGAGTACATCTACTTCAAGTCCGACCACCACTGGACGGGTCTGGGAGCGTACTACGCATACAAGGCGTTCGCCGACACAAACAACATGCCCGCCCTCAAGCTCGAGGACTGCACCGAAAAGACGATCGACGGCTTCACGGGCAGCTTCACAAACTCCGCTCCGAGCCTTGACTCCGACACCGTTCACTACTGGGAGTTCCCATACGGAACAGAGATGACCCTCACCTACGACGGCGGCGCGACGGAGACCTACGACAGTCCGTATTACTCGGGCGCGACAGAGGGCTCCCTGACCTACGGCGTGTTCATCTTCGGCGACAATCCGCTGACCGTTATCAAGTCGAAGTCCGAGAACGCCGAGAAGGGCAAGAAGCTCGTTATCGTAAAGGAGAGCTACGGCAACGCCCTCGCTCCGTACTTTACAAACAACTACGAGGAGGTTCACGTAGTCGATTTCCGCTACTTCTCCTCGACCGTCGGCAAGACCCTTCCCGCCTACTGCGTGGAGAACGGTATCACCGACGTGCTCTTTGCGAACGGCGTTATGAGCGCGAACACCCAGCTCCAGCTCGACAGCATGACGGGTATGTTCAATTAGATCTTTGTCTGAAAAATAATGAAAGGAGGCGGCAGTATGATTGCGGAAAATGTCAATGTCTCGCTGTTCGGAAGCATCAGCGAAGGACTTTACTCCGCGCGTATCGGCACGGGCAGCGTTTCAAACAAGAGCGCCTATGTCGTCACGCGGAAAAAGATAAAAGAATACTTTGACGGCGTTGTCGTGGCTGTCGCCGAATTTGAGGGGCTTGACGGAGAACGCCCGATCGTATCGACCTACGGTGAGGTTTTCTATGAGCCCGAGCTGCGAAAGATCCTCTCGCGGCTGAGAAACATAAAGCTTAAGTCGATACGCTGTCTGTACGAGAAATCCTGCGGCGGCATAATTTTCTACAAGACGCGGCAGAACACAAAGATTCTCCTCGTCAAGAACAATAACGGCAGGTACTGGAGCTTCCCGAAGGGTCACATCGAGGAGGGTGAGACCGAACAGGAGACCGCTATCCGCGAGATCAAGGAGGAAACGGGACTGGACGTTACTCTCGTTCAGGGCTTCCGCGAAATCAGCGAGTACAGTCCCTTCGGCAAGATACGCAAGCGCGTTGTATTCTTCCTCGCGCGAGCCTTCACCGACAACGTGAAGATTCAGGAGGAGGAGATCGACAGCTACATCTGGGTCGATCTGCAGCAGGCGCGCAAGCTCTGCTCCTACGACAACGACCTTCGCATAATCGAAAAGGCTGAGCTGACGATTCATCTTAAAGTATAAAAAATCGGAGAGGTTTGAATTCAAGCCTCTCCTTTTTTGTATCAAATTTGCGCAATATGCGAAAAAGCCCTTGCATTTTTTGTCAATATGTTGTAAGATTAATTATATCAGAAAATAATTTTTATGAATTTTTCGGGAGGGCGCTTATGTCACGCGAATATAAAATCAGAACCAAAAACAAAAATGTCTTTCTGCGCGTCAAGAAGGGTCACTTTGCGACCATGCACTGCCACACGAACTACTACATCGACGTGACGACTCAGAAAACCCGTCTGTCCGAGGCTGAGGCTGTCGCAAAGGAGATGGTTGCCGCATACCGCGCGTCAACGATCGTCGACACTATCATCTGTCTTGACGGCACCGAGGTAATCGGCGCTTCCATCGCGCGCGAACTGACCGCGGACAACTTCGTCAACATGAACGCCCACCAGACTATCTACGTCGTCAGCCCCGAATTCATCGGCGGCGGTCAGATGATTTTCCGCGACAACCTTATCCCGATGGTTCACAACAAGCACGTCCTGATTCTCGCCGCGTCCGTCACCACGGGCAAAACCGCTCTCGCAGCGGTCGACGCAATCAAATACTACGGCGGTATCGTCGTAGGTATTTCTGCAATTTTCGCGACTGTCGAGGAGTGCGACGGTCACCCCGTCCACTCGATTTTCGACCCGAACGACCTCGGCGACTACCAGAGCTACAAGCCGCACCGCTGCCCGATCTGCCAGCGCGGCGAAAAGATAGAGGCTCTCGTCAACAGCTACGGCTATTCGGCGCTCTGATACAATTTCATGGCATAAATCAAGGGTCGGCACTCAGCCGACCCTTCAATATTTTAAAGAATTGAGTTGATAAGTCCGCCCTTTTGAATGATGTTCTGAATGAACTCGGGGAAGGGCTCTGCCTGATATGTCTTGCCTGTGGTTTCGTCGGTGATGACGCCCGTGTTGAAGTCAACCGAAACCGTGTCGCCG